>CAJJUC010000263.1 GCA_905195005.1 uncultured Eubacteriales bacterium | reverse complement strand
TTCTGGAGGTTGACAACGGCGAAATATTTCTTGAAGGCTACGAAAACGGTTTTTTCGGAGGAAGCGCAGGAATGCTTTCGCCCGATGTGCTGGCGCTTAACGGCGAGCTTTCGGCATTTTCCGGAGGAGCTGCGGTGCAGATCTTTCTGAGCGAAAGAAAAATAAAAATTACAAATCTGAAAAAAGGGAAAATATGTGATATCGGTTCTGTTATACCGCTGATGATTGATGTGCATAATATATGAGAGGTGATTTTTTTGGAATTGTTTTCAGCGCTTTCAGTGCCGTCGAAAACAAGCGTTGACGAATTTGTGCGCGATGCCGCGGAAGAAATAATCCGAAAATACGAAAAGGCGATGATTTCCAAACCGTTGCGGATGAATTTTCATTTGCTTCGGAAGCTGACAGAAGCGAAATTGCCGCGATTGCAGTGCAAAGCGCTTCTGCCGACAGCGGCGAAATACTTGCCTCGGTGCATTATAACAGGCGGCGCGCACTTATTGAGGAGGCGCTTAAGGATTATTTTGCGGAGAACGACTTGCTTAATCTTGACGGGTTTATCAAGTTCCGCCTCGGAGATTACAAGGAGGAACTGCGGCAGATTTGCTTTTCCGCGGCAGATGAATTTGCCGCAAAACGTGAATACGATGAATTTCTTGATATGCTGCGATTCTTTGTTTCGGTGCAATCGCCGCGCGAAGAGCTTGTGCATGTCGTGAAAAAAGGAAGCGAGCTTCGTATTTTAAGCAAACGGAAAAAAGATATTACCGAGCTGTACGCCGCCGAATTTGCGCAAAGCGGCGAGGAGCTGACCGATGAGGATATTGCTTTGAGCGCACTGATTGCAATTGCCCCGGGCACGGTGATTATTCACGGTGAACGCGGCAGCAATCCTTTATTTGACACTATAGAAGCAATTTTTGACGAGGTTAAATACCGAAGATAAAGAAAGAGGGGCTGTAGCAAAAGTCACAACCCGATAAGGAAGTATTGGTTTTGAACGCCGTTCTTTAAGTT
>CAJJUC010000262.1 GCA_905195005.1 uncultured Eubacteriales bacterium | reverse complement strand
CAATCTTGAAAAGGTGCTTCACAGCCGCGTAATCGGGCAGAATGAAGCCGTAACAGCCGTTGCAAAAGCAATCCGCCGCGGCAGAGTGGGGCTTAAAGATCCGAAGCGCCCCATCGGCTCGTTTATATTCTGCGGCCCCACGGGCGTTGGAAAAACGGAGCTTTGCAAGGCGCTTGCCGAAGCGCTTTTCGGGGACGAGAGTGCGCTTATCAGGGTTGATATGTCGGAATATATGGAGAAGCATTCCGTTTCAAAGCTTGTCGGCTCGCCCCCCGGATATGTCGGCTTCGAGGAGGGCGGTCAGCTCACGGAAAAGGTGCGCCGCAAGCCCTACAGCGTGATTCTTTTCGATGAAATTGAAAAGGCGCATCCCGATGTGTTCAATATCCTTTTGCAGATTCTTGACGACGGGCAGCTGACCGACAGTCAGGGGCGCAGAGTGGATTTTAAAAACTGCGTAATTATCATGACAAGCAATGTCGGAGCAAGGAATATTTCCGAGCCGAAATCACTCGGCTTTGCATCGGAGCGGACGGCTGCCGATGTGCAGAAAAATATCCGTTCCGGTGTTACGGAGGAGCTTAGACGAATGTTCCGCCCCGAATTTCTGAACCGTGTTGACGATATAATTGTGTTTTCGCAGCTCAGCGAGGACGAAATTGCAGAAATCGCGCGGCTGATGCTTTCATCGCTTGAAAAGCGGCTTAAGGCAAACGGGATAAACGCTTCGTTTGACGACAGCGCCGTTCGTCTGCTCGCAAAGGAGGGCTTCGACCCCGTTTACGGTGCGCGTCCGCTGCGCAGAGCAATTCAGTCCAAGGTTGAGGATTTGATTGCCGAAAAAATGCTGGACGGCGAGATAAATCAGGGAAGCCTTATCACGGTCAGCGCTGACGGAGACGGCATAATTATAAAGTAAACGACTTGCAAACGTTGAAAACGACTTTTTCAACAGTCTGATGCCGCGATTGACAGCGCGGCATTTTCATGCTATTGTAAACAGGGGGTGAAATTCATGACAGTTAGGGAACAAACTGAGAAAATCGAGCGTGAAACACTGT
>CAJJUC010000261.1 GCA_905195005.1 uncultured Eubacteriales bacterium | reverse complement strand
GAAAATGTTTGTGTGACAATCAGATTCGGCAGTTCCTTCGTCAGCCTGACTGCCGATTCCGCACCGAAATCAACATACGCTTCATCAACGGTTACAATATTATCCGGATTTGATTCCGCAATCTTCTTGATTTCATCAAGCGTCATGCAAATCCCGGTCGGAGCATTCGGGTTTGCAATAATTATATTGCTTTCTCTATTGCAATAGTCTTCGGCATTAATTGTAAAATCACTTCCGAGCGGTATTTCATCATACTTAATTCCGTTCAGACAGGCAAATACCTTGTAAAATCCGTAGGTTATGTCCGGAAATATAAACGGATGCTGCTCATCGCCGTATGCCATAAATATAAAATTCAATATTTCGTCCGACCCGTTCGTCAAAATTATGTTGTCTGCACTAACGCCGCACATTTCCGCAATTTTACTTTTCAAAACGCTGCACTCCGGGTCGGGATAAAGATTGATGCGCACCGCAGCGTCCGCTGCGGCTTTTTTCACCCTTTCCGAAACAGTGAACGGAGATTCGTTTGTGTTAAGCTTTATATACTGCATGTCCTGCGGCTGCTCCCCCGGTGTGTATGCCCGGAGCGCGGAGTGTCTGCTGCTGAAAAAACCGCTCATAACGCGCCCTCCCGTTCATTGTCCGCAAATCTGCTGAGTGCGCTGCGCGCATGAGCGTTCAAGCCTTCAAGCTCCGCAAAATATGCAATATCATTGCAGACCGATTCCAGTGCGTCCCGCGTGTAATATGTAAACTGCGTTTTCTTAACAAAATCATCGACCGAGAGCGGACTTGAAAATCTCGCCGTTCCGCTTGTGGGAAGCGTATGATTCGGGCCTGCCATGTAATCGCCGAGCGCTTCCGGGCACCATCGCCCAAGAAATACAGAACCGGCATTTTTAATCATGTCAAAATAATCAAACGGATTGTCAACGCACAGCTCAAGATGCTCCGGTGCAATTTGATTTGCCGTTTCAATTGCCTTGGTTATGCTTTCAGCAATAATTATTTTTCCGTTGCTGTCAATTGACGCACGTGCTATATCACGGCGCGGAAGCTTCTCAAGC
>CAJJUC010000260.1 GCA_905195005.1 uncultured Eubacteriales bacterium | reverse complement strand
TCAAACGCTTTCAAAATTTCGGGCTGCGAAACGGTCATCGTTGTGGGGCACCACGAGGTAACGCCGTTCTGCGCGAGCAGAAGCGCCATTTTCTTTATGTCCTCCGGGCTTCCGTCCGATGTGTCAAACCCTGCGTACCCGTGAATATGCAAATCGACAAGCCCCGCTGTAATCATATTTCCGCAGACGTCCGTCACCTCATCCGCCTCCGACGGCTCAAAATCCGACGTTATCTCCGTTATTATATCATCATAAACCAGCGTTTTCCCGTATATCATTTGATTTTCCGTTACGATTATGCCGTTTGTAAGCGCTTTCATTGCCGCCGCACCCCTCTCTTAACATAAGAATATCACTGCTTTTGATTAATTTCCATACAAAATAAGATAAACTATTTACAAAATCGGATAAATACATTATAATTAATTAGCGAGGTGATGCGCATGGCATATCAGAAAACCGTTATGGAAGAAGCAATAAGCGTTGATTCAATCGTAACGGTACATTATTTCGAATATAACAAGGACTTTATATTCAGCGGCGAAAGCCACGATTTCTGGGAGCTTGTCTATGTTGACAAGGGAGAAATCACTGCCATTACAAAGCGCGGAGAAACGCCGCTGCACCGCGGTGAAATAATTTTTCACAGTCCGAACGAATGGCACAACATAAAAGCCAACGGAAGGCATGCGGCAAACGTTGTTATTATTTCCTTTTCCATGCATGGGAAATACGAGGATTTTTTTACCTCTGCCGTAATGAAAGTCGGCAACTTTCAGAAAATTCTGCTTTCAAAAATCATAAATGAGAGTATTGCGGCATTTTCCTCGCCGCTTGACGATTTTTATACCGAAAAACTTATCGTCCGCAGCGGCAGCGAATGCTCGCAGCAGCTTGTGCGCCTTTATCTGACGGAATTTCTTATCGGCTTCTTTCACCGTCCGCGTTCGGGTGCGCAGCCGTCCGTCCGATACATCGGCGACAATTCAACCTTTGCCGCCGCTGCCGATTTTATGGACGCGCATCTCTCGGAAAAGCTTTATATATCCGATGTTGCCGCCGCGGTTAATATAAGCGTGCCGTCGTTAAAAAAGCTCTTCCGCGAAATTGCCGGCTGCGGAGTTATTGAATACTTTAACCGGCTTAAGATTGAAAAGGCAAAGGAA
>CAJJUC010000259.1 GCA_905195005.1 uncultured Eubacteriales bacterium | reverse complement strand
ATCGCTTTCCTTTACATTCTTGTTGATAACATCGCGCATGCGCTGACTGCCTGCCTCAGGTGCAAAAGTGAGGCCGCTTTTTCTGACCTTCTGAACCTTTTGCATGAGGTCAAGGCTGAAATTATCCACACGGAGCGATGGCAGAGAAAGGCTTACCTTTTCCTTTTCAGTCAGCGCAAGAAGCTTGTCCGCAAGCTCGGGAAGCTCGGTGTAATCACTTGTTGAAAGGCTTGCAAGCCCCATTTCCTCATAACCTGTTGAATGAATGAGCGCACATGCGTCGTTTACGAGCGTGTCGGCAGTTTTTTCGCGCACGGGGCGGTAAATCATGCCTGCCTGGCAGAACCGGCAGCCGCGGATGCAGCCGCGGAAAACTTCAATGCTTGCGCGGTCATGAATAATATCCGAGAAGGGAACAATGAATTTATCGGGATATACAACGCCGTCAAGGTTTTCAATTATGCGCTTTCTTATTTTCGGTTTTGCTTCCGGGCAGTTGGGTGTTATGCTTTTTATTGTATTGTCGTCATTGTATTCAATGTCATAAAACGATGGGACGTAAATTCCGTCAATCTGCGCGATTCGCTTCAGATAATCGATTCGCTTTCCGCCGTTTTTTTTCCATTCCTTAAAAGCGTCCATAAGCTCGCCGATAACCTCCTCGCCCTCGCCGAGGGTGAAAAAGTCGAATATATCCGCAATCGGTTCGGCATTATAGGCGCACGGACCGCCGCCGTTTACAAACGGGTCATCCTCTCCGCGGTCGCAGCTGCGCAGCGGTATGCCTGCAAGGTCAAGCATGTTGAGAATATTTGAATAGCACATTTCGTACTGAAGCGTAACGCCTAAAAAGTCAAATTCCTTTACGGGCGTTTGCGTTTCAACCGTGAATAACGGAACAGATTCACGGCGCATTTCCTCTTCCATGTCAATCCACGGAGCATAAACGCGCTCGCAGCAGGTGTCCGGGCGCAGATTCAGAATATGGTACAGAATTTTTATTCCGAGGTGACTCATGCCGACTTCATATGTGTCCGGAAATGCAAACGCATATTTAATATCTACAGCGCCGTGATTCTTTACAACGCTGTTCAGCTCCCCGCCGCAATAGCGCGAAGCTTTTTGAACGCGCTTTAAAATGCGGTCAAGATTTTCAATCATTATTTATCCTCC
>CAJJUC010000258.1 GCA_905195005.1 uncultured Eubacteriales bacterium | reverse complement strand
TTTTCAGCTTTTCCGCATTTTCGGGCTTTATACGGTCGTAGTCCTCGATTGCAATCGTCTGCCCGTCAAAATGAAAGGTTTGAAATTGAGTATCGGAATCAAGCAAAGCAAGAGGCTTGTTTACCATTTTGACAAGGCGGTATCTGAACCCTTGGAAATCCTGATACCATTCGCGATCCCAATGAGTGCTTGAAAAGTAGAAAATATCAAGATTTTTGTTCTCCATTTTTTAACCCCTGTTCTGTGAGCCGAAAAGAATTATTTTCTTCTTAACCTCTTCTTTTATTGCCTCAACCTTCATGTTGCGTGCGTCAAGATAGCCGATTCCGTTATCGGAGGCTTTTTTCATTGCCGCGCTTCCGGCAAGGCAAAGGTCGGTGAAAATATTTATTTTCGCAATTCCGCACTTAACAGCCGTTCTGAAATCATCGTCCGAAAGTCCGCTGCCGCCGTGCATAACAAGCGGCGTTTCGGTAACGCTGCGGATTTCACGCAGGCGGTCAAAGTCAAGCTTCGGTTTTTTCAGATATGCGCCGTGAGCTGTGCCGAACGCAACGGCGCATGCGTCAACGCCTGTGCTTTGAATATAGCTTTTTGCCATTTCGGGAGATGTATATACATCGTCACCCGATTCTGCGTCCGCATTGCCGACATGACCGATTTCGCCTTCAACCGTTGCGCCGAAGGCGTGCGCAATTTTCACAATTTCGCACGTCTGCTTTATATTTTCCTCATAGTCAAGAACGGATGCGTCAAACATAACGCTTGAAAAGCCGAGCTTGAGCGCTTCAAGGCAGCGTTCAAAGGTCAGACCGTGGTCGTAATGAACAACAACGGGGACGGACGCTCTCTTTGCCGCTGCAATAACGGACGGTGCAATCAGCGAAAGCTCGCCGTAAGGCAAAAGCACTTCCGCCGTGCCGATGATAATGGGCGATTTCATTTCCTCCGCCGCCTCAATCGCAGCCTGAAGCATATCCGTGTCGGTAGTGTTGAACAGTCCGACGGCATATCCGCCCTCCTGTGCTTTTTTTAATACATCGTTTAAATTTACAAGCATTGTTCAGTGTTCCTTTCCGAAAATTTTTATCTGATTATGGATTTATCGGTGAAAACATCCGTTTCATCCGTGCTCCTTGTTGAAAATTCCGAGATAACCGCACCCTCATCGCCTGCCTGA
>CAJJUC010000257.1 GCA_905195005.1 uncultured Eubacteriales bacterium | reverse complement strand
CCTCATTAAGATAAAAATACCCGACGCGGTATTCCTTCATAAGGCTCGGGCTCGGCTTATAATCCGTATATGCCTTTGAAATATCCGCATATTTTGCAGGCTTGTATTCCGTACCCGAGTTCACCCTCACGGAAAAGTCGGTTGTCCACGGCTGACTGAACTCCGAATTTCTCGTTGTCAGCTCATACCATCCTGCCGCCGGAGCGTCAAATTCGTATTCAAGGAAGCACACCTTCGCCGTGTACCCTCCGTTATAGCGCATCATCGCGCCGCCGCTGAGCATTCCCTCCGCTTTAATAATTTCAGGGCTGAAAGCTTTCGTTTTAAAGCTTTCTCCCTCAACCGTGAAGCTTTCTCCGATAAAAAAGCTCGTCTGCGCACTTTCGCCGTCCGCCGTCATTTCAACATTGAAATATCCCGTCTTACCTTTTCTGACATTATATGTAAAGGAATAATTCCCTCCTGCGTCCGTATATCCCTCATCGTAATAATCGGAATCGCCGTTTTTATCGGTTATTCTTGTCAGCACGGGAACGGATTTCTCCGCCCGCCCGAGATTAAATGTGCAGACCGCCTCGCGTACGGAAGTGTCAATATCTGCCGCAGCAGTGCAGGCAGCCTTTGCACCTGCGGCTGACAATGCACAAACGGCTGCAAGACCGAACGATATAATTTTTTTCATCTCACAATCCCTCATTTCCGCAGCCGCAGCAGGTCTGTAAAAGGAATGCCGTCCGCCGCCTTCGGCTGCAAGTTAATTATATCCGTATCACCGTTATTTTCAAGACACAGTTTTATCAAACGGTATTATTCCTTTACGGAGTGCGGTTGCATTTTTGATGCTTGTATCATTTTTTTACTCTTAGCGTTATTATATTGACAAAAAAGTCTTCAGCATGTTATTATCAGAAGTAAGAACAAATCCTTATTTTATGGAGGCTTATCGGTGAATAAAAACAAGCTTTCGATTTTTTCGAACAAAACATCGCGCAATATTTTGATACTGTTTGTGTTTCCGTCGCTGATACTTTCAATCTCGCTTATATTTTCATGCGCCGTCGGCATTGCAAACAGTAAATTTCAGATTAAGCAAAACTGCAACAACTCGCTTTCGCTGTTTTCCCAAATGTGCGAAACGGAAATTTCTGCGACAATCCGCTCCGTTTCCTATCTTTATCATTCAGAAGCGCTGATGAACTATCTGCGCGGAAAAAGCAGTCTTTCCGAAAACGGCGTTCAGTACA
>CAJJUC010000256.1 GCA_905195005.1 uncultured Eubacteriales bacterium | reverse complement strand
AAGCCGATGACGGCGGAGGAATTGAGCGGTGTGTTCTGCTCGGAACTTGCAGCTCAGGAGGTTGACGATACAACCGCGTTTATTGAAATTCCCGAAGAAATCAAGTCGTTTTATAAAATGTACCGTCCATCGCCGCTTGTCCGCGCATATTGTCTTGAGAAAAAGCTCGGCACACCGGCGAAAATCTACTATAAATTCGAGGGCAACAACACAAGCGGAAGCCATAAGCTTAACAGTGCGATTGCCCAGGCATATTATGCGAAAAAACAGGGACTGCGCGGCGTGACAACCGAAACGGGTGCAGGGCAGTGGGGAACGGCGCTTTCCATGGCGTGCGCATATTTCGGACTTGACTGCAAGGTTTACATGGTTAAGGTTTCGTATGAACAGAAGCCTTTCCGCCGTGAGGTTATGCGGACGTACGGCGCGTCGGTAACGCCATCGCCCTCAACCGAAACGGAGGCAGGGCGCAGAATACTGGCGGCTCACCCCGGAACAACGGGAAGTCTCGGCTGCGCAATATCCGAAGCTGTTGAAACGGCAGTTTCGACAGAGGGTTACCGCTATGTACTCGGAAGCGTATTGAATCAGGTGCTTCTTCATCAGTCGGTTATAGGGCTTGAAACAAAGGCGGCGCTTGATAAATATGATATAAAGCCCGATATAATCATAGGCTGTGCCGGCGGCGGTTCGAATCTCGGCGGACTTATCGCTCCGTTTATGGGTGAAAAGCTGCGCGGCGAAGCGGATTACAGAATCATTGCCGTTGAACCGGCGTCCTGTCCGAGCTTCACACGCGGAAAATTTGCATATGATTACTGCGACACGGGCATGATTTGTCCGCTTGCAAAAATGTACACACTCGGCAGCGGCTTCATTCCCGCCCCGAACCATGCCGGCGGACTTCGTTATCATGGAATGAGCAGCACTCTTTCTCAGCTTTATCATGACGGTCTTATGGAGGCTGTCAGCGTTGAGCAGACAAAGGTGTTTGAGGCAGCGGAATATTTTGCACGCACTGAGGGAATCCTTCCGGCGCCCGAAAGCAGCCATGCAATCCGCGCCGCAATCAATGAAGCAGAGAAATGCCGCGAAACGGGCGAGGAAAAGACAATCGTGTTCGGTCTTACAGGCACAGGCTACTTTGATATGGTTGCATATCAGAGATACAATGACGGTGAGATGCCGGATTACATCCCCACGGATGAGGATTTGCGCCCGGGATTTGAGAGCCTGCCGCATGTTGAGTGATATGAACATCGGCG
>CAJJUC010000255.1 GCA_905195005.1 uncultured Eubacteriales bacterium | reverse complement strand
GACCCTTATTTTTATGAAGGACGCGCAACGGAGCCGGCGCTTGCAATTATTCAGCAGGCGCAGCGCAGCGGCGCTCAAATCGGCGCTTGGTTCGGCGGCGGTTACGGACTTGACGGAAATATAACCTTGGGCGGAATTAACCTTTCCGTTATGGATTCGCAGATAATCCGCGGAAAAGCCGAAAGAAACGCCGGGGATGAAACTGCCGATTGCTGGGACGCCGTTTTGCTGAAACCGACAAAAAGAGAGCTGAGGCTTTTTCGCTTCGGCTTCGGAAATGACAGGATTATAAAGTTTTAACTGTAAAATCGGAGGAAACGATATGGATACAAAAACACTTACTGTTGCGCTGATCGGAGCGGGAAACCGCGGTCAGGGATACACAAACATAATGTCCGAAAGCAATCGGTTCAAGGTTATTGCCGTGGCAGAGCCCGTAAAAGAGGAACGCGATTATATCAAAAACAAGCACGGAATTAAAGATGAAATGTGCTTTGAATCGTGGGAGCAGCTGCTTGCCCGTCCGAAATTTGCCGATGTTGTTATCATTGCAACAACGGATCGGATGCACTATGCTCCTGCAATGAGAGCAATTGAGCTCGGATATAATCTGCTGCTTGAGAAACCTGCGGCGCCCGCTGCGGAGGAATGTGCGGCGATAGCAAATGCTGCAAAGAAAAAAGGCGTTAAGGTGCTTGTGTGCCATGTGCTTCGCTACACTCCGTTTTTCGGAAAAATAAAACAAATGATTGACGAGGGCAAGCTTGGCAAGGTGCTGTCAATTCATCACATGGAATGCGTCGGAAACATTCATCAAAGTCACAGCTTTGTTCGCGGAAACTGGGGCAACACTGAGAAAAGCGCTCCGATGATACTTGCAAAATCATGCCATGACGTGGACATGATTCAATGGCTGATAGGAAGCCCCTGCACAAGCGTTCAGTCCTACGGGGCGCTTTCATATTTCAAGCGCGAAAATGCTCCCGAGGGCGCCCCCGAACGCTGCATTGACGGCTGTCCGTATGCGGAAACATGCCATTATAACTCCGTAAAGCTTTATCTTGAGGATGAAAAAAACCTCTGGTTTCGTGAGGCTGCAACAAAAGATAAAAACCCCTCAAACGAAAGGGTTGAAAGAGCGCTGCGCGAAACGCAGTACGGAAAGTGTGTTTTCAAGTGCGATAACGACGTTGTTGACCACCAGGTTGTAAATATGGAGTTTGCGAACAGCGCAGTTGCGTCGTTCAACATGTGTGCATTTACGTATAACGGCAGATTTATCCGCGTCATGGGCACAGAGGGTGAGCTGACGGGCGACGGTGACAGAAATCTTATTGAATACTTCTCGTTTAAAACACGTGAGCACGAAACGATAAGCACAAGCGACA
>CAJJUC010000254.1 GCA_905195005.1 uncultured Eubacteriales bacterium | reverse complement strand
AAACGTGCAACGCTGATTTCCGAAAACGGAGAGGTTTTGTTTGACAGCTATGCAGATAAGTCAAATCTCGGCGATCACAGCAGCCGCCCCGAGGTTGTTCAGGCAAGAAAAAGCGGATTGGGCGAATCAGAACGCGTTTCCGTTACAGCGTCAAAGAAATATTATTATTGCGCCGTGCTTCTTTCGGACGGAACCGTTTTTCGCATGGCAAGCTCGGCTCATGATATTTTTACGGTTTTTATGACTTCGATTGCCGTTGTTCTTGTAATGGCAATTCTGATTTTTGTGCTTACATCGTTTGTTGCGGCGCATATGACAGACAATATTGTAAAACCGATTGAACGGCTTACCGTGAACGGAAGCATCGTTCCGGGCGGCGCTTATCCAGAGCTTATGCCGATGCTTGAGCGCATTGCTTCGCAGCACGGTGAAATAAGGCGGCAGATGGCGAAGGTCAGCGCGCAAAAACTTCAGCTTCAAACCATCACCGACAACATGAATGAGGGCTTCGCTGTGCTTGACCGTGACGGAATTTTTCTTTCCGCGAATAAAAGCGCGCTTGCATTTTTCGGGAGCACCGTAAGAAATGCGAAATACACGGATGTTGCAGAAAATCCGATAATTTCGGAAGCAATCGGCGCGGCTCTGGGCGGAGAATACAAAACGGCTGTCTTTGAGAAAGATGATATTACATACCGCGGAATTTTCAGCCCGGTGAAAAGAGGAAACACAACAGACGGCGCCATTGTGCTGCTGCTTGATATAACGGCGACTGCCGAAGCGGAACGGATGCGCCGCGAATTTTCGGCAAATGTTTCGCATGAGCTTAAAACTCCGCTTACGTCCATTCACGGCTACTCTCAGCTTATAGCGGCGGGAATGGGCGGAGATAACACGGTTCTGTTTGCGCAGAAAATCGAAAAAGAAAGCCGCCGTATGATTTCGCTGATTGAAGATATTATGCGTCTTTCCAATCTCGATGAAAATAATACAAGCGTCGACAAAACGGATTTTTCCCTTAGCAGCGCGGCGGCGGAAGCTGCGGAAATGCTTTCGGCAGCGGCAAAGGAGCGCAATGTCACGCTGCAAACGGGCGGCGCCGACTGCATTGTTCATGCAAACCGCCGCCATGTGGTGGAGCTTATTTATGACCTGTGCGACAATGCCATAAAATATAACCGCGACGGCGGCAGCGTGACGGTAACTGTCTGGGAAAACCGCCTTACGGTTGCCGATACGGGAATCGGGATTCCGCAGGAGGATATTGACAGAATTTTTGAAAGATTTTACAGGGTGGATAAAAGTCATTCGCGCAAGGTGAACGGAACGGGGCTCGGTCTTTCGATTGTGAAGCATCTTGCAAGACTGAACGGCATTGAAATAAGCGTTTCAAGCCGCATTGGCGAGGGAAGCAGGTTTACGCTTACTTTTTCGCAGTCCTGACGTTTGAATTATTTAAGGAGGAA
>CAJJUC010000253.1 GCA_905195005.1 uncultured Eubacteriales bacterium | reverse complement strand
CAAGCACATCTCCCGCGCATGCAACAGCGCCGACTGCCGCACCGTTCAGGCGGATAAAGCCCGTAACGATTGCTTCGGCATAACCCTCCTGCATTTCGTAAAACGCTTTATCGTCCGCAATTTCGGCAATTACCGCACGAACATCGGAAACGGAATCAATATCGCGGAGCTGTTCGCTCGTTCTGTTGAGATCATCGCCCGTTTCAAACGCAAATGCGTCCGAAAGATTGTTGGACGGAAGATAGGTAAGAAGCAGTCTTGCCTTTTCGATGCACTGCATATCGTCAGCGCCGATAAGGTGCGCACTGCCGTTTTCATTCACGCTTGCCTTTGCGCCTGCGTCAAGCTTTTTTCCCGTTGAAGCTTCAACAACCTCGGGACCCGTTACGAACAGTCTGCCGTTTTTCTCGTTCATGATAACAAAATCGCTCATGGACGCAAAAACAGCGCTGCCGCCGGCACAGTTTCCGAAAACAATGCTTACGTTCGGAACAACTCCGCTTGCCTTTGCGGCAGCATTTATAAGCTCGCCTGCCGCCTGCTGCGCAAAAATGCCTTCCTCAAGTCTTGCGCCGTTCGAATCAAGCATTCCGACAACCGGGGCGCCCATTTTAAGCGCAAGGTCAAACACCTTTGTGATTTTCTTAACATTCATCTCACCGATTGCGCCGCCGAGAACGGTTACATCCTGAGAATATACGTAAACAAGCCTTCCGTCAGCCGTGCCGTACCCCGTCACAACGCCGTCGGAAGCCGTTTCGCGGTTTCTTGCCGATACAAACGTATCGAGTTCGATGAAGCTGCCCTCATCAAGAAAAGCCGCAATTCTTTCCCTTGCGGTAAGACTGCCGTCCTGCCGCTGCTTGCCGTCCTCTCCTCCGAGCGCGATTTTCGCTCTCTTTTCAAGAAGCGCGGACACCTTTTCCATTGAATCCATATTGTGTACCTCCTGCTTTGAATACATCAAAATTACCCATTATACACTATTATACTATATATTGAAATAATTTCAATAGCTATAAATTATTTTTTTTAGTTTTTTGAACAGCACGGCTTGAAAAACTCGGGAATAAAAACCTCCGCCGCACCGTCCTTTTCGGAAAATCCGAGCGCAAGTAAAAAAGGCACCAGCCGCGAAACGCGGCAAATGCCCCTTTGCACATTTCTTAAGTCAAGATAATTAAGCGCGCTGCGCACAAGCAGCTCGCTTACGTTATCCGAATCGTTTATTTCGAGAATTTCGCCGTCGGCGGAAAAAACGCAGTATCCGCATTTGTTTTCGTTTTCCTGTGCCCACGCAATGCGCGTGCCATCGTCTGCGGACGGATAAACCGAGCGCATAACGTCAATATTGTCAAACACGGTTACCTTTATCACTTTTTTTCCTCCTTGTACCGCGCAGCTTGTTCACCTCCGCGGCGGAAAGCTGTCTCCACTTTCCCTCCGGCAGGTTTCCGAGCGTAAGCGCACCGACTGAAATCCGTTTCAGCCCGAACACCTCTGCGCCCACTGCGTCAAGCATTCTGCGCACC
>CAJJUC010000252.1 GCA_905195005.1 uncultured Eubacteriales bacterium | reverse complement strand
TTGATTCATTTATCGATTTAGCTTCAATTCCGGTTGACTTATTGCGCGGGGATTTCATCTCGGCAGGGCTCGACGCAGCCGGAATCATTCCCATTCTCGGTGAGGGCGCGGATACCGCAAGGCTTGCACGAATGACAAATAATGCTATTGATGCGACAAGGGCAACGGATAAGGCAGCGGACACTTTAAAAGGTATAAAAAAAATTTCACCAACAAAGCTTACAAAAACTCATAAACTTACATTAAGTAAAAAACAGTATGAGAATTTGGTAGAAAATATAAGAAAAAATGGTATTATTGAACCTATTAAATATGTTGAATACAAAGGAACTAAGTATGTTGTTGACGGGCATCATAGATTGAGGGCAGCCAAACAACTTGGATTGGATAGGATTCCAACGCAAGAGGTTTTACTGCCATATAAAGGATATAAAACAATTAACGACTTGCTTTGGCTTGATTAAATTACGAAAGGGGTAATAAATATGATATATATTACAGGTGATACGCATATTCCGATTGACATTCAAAAATTATCCGCAAAGCATTTCCCTCAGCAGAAAGAAATGACAAAAAATGATTATGTAATCATATGCGGTGATTTCGGCGGTGTCTGGGACGGAAGCAATGAGGAAAAATATTGGATAAAATGGCTTAAAAGCAAGAACTTTACAACATTATTCATTGACGGGAATCATGAAAATTTTACAATGCTTTATTCTTTTCCGACAGTGAATTTTTGCGGCGGCGCAGCGCACAAAATCGACGAAGGAATTTACCATTTGATGCGCGGAGAGATCTATACGATTAACGAGAAAAGGTTTTTCGTATTCGGCGGAGCTGAATCCCACGATAAAGAGCACAGAATTGTAGGGAAAAACTGGTGGGCTGCCGAAATGCCCACCGAACAGGAATATAATAATGCAGAAAACAACCTAAAAAAGAATAACCTTGAAGTCGATTATGCAATAACACATTCTGCGCCAACCTCTGTTCAAAATATTATAGCTCCGACATATAAGAGCAACATGCTGACAGATTTTTTTGAAAGCATAAAAGATAAGCTCATCTGCAAAAAATGGTTTTTTGGACATTATCACAAAGATATTGTGCTTGATGAAAGGTTTACGGCGGTATTCGACAAAATTTATATGATTTAATTTGGAAACGAAACAGCAACAAAAGGAGTGGTTAGATAATGGACACTGGAAAGATTGACAACTATAAATTCTATAAAGGATATGAAGGTGAAGAGGAAATTGAGCTTTCAACAAGTGACAATAGCATGGAGACGCTACATATCTGGGAAGGTTTCTTTTCAGATATATTTTGCGAACCTACGCTGGATGGTAAAGGGTGGCACGGTTTCACACGTGACTACAATCAATTCGAGGGCGCATTTGATGATTCTTGCAGCGAAGCCGTTATAACGAACCTTCAGGAATATATTGACGATTTGAAACTCTATAAAAACAGAAAGTTTAAATTTGAAGAAACAAAAGAAGTATACGACCTTATTTGTTCGTGGTGAGGCATAAGAGACACGGGCACCATGCGCCCAATGCTTGTTAAATTTCCGCTCAGCCGTTCTTTCGGGATTTGCAAGGC
>CAJJUC010000251.1 GCA_905195005.1 uncultured Eubacteriales bacterium | reverse complement strand
AAGCGCAAAGCCCGGAAGATACGGGCGAATAATATACGGCGGCGACAAAACGGAAGTAGAGCTTTTCCGCGACAGCAAGGATTACAAGGACGATGTGTTTGTAGCGGTGAACGGCAAGGGGATACAGATTAAGCGCGGAGTGCGCGTGAAAATCCCCGTAAGCTACGCAAAGGTTTTGCGCCGCGGACAGAAACAGGATACCGAGGCGGCGAGGCTTGCCGACAAAAAGCAGGATGAATTTTACGAGGAAACGCAGAGAATCTGAGACTGATGCGGATTGGGGGCATTGAGGCGGTGAGCTTTAATGCCCCTTTTTAAAAATAAAGGGGTGTTCTTTTGGAGTTAAAAGAAGAAAAGACTTTTGAGCGCCTCCGCTGAGTGGAGGAGGAGCGAAAAGGCGGATTCGGAAGAGAGGAGGAAACGGTGTGGATAAATTTTTTAACATCGGAATAGACATAAAGAATGAGCGGATAAAGGTGCTTGAGGGAATATTCGCGGGCGACAGCGTGAGAATGAGAATGACGCTGTCGGACGGAGGAAAAAGAATCAATTTCACGGGCACGCAGATAATTAAGATGACGGTGCGGAAAGGAGATTACAGCACGGTTGAAACGGTTGAGCTGTTAAGGGAACTGAGAAGCGCCGAAGCGGAGAACGGAATAATAGAGGCGGTGCTTCCGGATAGCTTTGTGAGCGGCAAGGGAATGCATCAATTGCAGGTGACGCTGATAGGAGCGGACGGACAAGCCGCATGCGCGAGGGTGAATTACATTGTTTGTGCAAGCGGAGAGAGCGAGGACGCAAGTGAGGAGGATTTGCAGACGTGCGGTCAGCTGCTGAAAAAGGCTTCGGCGGCGCTTGACGCGGAGAATGCGAGAATTACCGCGGAGGCTGCGAGGCAGACGGCGGAGGACCTGCGCGCGGCGGCGGAATCTGAGAGAAAAACCGCGGAGAACAGCCGCGAGGCAGAGGAAACGGAGCGCGCAGGCAATGAGACGGCGCGCAAAAATGCGGAAGGAGCACGGGCAGCGGCGGAAAAAAACCGAGCGGCAGCGGAAAAGGCGCGTGAGAGCGCGGAAGCGAACAGAGAAGCCTCGGAGACTGCGCGCGAGGGTGCGGAAGCTTCAAGGGAAACGGCGGAAGCCGCAAGGCAGGCGGCGGAAGAGGGCAGGGAAACCTCAGAGACGGTAAGAGAGATTGAAGAGGAGGCAAGGGCAGCGGCGGAAACGGCGCGCGCGAATGCGGAGACTGCGCGTGAGAGTGCGGAAAAAAGCCGAGCTGCGGCGGAAACTGACCGCGGATACAAGGAGATTGACCGCGGAAACCGCGAGCTTCAGCGCAAAAGCGCGGAGACGACGCGAACAAACAATGAAACGGCACGCAAAAACGCAGAAACGGAGCGCGCGAATGCGGAGGCGGCGCGCTCTGCGGCGGAAACGGCGAGAGCGGCAGCGGAAACGGAGCGCTCTGCGGCGGAAAACGAAAGAGAGGCAGCGGAGACCGAACGCGCCGCGGCGATTACCGGGATGTTTGAAAAGCTTTGTCCGACGGAGAGCGCGGAGAGTCTGACATCATCGCTCACGCTTGCGGACTGCTGCGGCGGCACAAATGTCCGCAATTATGTAATTC
>CAJJUC010000250.1 GCA_905195005.1 uncultured Eubacteriales bacterium | reverse complement strand
ATACTGCTCCCTTTGGAATTACATATGTTCCAAAGAATTTTCCAAGACCAACACCAAATATTGTAAGTGTTAAACCCGTTACATTCTGATTTGCGCGAAGCGTTATGGTAAGAAAGCTGTAAATCAGTCCGCCGAGCACCGACGCCGCAAACGCGCAGATAAGCGCAATTATAACGCAGAGTATTTTATTCGGAGAATCAGCGCTGTTTTCATAGAAGAAAACTCCGGTCAACCCTGCTATACCGCCGAGATACATTATTCCGGGAACTCCGAGGTTAAGGCTGCCCGATTTTTCGGCAATTATTTCACCGATTGCGCCGAACATTATAACCGTGCCGAAAATTATTGCCGCCTGAAGCAGCGAAATAACGGATGTTGCCATAAAATCACGCCTCCTTCTTTGATTTTCCGCGGAAAATAAGCCTGTAGTTTATGAAAAACTCGCTTCCGAGGATAAAGAACAAAATAATGCCCGTTATCATCTGCGACGCATAGTTATTAAGGCTGAAGCGCGATGCAATCTCCTCCGCGCCGCGTTCAAGCACAACCAAAAGAAGCGTGACGGCAATCATAACAAACGAATTGAATTTTGAAAGCCATGCAATGATAATTGCCGTGAAGCCTCGGCCGCCTGCCGTGTTTGTCGATATGGTGTGGCTTGCGCCGCTTACCGCCACAAAGCCGGTCAGTCCGGCAATAGCGCCCGACAGAAGCATTGTGCGGATAATAACACGGTTCACGCTTATGCCGGCGTAGCGCGCGGTGTTTTCCGAATCTCCCACAACGGCGATTTCATAGCCGTGCTTGCTGCACTTAAGGTATATGTACATAAAAATCGTAAGTCCGAGCACAATCAGCACGTTAAGCATATACTGCTGCCCGAAAAGCGCCGGAAACCACCCGTACTTTGTTGTTCTGTTGATAATTCCGACCGTGTTCGAGCCGAACGGATTTTCCCAAAGCGCCACGCAGTAGCTTGTTATTTGAATTGCAACATAGTTCATCATCAGAGTGAAAAGCGTTTCATTCGTGTTGAAGCGCGCCTTGAAGATTGCCGGAACAACGCCCCAGACAGCGCCCGCAACAAGGCTTGCCGCAATCATAAGCGCAAATATCATCCATGTGGGAAGATTTTTCGAATAAATCATGCATGCAGCGGTGGCGCAGCCGCCCATAAGCATCTGCCCCTCCGCGCCGATGTTCCAAAACTTCATTTTAAAAGCCGGAGCAAGCGCTATCCCGAGCGAAAGAAGCACTGCCATATCGCGCATGGTTATCCAAATGCGGCGTTCAGTTCCGAACGCACCGTCAAAAATAGCGCCGTACACATCGAGCGGATTCATTTTTACAATCATGAAAATGACAAGTGCGCTTACAATAAGCGAAAGCGCCAAAGCAATTGCACGAACGACAGCTGTCTGCCAAAAAGGCATGTGATTTCTTTTTGCTATTCTGATAAATGGTTCTTTAACGGATGCCTGTTCAGTCATTGCTTTCACCCTCCCGCACATTTTTCGACATAAGATAGCCGAGCTCCTCCTTGGTTGTCTTGCGCGCGTCAACAATTCCGCTGACCTTGCCGCCGCAGAGCACCATAATCTTGTCGCACAGCTCAAGCAAAACGTCGAGA
>CAJJUC010000249.1 GCA_905195005.1 uncultured Eubacteriales bacterium | reverse complement strand
TATTTTTATCAAGCGCTTAAAGAAAACCCGTCATAACAAGGCGCGCCCCCGCCGCGATTCCGCAGGTCGCCATCCCGACAACTATCCTTATTCTGTTTTCGTCTTCTCTTCTGAGGCTTATCCCTCTGAAAACGTTTTCTTTTATTGCGTCAAGCTCTGCAATATTTTTCAATTTTTCCACACCTCCATATATTTCGGAAAGCTTAGCGCCGATATATTCTCTTAATTCAGTAAATCCGCAGCTGCACAAAGCGGCAGCCGAAAATGATTTATTGTTATATTTATGCCTGTATAAAAATTCGGTTTTCGGATTCGCAACGGCAAGACATGCCGTCACAGCCGCAATATCTCCGAGCGGACGGCGGTTTATATGACTGTATACAAACCAAGCCTTGACAAATGTTCCGCCGTTTTTGCGGCTTATGATTTCAACATCGCCGCCGGCAGCGCGCGCATCCGAACGCAGCAGCGACAGACCGAGACCGGCTTCGCGGCTTTTCCGCGTTGTAAAAAACGGGTCGGAAGCACGCCTTAAAAGCTCCTCATCCATTCCGCGGCCGTTGTCGGAAACAGTGAAGGCAAAAATATCCCTCTCCGTGTTCTCCTCAACGGAAATTTCAATCCTGTCTGCTCCCGCGCGCAGTGAATTTTGCACTATATCAAGAATATTCGAGCTGATTTCCTGCATTATCAGTTATACTTTTCAAGAATACCGGCAACATCATCGGGCAAAAGCCGACCGTAAACATCATCGTTCACTGTCATAACCGGTGCAAGGCCGCACGCACCTATGCAGCGCGTAGCCTCAAGCGAAAACTTTCCATCGGGCGTGCAGCCGTCAACATCGATTCCGGTAATATCCTTAACTTTCTGAAGAATGTCACCGCTCCCTTTTACATAACATGCCGTCCCAAGACAGACGCCGATTTTATACTCGCCCTTCGGATTCAGTGAAAACTGCGTGTAAAAAGTTACAACGCCGTAAACCTCCGCAAGCGAAACGCCGAGCCCGTCGGCAATATCTGTCTGCACCTCAATGGGAAGATAGCCGTAGATTTCCTGCGCCGCGTGAAGCACGGGAATGAGCGCACCCTTTTGATTCTTGTGCTCCTCAATCACAGCCGCAAGCTGTGCCTTTTGCTCAGCAGTGCCCTTAAAGGGAATTACCGCTTCCTTACTCATTTTTTAACCTCCTTAAAGTTTATACGTTGCATATATCGATAATTAAATACTGATAAATTACAAAATTACACAACATATTCATTATATCAGCTCCAAAGCTGTTTGTCTATACAAAATGACAAATTTTTTTATATTCCGAGAAACTTTTTTGTTATTATTATAAAGAGAACGCATTTAAAAGACTATGCTTAAAAATGCGTTCTCTTTTTATAATATATCGCTCAGCACAGTTGCAAGCTCATAAGCGCTTTTCTCCGAACCGAAAACGGGAATGCCGCGCTCGGCGGCGCTTACGGCGGCGTCTTTGTCAAGCGATGCACCGTCCGCCGTTATAACCATTGCCGCCCCCGTCATATACGCAACCGCGGAAACGTTTATATCCTTCTGCACGGTTATCCAAATATCCCCGCGCCTTATGCGCAGCATTGCAAGGCTGAGCACATCTCCGATATAGCA
>CAJJUC010000248.1 GCA_905195005.1 uncultured Eubacteriales bacterium | reverse complement strand
CCATCCTCGGCTACTCGGCGATGAGCGGCATCATCGGCGGCGGCGGCCTCGGCAAGATTGCCATTAACTACGGTTATTACCGCTATAAATATCTTGTTGCGTTTGTTGCCGTTGTGTTCCTGATAATTCTTGTGCAGATATTCCAGTCACTCGGCACACATATGGCAGTCAAATCGGATAAACGGCTGAAAAAATCAAGATAAAGTGTTATGCAAAGTTATAAATCAAATTTATAACTTTGCATAATTTTTTTGTATTGGACAAATCGAATATTGTGTGCTATACTAACCATATCAAACAGATAGGTTTTATAGAATATAAGGGGGCATTAACATGGCAGAAAGAAAATACAGATTTGAAACACTTCAGGTTCAGGCAGGGCAGGAAAATCCGGATCCGACAACGGACGCGTGTGCAGTCCCGATTTATGCATCGACATCGTTTGTTTTTCATAATTCGCAGCACGCTGCCGACAGATTCGTACTTCGTGACGCAGGGAATATTTACGGCAGACTTACAAACCCCACACAAAGCGTGTTCGAGGAGCGCATTGCAGCGCTTGAGGGCGGCAGTGCGGCGCTCGCGGTGTCATCGGGCGCTGCGGCAATCAATTACACAATTCAGGCGCTTGCAAAATCGGGCGAGCACATTGTCGCTTCAAAAACAATTTACGGCGGAACATACAATCTGCTTGCGCACACGCTTCCGCTGACGAGCGGCATAACGGCAACCTTTGTTGACCCCGATGAGGACGGCGCATTTGAAAAGGCAATTCAGCCGAACACAAAAGCCCTGTATGTTGAAACGCTCGGCAATCCCAATTCAAATATAGCGGATATTGAGGGGCTTGCGAAAATTGCTCATAAGCACGGAATACCGCTTGTTGTTGATTCAACCTTTGCAACTCCTTATCTTGTGCGCCCGATTGAATACGGCGCGGATATTGTTGTGCACAGTGCAACGAAGTTTATCGGCGGTCACGGCACGGCAATCGGAGGCGTTATTGTTGAGGGCGGCAGTTTTGACTGGAAAGCATCCGGCAAATATCCGTGGATTTCCGAGCCGAACCCGTCATATCACGGAATTTCCTTTGCGGACGCTGCCGGAAAAGCGGCTTTTGCAACATATATCAGAGCAATTCTGCTGCGCGACACAGGCTCAACCGTTTCACCGTTTCACGCGTTTATCTTTCTTCAGGGGCTTGAAACTCTTTCACTGCGCGTTGAGCGCCATGTTTCAAATGCGCTGAAAATTGTTGATTATCTTAACAAGCATCCGCAGGTTGAGGCGGTTCATCATCCTTCGCTCGAAACTGAGCCGAGCCATAAGCTCTATAAAAAATATTTTCCGAACGGCGGCGGCTCGATATTCACCTTTGAAATTAAGGGTGATGACAAAACGGCACAGAAGTTTATTGACAATCTTCGGATTTTCTCGCTTCTTGCAAACGTTGCCGATGTTAAATCCCTTGTCATTCACCCTGCTTCAACAACGCATTCGCAGCTTTCGGAAGCCGAGCTCGGCGAACAAGGGATAAAGCCAAACACAATCAGACTCTCTGTCGGGATTGAAAACATTGACGACCTTATCGAAGCTCTTGACGACGCTTTTAAGGCAGTTGAATAAGAGAATTGCAGAGCGCGAGGCTGTTTAAAAAGTCAATTGACTTTTTAAACAGCCTCCGCTTTTTCAAGGGGA
>CAJJUC010000247.1 GCA_905195005.1 uncultured Eubacteriales bacterium | reverse complement strand
GTCTGCTCTGGGTCCCGGTGGTTTGTCGCGTGAGCGTGCTGGTTTCGAGGTGCGTGACGTACACTATACTCACTACGGACGTCTGTGTCCGATTGAAACGCCTGAAGGTCCGAACATCGGTCTTATCAGCTCGCTTTCAACTTTTGCGCGCATTAACGAATACGGATTTATCGAAGCTCCGTACAGAAAGGTAATCAAGGACGCGGACGGAAACAGCCTTGTCACCTCGGAGATTGAATATATGACGGCCGACACGGAGGATCGCTATGTTGTTGCGCAGGCAAATGCTCCGCTGACGGATGACGGTCATTTCGCTCAGAAAAAGGTTTCCGCGCGTTTCCGTGAGGAAATCATGGAAGTACCTGCCGAGAACGTTGACTACATGGACGTTTCCCCCAAGCAGGTTGTGTCTGTCGCAACGGCGATGATTCCTTTCCTTGAAAACGATGACGCAAACCGCGCCCTTATGGGATCGAACATGCAGCGTCAGGCAGTTCCGCTGCTCAAGCCGCAGTCTCCGATTATCGGAACGGGCATGGAGTACAAGGCGGCGAAGGACAGCGGCGTTGTTGTTCTTTCCAAGCAGGACGGCGTTGTTGAAAAGGTAAGCGCCGATGAAATTGTTATTAAGGACGAGGTCGGCGAAAGACATAAATACCATCTTCTTAAGTTCCTCCGCTCGAACCAGGGCACATGCATCAACCAGCGCCCGATAGTCGAGACCGGAGAACAGGTGACAAAGGGCATGATTATTGCGGACGGCCCGGCAACCGATAACGGTGAAATTGCACTCGGAAGAAACGTGCTTGTAGGCTTCATGACATGGGAAGGTTACAACTACGAGGACGCCGTGCTGCTTAACGAAAAGCTTGTGCGCGATGATATTTTCACATCGGTTCACATAGAGGAATACGAGTCCGAGTCCAGAGATACAAAGCTCGGACCGGAGGAAATCACGCGCGAAATTCCGAACGTCGGCGATGATGCGCTTAAGAATCTTGACGACAGAGGCATTATCCGCGTCGGTGCGGAGGTTCACTCGGGAGATATTCTTGTAGGTAAGGTCACACCCAAGGGTGAAACGGAGCTTACGCCCGAGGAAAGGCTTCTCCGCGCAATATTCGGCGAAAAGGCGAGAGAGGTAAGAGATACCTCGCTGCGCGTTCCGCACGGTGAAGCAGGTATAATCGTTGACGTTAAGGTGTTTACACGTGAGAATAACGATGAGCTTCCGCCGGGAGTAAATGAAATCGTTCGCTGCTATATTGCTCAGAAGCGTAAAATCAGCGTCGGTGATAAGATGGCAGGCCGTCACGGTAACAAGGGTGTCGTTTCGCGTATACTTCCCTCGGAGGATATGCCCTTCCTGCCGGACGGAACTCCGCTCGACATTGTGCTTAACCCCCTGGGCGTACCGTCGCGTATGAATATCGGTCAGGTGCTTGAGGTACATCTCGGTATGGCTGCAAGCAGACTCGGCTTCAAGGTTGCAACACCCGTATTCGACGGCGCGAACGAGAAAGACATTATGAACCTCCTCGAGGAGGCAGGACTTCGCAGAGACGGTAAAACCGTGCTTTACGACGGCAGAACGGGACAGCCCTTTGACAATCCCGTAACGGTCGGATATATGTACTATCTTAAGCTGCATCATCTTGTTGACGATAAGATTCATGCGCGCAGCACCGGTCCTTACTCGCTTGTAACTCAGCAGCCGCTCGGCGGTAAGGCGCAGTTCGGCGGTCAGCGTTTCGGTGAAATGGAAGTTTGGGCGCTCGA
>CAJJUC010000246.1 GCA_905195005.1 uncultured Eubacteriales bacterium | reverse complement strand
GCATTTGCCACCGCCTTGTTTATCTCTGCCTGATAATCCTTGTCGTACATTTTTACCCCTCCTCGGTTTTTGCCGCACTCAGCTCTTCAAGCCTTGCTTTCAGCTCCTCGAAAAGCTCCTGCGCGTTTTTTCCGTTTTCAAATATAATCCGTTTCGCGTCTATCAGCTCCGTCATGCTATCACCTCAAATATCCTGTCAATGCTCTTAATCACGCATTTGCCCGTTCCCTTAATTTTTATTTTCAGTCTTTCGCACACAAGCGGAATAATCGGAAATTCCTCTTTTCCCGTGCTGTAACCGATTGCCCGCCACTCCTCGCCGTCCGCGCTCAGGTAAACGTCCGCGTCCTCAAAATCACCGCGCACAACAATTTTTTTGTACTTTTTCTTCTGCCATGTTCCCTCGTCATATTCAAGCTCCGTTTCCCATTCCTCTGCGCCCTCGCTTCCGTAAACCATCACCTTGCCGCTCTGTGCGTCGCAGTAGCACACCTTTCCGTCAATCACCGTGAACGACAGCGCATGCACGCTGTCCTCCCTGTGCCACAGCCTTTTTCTCACATCATACACATAAAACGCGTATTCTCCGCTTTCCTCTTTAAGCGACAGATAATACTTCACGCCGTCCGTGCCGCCGCAAGCGTCCGTGCCCTTTATCCCCGCATTTTCGGAAATATTTGTCGGAAATCCTCCCGTGAACACATAAACTCCCGTGTCCGAAAGGTAAAACACACCGTCCTCAAGCACCGCAATGCTCTTTTTGTTATCCTCTCTCAGTCCCGGGCAGCTTATTCCGCTTGTGTACATCGTCGACGGCATCTCTCCCGAAAGCGTGTATATGTACCCTCGTTTAAAGCACACCACTCTCCCCGTTATCGCCGCAATCCCCGTCACGTTTCCGCCCTGCCAAAGCGTTCTCCTTATTGCCGACATTCCGGTGGAGTCCATCGTCGTCCAGTCAATTCCGCCGCTTTCCTTAAATATTCCCTGCACGCTTCCGCGCACTGCGCCGCCGTCGTAGCTCCAAAGCCTGTTTTTCCACGGCACGCAGTCCTCCTGCCCGACTGATTTTATCCTCAGCTCCTCGCTGTTGAAGTCGCGCCGCATCATCGTGCTTTTTATCTTCACCGAAAGCACATAAAGCTCAAGCTCAAGCCATGCGCCGCTTGCAAGCTTTCTCCCGCTCGATGCGTCCTCAACCGCTGCCGCGTGTTCTCCGTTCTCAAGCTTCACCGTTGTATAAAGCGATTCGTCACGGTGCACGTCTGTATATAATTTAAAGGTCAGCTCGCTTTTGTCAAGCGCTTCCGCAATTTTTTCAAGCAGCCCCCTGTCCTGCGAATACACGCGCAGACAGGTCTCCGTAACGGCGCTTTTCCGAATTTTCCCCGATGCCGCCGATTCAAATTCGTCGCACTGCACCGCAAAATCAAAGCAGCCGTCCCCCTCGGTGTATTTTTCCGTCCGCGTATTAAGATAATCGCCGCACTCGCCTATCAGCAAATAATCTCCGCAGCTTGAAAGCTTAAGCGCGCCCTCTGCGTTCTGTCTCGGCACCTTGTAGCATTTTTCCCTGTAATAAAGCCAAATATCTCCGTCCGCAGCCTTCACCAGTGCCGCAAGGCTGCCGAAATGCTCATGCACCGCCAAAAAGCTTGCCGCTTCAAATTTTTTGTAATAATTATTCAAGTATTCCGTCAGCGTAAGGTTTTTAACTGTGTTCGGCCGCTCCGTCTGTTTCCATCCCCACCCTGTATCCGTCTTTTCGCAAATGTAATATCCGGCTTCCGTTTCTTTTGTGTATTTGTATACCTTCCCAAGGCGCGCCGCTGCAGCTT
>CAJJUC010000245.1 GCA_905195005.1 uncultured Eubacteriales bacterium | reverse complement strand
CAATGCAAGCGTTGTTGAAAGTGAGCCGGGAGATGTTTTGGTGACAAATTCATTCGAGAAATTCACAAAGCAGACGTTATCCTTTGTTTCAATTCCCAAAAGCTTTGTTTCGGTCGGCACTGCATTTGTGCAATCGCTGTCTGTCGGGCCCTTTAAAAGCTCGCTGATAACGGTCTTTTCAATTGAAAGCGCATTCTGAAGCTCAACCTCGCGCGTTTCGCGGACAAGCTTTTCGCCGCCCTTTTTCGGGAAATAAAGCACAATGCGCGACTTTGCGGACGACGGCTTATCATCTGTGTCAAGAGCAATGTCATCCGGACTCATCACACCGACCTCTTTGCCCGCTGCGTCCGAAACAATCGGCTTGCCGTCAACCTGAATAACAATTCCGTTAATCCCGTCCAGCGCACAGAGCGTATTAACGAACGACAGCCGCAGAAGAAGCGCATCAACGCCATCGGCGCTTGAAAATTCCTTTGACATATTCACCGTTGCAACTCCGTCATTAATCGCAAATGACAAAAGCTGCGCCTTTTTGGAGATAAGTGCGCGGTTCTTTTCGTTCAGCGGACCCTGAATAATCTGCGCTATAAGAAACTTTGCGCGATCCTCCGTCGTTGTTTTATCATTCGTTTTCATCACGCGCGTTTCTTCATTAAGAGAATTTTCAACTCTGTCCTTAAAGAAAACCTTAAGCTTTTCGCTGTTTTTTCCTTTGCAGCCGACGAAGCCGAGAAGCATTGCCGCCGCAAGAATAAACGATAAGAGCTTTTTCATTCTCACACTCTCCTCTCTTACTTAAATGTGATGGGAATAATTATGCGGAAGGTGCTTCCGACGCCTTCCTCGCTTTCGACCTGAATGTTTCCGCCGTGCAGCTCCACCGCGGTGAGCGCAATCGACAATCCGAGCCCCGTTCCGCCTGTTTCTCTCGTTCTCGCCTTATCAACACGGTAAAAACGGTCAAATATCTTATAAAGCTCTTCGGACGCTATTCCGATTCCCGTATCCTTAATCGTGATTATCGCGCTTGTTTCGTCTTTTCCGACGTCAAGCGAAACCTTGCCGCCCTCTTTCGTATACTTAATGCTGTTGTCAAGTATATTATATATTGCCTCCCATATACGGTCGCGCTCCACTTTGGAATATATCGCCGCCTCCGCATTGTAGGAAAGCTCAATATGCTTCTGCTCCGCAAGCGGACGGAGAGCCTTTGTCACGTTTGAACAAATTTCCGTCAGGTCGGTCACTGCAAATTCCATGCGCGAAACGCTGCCGCTGTTATCCATTCTCGTAAGGGTGAGCAGCTTGTCTATTATCCTTGTCAGCCTTTCCACCTGAACATTCATATCCGTCAGAAATTCATTGACCATTTCAGGCGGCGCGTTCTGCACATTCAAAAGTGAATCGCTGATAAGCTTTATCGAACTGAGCGGCGTTTTCAGCTCATGAGAAGCGTTTGAAACAAATTCCTGCCGCTTTGATTCCTGAATCTGAATTTTCTGCGTCATCTTGTTGAACGATTCAACAAGCCGCCCGATTTCGCCGCCCGTATTTGTTTCAAGCACGCAGTCGCTTCCGTCATCGGCAGCCTTGCCGAGCTTTTCCGTAAGCTCACGGATAGGCGCGGTGATGAAGCCTGCCATCACAAAGCTGACAACTCCCGTAAGAAGGCTGACAAGCACTGCAAGCATAAGCATTGTTGCCCAAATCTGATTCATGAACTGAATGCTGTCCGCAGCCGATGTCTGATAATATATTACGCCCGTAACTGTTTTGTTATTCATCATCGGAACGGCAGCGCCGATAATCGTTTCTCCGTCCGCATCGGTCAGCTTCTCGACGTTGTTGTTCCCCTCAATTGCGTTGAGCACAAGCGCGGTCGGAAGATATTT
>CAJJUC010000244.1 GCA_905195005.1 uncultured Eubacteriales bacterium | reverse complement strand
CGCGGGGGAATCGAAACCCCCGCGTTTTTGGTTCTTTTGACTCCAAAAGAACATAATCCCACTTACAGCATGTCGAAAATGCTCTTTTTTTCCTCAATGTGTTCCTTTATCTCCATGTATCCGCGCACAATCTCCGCCGATTCTCCCGGCAGCACAACTGTCGGCGCATTGGGGCTCTTCTTCTTTGCATATGCGGCAATCGCTTCATATCCTCCATTAAGCGTTTTCCCTCCGTCAAGCGCCTCTTCAATATCCGCTGCCGCACCATGCTCCTTTTCAATCAGCTCGCATAAAAACAGTCCCACGGCTTTCCCGCCGTCCGAGGACTTTTCCGCCATTTCCTCAATCCGCTTTTTTATCTCCATATTAACCTCACCCCCTCTGTATAATTCATAATGCATAATTCTTAATTCAGCATTCAGCATTCTGTCAGATCCCTCTCCAAAATATCCGCAAGCAGCTGCCCTGCATGCACTCCGTAATTAACGCGGATGCTTTTCTCTCTCAGCTCCGCAAATTCGCGGATGCGCGCCTCGCGGCTCTTTGCCGCGCTCCTTTTGTCCGCCCTCGTCATCGTCCTTTTTATGTGCTCCTGCCACTCGCGCAGAAATCCCTCCGCTTCCTTAAGGTCGCTGTTCTGGCAGTCGTTCACCGTCCGCTTCTGGCGTATCGTTCCGCCCGGCTCTGCCTCGATTGTGTACCATGGCATGTCGGGCTCGTCCGTTTTCCGCAGAAAAAACAAATACGATTCGTTGTCCTGTATTCTTTCAAAATACCGCCCCGTGCGGCTCAGGCATGTGTTGAGCATCCTCCCCTCAAATAAAATGTCCTCAATCTTCTCCGGCACGGCAATCCGAAAGCCTCCGCTTTCAAATTCAAACTTTTTTCTGATTCTCTTATATATCTTCCCGACCCTTGGAAATTCTTTCTCCCGTTTAACCGCTTCCGCCGCCGCCGTCTTGTGAGCCTCCGCCGCGCGCGCCTTCATGTCCTTTATTTCGCACGTTCTCGCAAGCGCGTCATGCGCCGCCTTAAGGTCTTTCGGAAAGGGATTGATTTTCCCCTCAAGCTTCATTCGCTTTGCCATGTCCGCAAAATCGAGCCACAGATTAAATGCCTCCCTCTCCGTGATCCCGGGGCAGCAATGGCAGTCTCCGCCGCTCTCTGCCGCCGTCTTTTCAATGTATTTTATCAGCCGCGCAACCTCCGCCGCTGTGCCGATTGCCGCTGCCGCCGTCCTCGCTTCCTTTAAATTGTACGAATAATCGTAAAGCCTCATCGCCGCGCGCATGTCCTTTTCACTCTTTCCGCACAAAGCACGGTTGAGCTTCAGCACGTCAAGCTTCTTGCTTTCATCGAACCAAACCTTGAAAACATTCCGCTCCAGCCGCACAAGATTCCACGGCTTTCTCGCCTCCCAGTCTATAACGCGCTTGTTCGGAAGATTTTCGTAAACCAGCGCGTCCGCAATCGATTGCAGCCCTAATTTCACAACCATTTCAAGCGCCGGTATTTCCGCGTACCGGCACAGGTATTTCACCCACGGCACATCGTAATGCCTGCTTGCAAAAAGCTCAACAGCGCTGTATTTCAAAAACGTTTCTTCAATTCCTCCGCGGACTCTCCGGATTTCGTAAGGGTGCTTTTCGCAGTAACGCCCATAGTTGTAGCGAAACGGCTCGGCAAACGTTTTCCTCTCATTCCATCCTTTGTAATACGAGCTCTCCCATTGCCGCGCCTCTCCCGGCACAAGGCGGCAGCGCAGCTCCTCGCGAAAGCCGAATCCTCCATCGGCGGCGTAATCCATGTGCGCCGTAATGCACCGCATCCAAACCTCATTCCGCCCCTTCGGAATAACGAAAACAATGTCTCTCGCCTCGTAAAGCCTGCCCGGATTTGTTCTCAGCGCACTTTTAACCGTG
>CAJJUC010000243.1 GCA_905195005.1 uncultured Eubacteriales bacterium | reverse complement strand
AATTCTACTATTTTTTATTTACTGTTTCATTTGCCGCAAATCTATGTTATTATATACGCGGAGGAATAAGACCCTCATTACTATTTGTGCCGGTGCAGAGCGGCGGAACGGAGATTATTATGTTTAACGAAAAACTGAACGAATACATGGCATTAATCGGCTGCTCGGGCAGGGAGCTTGCAAAATATTCGGGAATATCCGAAGCATCCGTCAGCCGTTATAAATCGGGAGAACGCACTCCCGCGCCCGAATCGGAGGACTTGTGCGGACTGTGCCGCGGAATCTGCGCAGCGGCGAATGCGGCAGGCAAAGGGGGCATATCTTACGACAGCGTTTTTGACGAATTGAACGGGATTGCCGCGGAAAGCGCTTTTAATTACGAAGCATTCAGAATTAAATTCGACATGCTTTGCACTGCGTTGTCGGTCAGAATTTCCGACATGGCAAAAAAGCTAAAATATGATTCATCATATATTTCGAGAATACGCAGCGGAAGCCGCAAGCCTGCAAAGCCAGAAAAATTTGCACAATCTGCGGCGGAATATGTTGTGCGCAGCTGCGGAAAAAAGCGCAGCGTACTCGATGAGCTTTTGCACTTGCGGCAGCCGAACATGAAAACCGATGCGGAATATATCCTTGCAATCGCTTCGTGGCTGACAGACGGAGCCGCTGCGTACTGCACGGAAAATCCAATGATGAAATTTCTGATAAAGCTCGGTGATTTTAATCTTGGAGAATATATGCGCGCAATCCGCTTTGACGACCTTAAAATACCCACACGCACACATCGGCTTCCTCTTTCGAAAAACTATTACGGCATTGAAGAAATGAAACGCGGTGAGCTTGATTTTCTGAAGCTGACCGCGCTTTCCGAGCCGGGCGGCGAAAGTGTGTTCATGTGCAGCGATATGCAGATGGACGATATGGCCGCCGACATGGAATTCTCGAAAAAATATATGTTTGGGCTTGCCGCCGTGCTGAAAAAAGGCTTCCATCTCAATGTTGTTCATAATCTCAACCGCCCGTTTAATGAGCTTATGCTCGGTCTTGAATGCTGGATTCCGCTTTATATGACGGGGCAGATTTCGCCTTATTATCTGAGCGGCGTTCACAATCGCGTTTTCTGCCATTTTCTGAATATTTCGAGCGCCGCCGCACTGACGGGCGAAAGCATTTCAGGCTTTCATGATAAAGGAAGATATTATCTGACGAGCAAGCAAAAGGAGCTTTCCTATTGCCGCGAACGCGCAAAATGCATTATGGAGAAGGCATTGCCGCTTATGCAGATTTATAATTCGGAAAAGCAGTCGGAATTTAACCTATTTCTGTCAACCGGTGCGAAAATCCGCGGTAAACGGCGCAGCCTGCTTTCAACGCTTCCCATCTTCACTGCCGAAAGGGATTTTCTTTCGCGCTTTCTCAAAAAACGCGGTGTTTCCGATGCTGACGCAGAAAGCATTATACTTTTCGCCGAAAGCAGCAAAAAAAACACGCTTTCAATCACGGAGCACAGCTCCGTTTCCGCCTGCGTGCCATATCTCACCGAGGAAGAATTTGCGCAAGCGCCGCCGCTCCTTGACCTTTCACGGTTCTTTTATCATACTGAATTTGCGTATACATACGAAGAATATACCGAGCACCTTGCCATGACGGAGGAATTTGCGAAAAAGTGCCGGGGCTTTTCACTGAGCCGCCGTGAATATAATCCGTTCGGAAATATTAACATTTATATTCATGAAAAGAATTTTGCCGTCATTTCAAAAAGCGCCGTCCCGTCAACGCATTTCGTTGTCAGACATCCTATTCTGCGCGGAGCAATCGAAAATATTGATTTTCCTGTATAAGCAGATGTGTTAATATCCGAACCCGTTTTTTTGAAGTCTTTTCCGACATTACAGCGCAAAAATGCTCGCAAATACGAA
>CAJJUC010000242.1 GCA_905195005.1 uncultured Eubacteriales bacterium | reverse complement strand
CGAGCGGCTTAAGCTTCTTGTTATCGAGCGCAAAAACCTTGATGATTGCAACGATTGTGCCGATTATAACGCCGATAATCAGCGCACCGAAGGTTATAATAAGCGTTTTTTCAAGACCGGTGATAAGCGTTTTGTACCTGTCGGCAACAATAAACGTTTCATAAAGCTTTGCGATCCATTGATTAAACCAGTTCATAAATATGCCTCACTAATAATTATTTTTAAAAAACTGCCGCAAAACAAGATCAGCTCGCTTGCGGCAGTTTTGCATTTTTAAAATTATTCAGCGTCAACGGGGAGGTCGTATTTCTTGAAGATTTCGTTAAGCGTGCCGTCCTCTTTAAGCTTTGCGATTGCTTTGTTCAGCTTGTCAACAAGCTCCGTGTTTCCGAGCTTTGTTGCAATTGCGTAGGTTTCTTCCGTAAGAGCCTCGTCGAGAACAGCCGTCTTTCCGTTCTGTTCAGCCGAAAGAGCCGTTGCAACAGCGTTATCGATTACAACTGCGTCAACCTTGCCGCTTGTGAGCGCAGAAACAGCTTCCGACCCTGTCTTGAACGACTGAACCTTGTATTTGTTGTCAAGCAGATACTGTTCACCCGTTGTGCCCTCCTGGCAGGATACCGTTTTGCCTTCAAGATCCTTGGCACTCTTTATGTCGCTGCCTTCCGCAACGATGATTGCCTGAGAAGCCTTGTAGTAATCATCCGAGAATGCCATGTTCTTCTTTCTGTCTTCGTTTGCCGTGATGCCTGCGATTGCAACATCGTATTTTCCTGTTGCAGCGCCCGTAAGAGCTGCGTCAAAGTCAATGTTTGTGATTTCAAGCTTGCAGCCGAGCTCTTTTGCAATTGCTTCGGCAAGGTCAACGTCCGCGCCGACAACCTTTTCACCCTCAAGGTATTCAAAAGGCTTAAACTCTGCGTTTGTTGCCATTGTGAGTGTTTTTTCCGAAGAAGAAGCGCTGCCGCTGTCCGTCTTGCTGTCCTGAGCCGTCTTATCCTGACCGCACGCCGATAAAGCGAGCACTGACATTACAAGTGAAAGTAACAATACCGATATTTTTTTCATAACCGATTCCTCCAAAAATATTTTTAACAATGACTATTATAATTACAAATGCATAAATAATCAAGCTTTTTTTTTATTTATGCACAAAATTATTAATATTGCATAAAAATCGTTAAAAATTTTGAATAATATGTTACTTTTTCATGCTTATTGTTTTTTCATATGCGGCAATAACGCTGTTCATTGCCGCAGCGCGGAAGCCCTTTTCCTCAAGCGCGCGAACACCCTCAATTGTCGTTCCGCCGGGACTTGTGACCTCGTCTTTTAAAAGTCCGGGATGCTTTCCGCTTGCAAGCACGGTTTTTGCAGCTCCCGAAACGGTTTGCGCGGCATATGCCAATGCCTTTGCGCGCGGAAGTCCGCAGAGAACTCCGCCGTCCGAAAGAGCTTCGATAAACATATAAACAAACGCCGGTCCGCAGCCGGAAATTGCGCTTGCCGCGTCGATAAGGGCTTCATCAACCGCGTCAACCATGCCGGAAAGCTCCATCATCGAGCAAAATTCAGCCGTTTCACTGTCCGAAACGCTTTCACTCGGGCAATAGAGAATTATTCCTTCGCCGACCGCACAGGGCGTGTTCGGCATAATCCTCAGCACGGGAAAGCCGCCCGAAAGCTCGGAAATATGCGCCGCCGGAAGCGCCGCCGCCATCGAAACAAGAACAAAACGATCCGTGCGCTTTTGCAGAACGGGCTTGATTTCCTCAAGCGCCGCCGCCATCGTTTTCGGCTTCACGCCGAGAAAGATGAATTTGCATGAATTTGCAATTTCAATGTTTGAACCGATTTTTGCGCCTGTCGTTTCGGACAGAGCGTTTGCCTTTTCAATATTGTGATTTGTGAGCAGAATATTCTCTCCGCCGA
>CAJJUC010000241.1 GCA_905195005.1 uncultured Eubacteriales bacterium | reverse complement strand
GGGCAGCTGCGTTGAAATCGAGCACAGCGGCGGCGTTCGCAGCGTTTACAGAAATCTCGGCAGCAAGGTTTTTGTAAAGGAAAAGCAGCATGTTAATGCAGGACAAGCTGTCGGAACCGTCGGAAAAACGGCCGCCGTTGAGTTGCGCGAGGAGCCGCATCTGCATTTTGAAATTTTTCAGGACGGCGTCAGAATCAATCCCGAAACGTATGTCTATGAATAATTATTGATTTTTCTCATCTGCCGGCGCCATATTATCGAGGGCATAGCGGCAGCACTGGAGAACAAGCAGGTTGAAAGAAATTCCGTTTTCATATGCGGTTTTATTTAGACGTTCGAATATATCTTCGGTGAATCTTATGGTTCGTGAAACGTTTGCACTTTTGTATTTTTTTTCAATCTCAAACATGGTATCATCTCCGGTTATATACATTATTATAAACGTTATGTATAATGTAAATATATAACCTTATATGCAACCGAAAAGCGGTTCAGAAAATGGAGACAGAGTAAAATGTTTGCAAAAATCAGGGAGATATATTACAAATTGGCGGCGATAATAACAAAAGAGGAAATTATCATCGGTTCATCGGGGTACAAATTAACGCCGGGGAACAACGGGGAAAGCTGCATATGCAACGGAAAATCAAAAAACATATTCGGCAGAAAGATTGAGAGCCGCTGCGACGAATGCGACTATCTTATGTGCTGCCTGCCGCATGCATGCGAAAACTGCGGAAAAAGCCAAATATGCCCCCGGCAAAAAAATGATTGACAAATGCGCCGCAGATGTGTTATATTTAACATATACAGGCTGTGAAGGCGCGTAAGTAGGAGCGGCAGCGTTTGGAGAGAGAGAAAATGCCATCGGCTGGAAGCATTTTTGCAAACACCGCATCTGAATTTCAACGCCGGAGCTTTCCGCGAAAAGCGGCTTTTTGCCGTGCTAAGCGGAACGTGACGCTGCGTGAAGGCACAAAAAGAGCGGAGAGCCTTTCTCCGAATCAGGGTGGTACCGCGAGTTTTTCTCGTCCCTTTGAGGACGGGATTTTTATTTTTATAAGGAGGTTTTTAAACAATGGATAACAAGGTTTCCGAAATACGAAAGCTTTTCCGGGATAAAATGGAAGAAATCAAGTCTTCGGAAAAGGCGGAACAGCTCCGCGTTGAGTTCCTCGGGAAAAAGGGGCATATATCGGAGCTTATGGGCGAGCTTAAGAATGTGCCTGCCGATGGGAAAAAGGAGTTCGGCCGCGTTGTGAACGTTCTCAAGCAGGAGATTGAGGCGCGCCTTGCGGAAAAGAAGGAAGAAATTATCCGCGCGGAGGAGCAGCGACTCATAAACGGGGCGGAGCAGTATGACGAATCGCTTCCGTTCGACTTTAACATGGGATCATATCACCCGATAACGCTTGTTCAGCGCGATCTGGAAAAGATATTTCGCAGCATGGGCTTTGCAATTGAGGATTATTCCGAGATTGTTGACGATTATCACTGCTTTGAGGCGTTGAATATTCCCAAGCATCACCCTGCGCGCGACATGCAGGACACATACTATCTCAGCACGGAAAATCAGCTGCTTAAAACGCACACATCGGCGGCGCAGAATGCCATCATGAAAAAGTACGGCGCACCGATGCGCGCAGTGTTCCCCGGCCGCTGCTTCAGAAACGAATCAACCGATGCCTGCCATGAAAACACGTTCTTCCAGATGGAGGGCATCATGATTGACAAGGATATTTCGATTTCGAACCTTATATATTTCATGAAAACCATGCTTTCCGAGGTGTTCCGCAAGGACGTGACGGTAAGGCTGCGCCCGGGATTTTTCCCGTTTGTCGAGCCGGGCTTTGAGCTTGACATAAAGTGCCTTATCTGCGGCGGCGAGGGTTGCCCGTCGTGCAAAAATTCGGGCTGGCTGGAGCTGTGCCCCT
>CAJJUC010000240.1 GCA_905195005.1 uncultured Eubacteriales bacterium | reverse complement strand
GAGAGACGTCGAGATTGGCATACACGCTCACGACATCGTTCCCGTGGTCGATCTCCACAACGGTGCCGAGAAGATCGTCCTCATACACCGCCGTCACCGTGCCGCCGGAATTATTTGTGTGCCAGCCGCGCGCAATTTGTGACAATGGCAGCGCGCCGGTAAATTCCGCATTTTCCAAATCCTCTTCAAAAATCACATACGAAGCGGACGGCGATGATGTACTTCCGTCCTCCGCAGTACAGTCAAAAATCAAATTAAGCTGCGTTCCCGTAAGCTGATTTTCTTTCGGAACGAGCGTAACATTCACGTCCGTTTTGCTCATCGCCCCAAGCGTAACCGTGTCGTTCTCAAATTCAACCGAGCTGCCGTAAAGGCTTCCGCGCAGCTTTGCCGCCACTGCCTTGTCGTTAAAATTGTATATTTCAAGCTTTATTTGCGCCGTCTGTCCTGCGCGGACAGTATACCCCATTCTCGCGTCCGTTCCGCTCTGACCGGCGAACACCTGGCGGATGACAATTCTCTGCCCCTCCGAAAAGCTGACGTCCGAAAGCTCCCTTCGATTGTATCGGACTGCCTCGTATTCCGGCATTTCCGAGCCGAGCGCAACATATATCGGGTCATTTCCGACAGTTATGCTCACGCTTCCGTTTTCCGCTGCGGCGGCGCTTCTTCTTCTCTCCGCCCTCCACCGTGGCCTCTGGGGACGGGGCAGAAGCCTGAGCGCGCTTCTTCTTCCCATCATGTCGGTTATTTCCGCGTCCTTGTCAAACGGGAGCGAAACAACAGTTTCATTCTCCGCCCACATAACGGCTGCCGTTCCCTTTCCCGTGTCAAAAATATAACCGCTGACATTTTCGTTTTTCATTTTTCCCTTGTATTCAGCCTTGCCCAGCATGTAAGTCAGCGTTGCATATGACTGATACGATGGGTTCGGGTTAAGGTTTTTATCAAACGTTCCCATTTCCTTGCCGTTTTCAAGATACTGCGGCCATATAAACCAAAAATGCTTGTTTGTTCCGAGCGCAAGCGATTCCACCGTTGACTGCACGGCGTAGCGCGCCTGCTGCGCACGCTGCGCGTCATTCATTTCACCGTTCTCGTCCGCCTGCACATAAATCCCCGCCTCTGTTATCCAGAACGGCTTTTCTCCGTTATCCTCCGCAGCCGCGCGATGCTGCAAAACATTTTTCCCGGCAAGCTGCGGAGCTTCACCGTCATTCAGCGCGGTATGTATGTGGTAGTTATATATACTTCCGAAGCTCTGCAAATCATTTTTCATGAAGAGCCTGTTATAAGACGCATCGGCATTCATGCACTGCGCCGCCATCGAGGTTTTTGCCGATGCTCCGGCAGCTTCGTTTCCGAGCGCCGCAGCTTTATAAAATGCGGCGTAAACGTCCGCCGGACCGCGGGCGGGGCTTCCGTCCGTTTCGTTATCAAGCTCCCATATATCCACGCTTGTGTTTTCAGCAAGCTTTTTCTGGAAATTATAAATATCAAAAAGCTTTGTTTCATCCGTCCAGTCGGGCAGCCCGTAAAGAATGGTTGTCATCTTTATCCCGTTTTCGTGCAAAACGTCCGCCGTCCTGTTAATATCGGCATAGTAAGGCTCGTCTGCACTGTCATGCTGATAAAGCCGCCATGATGTTCTTTCGCGCATCCAGCCGATTCCGGCAAGGCGCGCGGCTCTCGTTTCGCGTTCGAATTTATCCCTTTTTTCAAGAAGATATGTTCCGGCATAATCCGCGGCAAACGGCGTTTCTCCGCTGTATCGCTCTGAGTGCGGCTTCACCACCGAAAGCGTCACAAACGCCGCCTCTGTTCCGTCCTTAAATAATTTGAAGCGATACCATCCGCAAGCTTTTTTGCCCAAATTAACCGGAATTGTATTTTCGCCCTCCGAAAGCGTCAGACTGCCGTTTTCGGCATTTCCGTAATAATCGGTCAGCGTATAGGTGTAGTTCTCGTTTTTCG
>CAJJUC010000239.1 GCA_905195005.1 uncultured Eubacteriales bacterium | reverse complement strand
GTCCTGGACCATGATATGGATCTTGTCCTAAAATAACAACTTTTGTATCTTTTAATGAAGTTGTTTTAAAAGCTGCAAAAATATTTACTTTTGCAGGGCGTTTTTTATAACGCCTTGGCGGGCTTGGTAAACGCCTAAGTTTACGACCATTTTTAAATAACGGGAGATGAAAAAGGTGCAGGGAGTCGGATATTGGGTAATTAGAACATACGTGAGCGGAAGCGTGGGAGAAAAAATCAAATATTGGATTCCCGGAGAGAAGCCGACAAAGAGCAGGAGAAAGCTTGCCGCCGACATAAGAAAACAGGATCAGAACAAAAAGGCATGTGAGAGAACGCTTGCAAGAATCATCAACGCGAATTTTTCACAGGGTGACGTTTTGGTGGGGCTTGATTATGATGACGCGCACGCCGGAAGGGTGACGGGGCAAACGGGCGACGAGACGATTGAGAAAGCAGAGAAAGAGCTGCGGCTTTGCCTGCGCAGAGTGAAGCGCGCGGCGGACAAGCTCGGGATCGAGGTGCGCGCGGCGGGAGTGACGAGCGACTTAGACGGAGAGACGGGGGAAGAGGTTCGGGTGCATCATCACTTAGTTGTGAACCGTGAGGCGGCGCGTTTGTTCGGCGGGAAATGGAAGGGCGGCGGAGTTGATTACGAGCCGCTGAAGCCGCAGCAGGATTATACAGCCGTTGCGCATTACCTGCTTGCACAGGTGCGCCATGTGCCGGACAAGAAAAAATACATAGCAACGCGCAATTTGAAAAAGCCGGAGAGAAACGACAGAATCGCGAAGAACGGAGCGGAGATAAGCGTGCCGCGCGGCTGCGTGCTGCTTCATCGGAGCGAATACAATGTCGGCATGACGCAGTATGTGAGATATTATATTCCCGGCGGAGGGGGAAAGGGAAGGCGGCGGAGTGAGGAATAGAAAATTATAAATTATAAAAAAGGGGTGGCGGAGAGATGAAGCATGGAAAGCGGCCGACGGTTCGGCAGAAAAAGCTTATGGCAGAAAAACGGCTGAATCCTGATAACTGGCTTGTTTTCAAGGACACGCCGGAGGCGATGCATGTTGTGCACAGGTATTCGGACAAAACGGTGCGCGTGATACGGAAAGAGGCTGAGGAGAGATGAAAAAGACATACTGCCCGTTTTTCATAAAAGAAAACATGCAGATGACGGAGCTGATATGCGCGAGCGCCGTTATAAGCTTTCCCGACCGCGAGGCGCGCAGGGAATTTGTTTACACGTTATGCGGTTCGCTTGGGGGATATGAAAAATGTCCGGTATACAAATTTTTAGAAAACAGAGAGGAGCGGAAATCATGCAGGAAAGAGAGAGACTGAAAGAGCTTTTGGAAAAGCGTGCAAAAAAGATAAAGAGCCTGGAGGATGAGCTTGAGGGATACCGCGAGCTTGTGCGGCTTTCGGGCGCCTTTGTGCTTGCTGCGGCAAGGGAGCGCGGAGAGGTGCGGCTGAGCCGCAGCGAAGTTTCGAAGGCGGTTTACGGAGAGGTGAAGTTTGAGAAAACGGATGATGAATACATAATCAGAGCGGAGGTGCGCGGCGATGATACAGGTGCGGATGCGCAGGGGGATAATAAACGAGGTGCGGATAACGGGGCACGCAGGGTATGCGAAAAAAGGCAGTGACATTGTGTGCGCGGCGGTGAGCGCGCTTATTGACGCGCTTGCGGCGGTGACGGACGGCAGCGTGCGCGACGACGGAGAAACATACGTTTGCGCATTCGTGGGGTTCGGAGAGGCGTTCGACATGGCGCGGATCGGCTTTGCAAGAATTGCGGCGGCATACCCGAAGCATGTCAGCGCGGAGGTTTTATAAAAACCTTGAAAAAGAAAGGCGGAAGCCTTTAAACCGAGCCGGGGGCGTTGTTCGGGCGCGGACGGAGTTATTCTTTTGGCGTCAAAAGGGGACGTTGTTCTTTTGGAGTCAAAAGAACCAAAAACGCGGGGGTTTCGATTCCCCCGC
>CAJJUC010000238.1 GCA_905195005.1 uncultured Eubacteriales bacterium | reverse complement strand
TAAAGCGCGCGGTCAATCAGAAAATACTCCTGCTCCGCGCCGACGGTTGCCGTCACGCGCGTGGCTGTTTTGTTTCCGAACAGCCTTAAAAGCCGTATCGCCTGTTCGGAAATGACCGACATGGAGCGCAGAAGCGGAGTTTTGGTATCGAGCGCCTCCCCAGTATAGGAGCAGAAAGCCGTCGGAATATACAGCGTACCGTCCCGGACAAAAGCCGGAGAGGTGCAGTCCCATGTGGTATAGCCGCGCGCCTCAAACGTGTTGCGCAGACCGCCGTTCGGAAAGCTCGATGCGTCCGGCTCGCCTTTTATCAGTTCCTTTCCGGAAAAGCGAAGACAGGTTTTGCCGTCTTTTCCGAGCGAAAGGAAGCTGTCATGCTTGCCTGCGGTGATGTTGTTCATCGGCTGGAACCAGTGGGTGAAGTGGGTAGCTCCCTTTTCAATAGCCCAGTCCTTCATTGCGTTCGCAACCACGGTTGCGGCGTTCGGATCAAGGGAACGACCGTCCTTTATGGTGCGCTGTAGCGCCTTATATGTTTCTTTGGGCAGGCGCTCACGCATTACGCTGTCGTTAAATACATTGCTTGCAAAAATTTCGTTGATTGAACTCATAACCGATCGTTCCTTTCAAAATTTGTGATAATAAAAAGCGGCAGCGGCGTGTATAAAAGGGAACGAGGTAGATAATTTCCCTTTTGCGACGCCGTTGCCGCCTTTTAATACCGTTATTCACAAAAATAAAGAAACGGCAGGAAGGTAAAATCAATTACCGACACCCTTGCCGTTTCATTGCGCTTATTATAACGCCGCGTATCCCCGTTGTCAAGCAAAAATCTCAACAAAGCATAAATTAACGCGTCTTGCGATTTTTGCGAAATTTTATTAATCGAAATAAGCAAATCACTTAATATAATTAATCATTTGCTCAAAGAACACAAAAAATCAACTCGTAACAGGTCGAATTTCGGAAAAAAATCAAAAACAGAATACTTGACAATTAAGCCATCCCTTATTATAATATCTATATATTGTTTATATGACACGGAGCAACGGTGTTCGGTGATGTCAGGGGGCTTTTGTCCCCTTTAAGGCATCGGCGGGCACCGTTTTAAATTTAAAATTACAGGGAGGAACGGCAATGTATTCTTATGATGAGGTAATGACCTTTGTTGAGGAAGAGGACGTAAAATTTATACGCCTTGCGTTCTGCGATATTCACGGCAGGCAGAAAAATATTTCCATAATGCCGTCGGAATTAAAGCGTGCCTTTACCTACGGCGTTTCTTTTGACGCGTCGGCGGTAGCGGGCTTCGGCGATGTGGTGAGATCGGATCTGTTTTTACACCCCGACCCGTCCACCCTTTCGGTTTTGCCGTGGCGTCCTTCCAACGGCAGGGTTGTGCGAATGTTCTGCGATATTAAATACCCCGACGGCAGGCGCTTTGAAAAGGACGGCAGATATATTTTAATGCAGGCGGCCCAAAAGGCAAAGCAAGCCGGTATTTCCTGCTTTTTCGGCGCGGAGTTTGAATTTTATTTATTCAATCTTGACGATAACGGCGAGCCGACCGACACTCCGTTTGACAAGGCAGGATATATGGATATAGCGCCGGACGATAAGGGCGAAAATGTCCGCCGTGAGATATGCTTTAATCTGCTTGAAATGGGGATCTCCCCCGAAAGCTCGCATCATGAGGAGGGCCCCGGTCAGAATGAGATCGATTTCCGGTATGCCGAGCCCGTCAAGGCCGCGGACGACGCGGTCACGTTCCGCACAGTCGTAAATACCGTCGCCCGCCGAAACGGACTTTTCGCGGATTTTTCTCCGAAGCCCTTATTGCACGAAAGCGGAAACGGTCTTCATATAAATGTCTCCGTAAAGGCGGAAAGCGGCGAGGATGTGACAGAAAGCTTTATGGCGGGCGTGCTTGAGCACACGGTTGAGATGACGGCGTTTTTCAACCCCGTTGCGGCGTCATATAAGCGGCTCGGCGAGAAGAAGGCGCCGAAATATGTTACCTGGTCGCATGAG
>CAJJUC010000237.1 GCA_905195005.1 uncultured Eubacteriales bacterium | reverse complement strand
AGAGCCTCGCCGAGGGCGTGCGCCTGACCGCCGCGCACCTCGATGCACCGCGCGTTGACATCCGCACCGTGCCGCTGTACGAGGACAACGGCATGGCGTTCTTCAAGACCCACTACTACGGCGGCATCAAGAAGTATCAGTGGACCGCAATTCCGCTCGAGCTGCGCGGCGTTGTCTGCGTCTGCGAGAACGGCGAGGTCAAGCGCGTACAGGTGCGCGTAGGCGACAAGCCGACCGACCCGAAGTTCGTTATCACCGACTTGCTGCCGCACCTTGCTACCGAGCAGATGACTCGCAAGGCGACCGAGGTGATCAAGGGCGAGGGTCTGAACATCCTCATCGGCTCGGTTCCGAGCGCGTTTCTCATTCTGCTTGCAGAACCGATAAAAGGACTTACGTTTATAATAATTATCACAGCATTGCAGCAGTTTGACGGAAATATTCTCAGTCCGAGGATTATCGGCAGCTCAACGGGAGTGTCAAGCTTCTGGGTTATGTTTTCAATCCTTGTCGGCAGCGGACTGTTCGGCTTTTGGGGACTGCTTTGCGGCGTGCCCGTGTTCGCGGTTGTATATACAATCGTGAGCGAATTCTGCCGCTGCTCGCTTGAGAAACGCGGACTTGGTTATTCCGCGGAGGAATTCAAGAGCATTGACCGTTTGAATGATAAAACGGGGAACCCGATTTACTTTAATTAAAATGGAGGTGGTTTAAATGCAGGAGCTTTTGTCAAAGGTTCTGACATATGTGTTCGTTATAATTATCTACCTTTTTATTTATGCAATTATCAGAATGATTTTTCTTGACATCCGAACGATGTACAGGAAGAAATCGGGCGGCTTTGCCGACGCATACTTAAAGCTCATCAATCTGCGCCATGACCTTGACTTTCCCGTTGAGGAAAGCTACGAGATTGAAAACAGCGAGGTTATCGGGCGCGGCAAAAAATGCGACATTTCGATTGCCGACAAGTATCTCTCGTCAAAGAACAGCCGCATATTCAAATCCTCCGGCAAGTTTTATATCGAGGATCTTGACAGCACAAACGGCACTTTTCTCAACGGAGAAGAGCTTACCGATAAAGCGGTTGAGCTTCTCGACGGCGACAAAATTTCATTGGGAAGGCTGAATTTCATTTTCGTTCTTCCGGAAAAGAGTGAGTGACATGGAAAAAAGAATCCGAAGTGTGCGCCCGCTTTTTTATCTCGTTCTGATAAATCTTCTCGGCATGGCGCTTATAATGCTTGAAGAAAAGAAGCTCGACCGAAACACGGTTATGCTCTGCGCCATTCTCTGTGTACTGAGTATAATTGTTTATATCATAATCGGTCTTGCCGAACTCGGCGACGGATACCTGTTTGTCATAATATCAATGCTTTCGTCAATCGGCGTTATCATGCAGATGCGGATTGACGAAACCAACGGAATGCGGCAGATGAAGCTTTATCTCATCGGCGTTCTGTGCTTTTTCGCGGCGGTGCTCGTTTACCGCGCCTTTCACAAATACTGGAGCAGACTCACGCTTGTGTATTTCTCTGTTTCGGCGGCGCTTTTTGCACTGACCGCCTTATTCGGCAAAGTGCGCTTCGGTTCAAAAAACTGGATTGTTATCGGTGGAATCTCCGTTCAGCCGAGCGAATTTATAAGAATACTGTACGTGATGTCGCTCGCCGCTGTTTTTACAAACTGCGCGAAATCCGCTTCGGAGGAAGCCTCCCCCGATGACGAAAAACGCGGCAGACGAATCAGGCTCATCACTGCAAGCGCGATTGCATACATAAACTCCGGCTTTCTCCTGCTTCAGCGAGAATGGGGAATTTCAGTGCTGTTCTTCATAATATTTTTTTCATTCCTTTATATATACGGAAACAGCAGGCTTTTCCTTGTGTTCAATGCGCTTGCAGCGGCGGCGGCAGGCTTTGTCGGCGTTAAATATATGAGCCACATTCAGGTGCGCGTTGCAACATGGCTTGACCCGTTTGCCGACGTCAACGGCAAGGGATATCAGCTGGCGCAGTCGCTTTTCGCAATCGGAACAGGCGGCTTCTCCGGCAGCGG
>CAJJUC010000236.1 GCA_905195005.1 uncultured Eubacteriales bacterium | reverse complement strand
ACTGAGCAGTTTAAAAGGGAATATGCGGACGGAATTGAAAGCCTTATAAAAAAGCGTGAAAAGGCGGCGGAGGCAGTGCGCGAATCGCGTGATATACTTTCAAATCAGGATAAATACCGCGCAGAATTATGCGAAATGCTCGGTTTTCCGCTGACGGAGAAGCGTGAATCAGGTGCGCCGCATGTTAAGCTTAAGAAGCTTTCCGAGGAGAATGGCTATACGGTTTACAGAATGCATTTCACAGTGCTTGACACCGTAACGGTGACGGGGCTGTTTTTCAAACAGGACGGCGAGGAAAGCAAGCCGCTCATTATATGTCAGCACGGCGGAGAAGGCACGCCGGAGCTTATCTCCGGCGTATACGGCAGCACAGCAAATTATAACGGCATGCTTGAGCGCGTCAGAAAGCTCGGAGTGCACGTTTTTGCGCCGCAGCTCCTTTTATGGTCGGATAAATATAATGTTCCGTACGACAGAAAGGCTGTTGACGCGCGATTAAAACGCGTCGGAAGCTCAATCACAGCTGTTGAAATTTATGCAATTGAGCGGATAATTGATTATTTCGAGGGAAGACCGTATGTGAAGAACTTCGGAATGGTCGGCATGTCCTACGGCGGATTTTACACGCTTTTCACCTCGGCTGTTGATACGAGGATTAAAGCAGCGGTTTCCTGCTCGTTCTTCAATAAGCGTGACGCGGTTACATGGAGCGACTGGACATGGCAAAATTCTGCGGAAAAGTTTGACGATGCGGAGGTTGCATGTTTGATTTATCCGCGCAGCCTTTGCATAGAAATAGGGAACAAAGACGAGCTTTTTGATTACAGAGAGGGAATTGACGCATTTGAAAAGCTGAAAAAAAGGTGTGAAAAATGCGGCACAAATTGGATTGAGCTTATCGTGTTCGACGGAACGCATGAGTTCTGCCGTGACGATGCACCTCTTGAGAAGCTTGCAAAAATACTGTTCGGAGAATGATCTGTTATGAAAACGGGAAAAGCTGTTTTGAAGCTGCTGTCCGAAAATGAAGGAGAATTTCTTTCGGGTGAGGCGATAGCGGAAAAACTTAATATCAGCCGCAGCTCTGTGTGGAAGTCGGTTTCGGAGCTGCGCAGGCAGGGCTGCGATATTACAGCGGTAACCAATAAGGGGTATATGCTCGGGAAGGGCGGAAACGTGCTTTCATCAGATGCGATAAAAAGCTTTCTTGAGTCCGGTATATATACGGTTGAGGTGCGTGACAGCGTTTCCTCGACAAATGCACAGCTGAAGCAGGCGGCGGAAAACGGAGCGCCTGAATTTACTGTGCTTGCGGCAAATAATCAGACAAGCGGACGCGGCAGAAAGGGGAGGAGCTTCTACTCTCCGCCCGGAAGCGGTCTTTATATGAGCCTCCTTCTCCGCCCGAAAATTTCTGCGGAAGAGGCGCTTGGAATCACCACATGCGCCGCCGTTGCCTGTGCAAGAGCCGTTGAAAGAGTTTCGAACCGCCATGCGATGATAAAATGGGTTAATGATATATATACAGACGGAAAAAAGGTTTGCGGAATATTAACGGAGGCATCCGTTGATTTTGAGGGCGGCGGTCTTAACTATGCAGTCCTCGGAATCGGGATAAACGTATTGCCGCCGCAGGGAGGCTTCCCGAAAGACATAGAAAACAAGGCAGGGAGCGTTTTTGAAACTGCGGAATCGGGCGGAGGAATGCTTCGCGCAAAGACGGCGGCAGCGGTGCTTGATGAATTTGCCGCGCTTTATGCACGGCTTGCAAACGGGTCTGCGGACGATGAAGTTCTTGCAGAATACCGCCGCCGCTCTCTTGTTACGGGGCGTAATATTAATATTATTTATCCCGACAGAACGGAAAAGGCTAAAGCTGTCGGGATTGATGATGACTTTCGCCTCATTGCCGAAAAAGAAAACGGGGAAATAATTCATCTCGGTTCGGGAGATGTCAGTTTGTCAATATAAAAAAGGGGATGTTAAAAAACTCCGGAGCGCAAAAATGCTCGCAAATACGAAAGTATTTGCGAGCATTTTTGCGCTGTAATGTCGGAAAAGACTTCAAAAAAA
>CAJJUC010000235.1 GCA_905195005.1 uncultured Eubacteriales bacterium | reverse complement strand
TTATCGTTCTTGGCCATATTCAGGATAAAGACGGTCAGAAGATGAGTAAGTCCAAGGGCAACGCCGTTGACCCAATGGATGCACTGCGCCAGCACGGAGCAGATGCAATCCGCTGGTATTTCTATTCTAACAGCGCGCCGTGGCTTCCAAACAGATTCCATGACAAGGCGGTTTCGGAGGGTCAGCGCAAATTTATGGGCACGCTTTGGAACACATATGCGTTCTTCGTGCTTTATGCAAATATTGACGAATTTGACGCAACGAAGCACACTCTTAATTACGACAGCCTGAGCGTTATGGATAAATGGCTTATTTCCAAGCTGAACACACTGGTTAAAACGGTTGACGAAAATCTTGCCGCTTATAAGATAACGGAGACGGCGAGAAGCATTCAGGAATTTACCGACGAGCTGAGCAACTGGTATGTCCGCCGCAGCCGCGAACGCTTCTGGGGCAAGGAAATGACGCAGGATAAAATCAATGCATATATGACGCTTTACACCGCGCTTGTAACTCTTGCAAAGGTTGCAGCGCCGATGATTCCTTTCATGACGGAGGATATTTACAGAAACCTTGTTTGCAGCATTGACAAAAACGCTCCGATAAGCGTTCATCTGTGCGATTTCCCGAAATACGACGAAACGAAAATTGATAAGCAGCTTGAGGATAAAATGGAAGAGGTTCTTGACATTGTTGTTCTCGGGCGCGCATGCAGAAATGCGGCAAATATCAAAAACCGCCAGCCGATAGGTAAAATGTATGTCAAGGCGGAGCATGAGCTGGACGGCTTCTATAAAGACATCATCGCAGATGAGCTGAATATCAAGGACGTTGAGTTCACCGATAACGTGCGCGCATGCACAACCTACAGCTTTAAGCCACAGCTTAAGACTGTCGGCCCGAAGTACGGAAAGCACCTCGGCGCAATCCGCACATATCTTTCGGAGCTCGATGGAAACGCCGCAATGGATGAGCTTGATTCAAAGGGCGCCCTCACATTTGAATGTGACGGCGAAACGGTTGAGCTCACGCGCGAGGATCTGCTTATTGACGCGGCGCAGGTTGAGGGCTTTGCGTCCGAAAGCGATTTCGGAATAACGGTCGTTCTCGACACAAGGCTTTCCGATGAGCTTATCGAAGAGGGCTTTGTCCGCGAAATCATCAGCAAGCTTCAGACAATGCGCAAGGATTCGGGCTTTGAGGTTATGGACCACATCAGCGTTTACGTTGACGGAAACGAAAAAATCAGCGCAATCGTCAATAATAATGCAGACGAAATCAAGGACGAGGTTCTTGCAGTCAATATATTTGACGGAAAGAAATGCGATAATTCCAAGGAGTGGAATATAAACGGAGAAAAAGTATTCCTCGGAGTTACAAAGGAATAAAAATTTAGCAAAAGGCTGCGGCAAAATTTGATTTCATTTTGCCGCAGCCTTTTGTTTTACTCTGAATCAGTCCTGCAATATATTATAAACGGTTTCACCGCCGACAACCGTCATCTTAACGTTAAAGTCCTTATCCATAACGGCAAAATCGGCATATTTTCCTTTTGCTATACTTCCGATGCGACCGCTTTCCCCTATCGAATCGGCAGCATTGAGTGACGCTGCGTTAATTGCTTTCCACAGCGGAAGCCTTGTGTTGTTTTTCAGATTGCGCACCGCACAGTTAAGCTTAAGCACGCTTCCGGCAATCGTTCCGTCCTCAAGCCGGCATTCAACGCCGTGCACAGTGACGGGCTGACCGCCGAGAGTGTAGCTTCCGTCCGGCATGCCGCCGGCACGCATGCAATCCGTTATAAGCACAAGCTTATCGCCTTTAAGCTGCGCCGTCATCTCAAAAAGCGCGGGGTTTATATGAAACGTGTCGGCAATCATTTCGCAGCTCACGCGCCTGTCCGTCATAACCGCTCCGATAAGTCCCGGCGCACGGTGGTCAAGGTGCGGCATTGCGTTGTAAAGATGCGTTACATGGCGCGCACCGCTTTCAATTGCAAGTCGCGCCTGTTCAAGCGTTGCCTCCGTATGACCCATCGATATTACAACATCCGTGCTTTCGGCAATTTTCTTTATCTCGCGGCAATTATCGTCCATTTCGGGGGCAATCGTCACAAGCTTTATTATATCGCTGTTTTTTATCACGAAATCGGCGCTCGGCGGCAGAATATATTTTCCGTCCTGCGCACCTTTTTTGTTCGGGGAAATAAACGGTCCCTCACAGTTCACGCCGAGAGTCCGCGCGCCATGTGCCGCGCCGCTTTCAATGTCGCT
>CAJJUC010000234.1 GCA_905195005.1 uncultured Eubacteriales bacterium | reverse complement strand
TATAAAAGGAATGAAAGGGGCGGCGGCGCTCCGAAATGAAATAAATACTGCGGTCAGCTATGACGGAATGGTTTCCGTTCTTAAGCGGCTGCTTTAAAGGAGTATATTGATAATGCGAATTGTAATCAAAGTCGGCACTTCAACGCTGGCGCACAGCACCGGCTGCCTTAATATCCGCCATGTTGAGGAGCTTTGCAAGGTTATCAGCGATCTTAAAAATTTCGGGCATGAGATAATTCTTGTGTCCTCCGGTGCGATAGGAATGGGCGCCGGCAAGCTTTCCCTCGGCGAAAAACCGTCCGATATGCCGACAAAGCAGGCAGCTGCTGCCGTCGGTCAGTGTGAGCTTATGTATACATATGATAAACTGTTTTCGGAGCACAACCATACTGTTGCGCAGCTTCTTATAACCGAACCCGATATGAGCAATGATTACCGCCACACGAATTTCCGCAACACCGTAATCAGGCTTCTTGAGCTCGGGGCGCTTCCTGTTATAAATGAAAATGATACTGTCGCAACAGAGGAAATCTCTGTTGGCGACAACGACACTCTGAGCGCGCTTGTAACGGTGAGTGTCAATGCCGATCTGCTGATTCTGCTGTCAGATATTGACGGACTTTATACCGCCGACCCGCATAAAAACAAAAATGCGGAGCTGATTCCGTGCGTGCATGAGGTTACGGCGGCGCTTTACGATCTTGCAGGCAGCGCAGGAACAAAGCTCGGCACGGGCGGAATGGAAACAAAGCTCCGCGCGGCGGAAATATGCTTAAAAAGCGGAATTGACATGATTATTGCAAACGGCGCCGCACCGTCGCTTCTGTATGATATAACAGACGGAAAATCCGTAGGAACACTGTTCACTTTAAAGGAGGAATCAAAATGACAACAGCGGAAATACTTTCAAATGCAGCCGCAGCAAGAAAAGGCGCGCTGCAGCTGACAACCGAAATAAAAAACAAGGCTCTTCTTGCAATGGCTGACGAACTTGAAAATTGCTCTTCCGAAATACTGGAGGCAAACAGCGCCGACATTGAAAATGCGCGCGGAAAAATTTCCGAGGTTATGTGCGACCGCCTGCTGCTCACCGAAGATCGAATCAAGGCGATGGCGCAGGGCATCCGCGATGTTGCCGCCCTCCCCGACCCCGTCGGGAAGGTTCTTTCGCGCGTTGAACGCCCGAACGGACTTGTTATCGAAAAAACCTCCGTTCCGCTCGGTGTTGTTGCAATTATTTACGAAAGCCGCCCGAACGTCACCTCCGACGCGGCGGCGCTCACGCTCAAAAGCGGAAACGTGTGCGTTCTGCGCAGCGGCAAGGAAGCGCACAAAAGCGCAGCCGCCGTCTGCAAGGCTCTGCGCAAGGGGCTTAAAAATGTCGGAATCGATGAAAATATGATAAACCTCGTTGAGGACACCTCGCGCCGCAGCGCTGCGGAGCTGATGGAGGCTGTCGGACAGGTTGATTTGCTTATTCCGCGCGGCGGCGCAGGGCTCATCCGCGCATGCACCGAAAATGCAAAGGTCCCGTGCATTCAGACAGGCACGGGAATCTGTCATATATTTGTTGACGAAACGGCGGATATCGACAAGGCGCTCGCCATTGTTGAAAATGCAAAGGCAAGCCGCCCGTCCGTTTGCAATGCTGCCGAATGCTGCCTTGTGCATGAAAAAATTGCGGATAAATTTCTGCCGCTCTTAAAAAAGCGGCTCACAGATGACAGAGCTGCGCGCGGACTTTGCCCCGTGGAGCTTCGGTGCGATGAAAGGGCATTCGCACTTATCGGCGGCACAAAAGCGTCCGAAACGGATTTTGACACGGAATTTCTCGATTATATTCTCGCGGTCAGAGTTGTCAGGGACGTGAACGAGGCAATTGCCCACATTGCTGCTCATTCCACAGGTCACAGTGAAAGCATACTTACCGAATCGGAGGAAAATGCGGCGCTTTTCACCGCGCTTGTTGACAGCTCCTCCGTTTACGTTAATGCTTCAACACGCTTTACCGACGGCGGCGAGTTCGGGCTCGGCTGCGAAATGGGAATATCAACGCAGAAGCTCCATGCACGCGGTCCGATGGGACTTTGCGAACTGACGACATATAAATATATTATTCACGGAAACGGACAAATTCGCTGAGGGGGTTAAATTATGTATACGGCTGGCTTTATCGGCTGCGGCAGCATGGGCGGCGCGCTCGCGCTCGCAGCAATGAAGAAGGCCGGCGGAGATAAGGTCGCCGTAGCATGCAGCAGTGAGGAGAGTACCGCCGCAAAGGCGGCAAAGCTCGGCTGCGCCGCCGCACACGCGGAGGAAATAACAGCAAACAGCCGCTATGTCTTTTTAGGCGTCAAGCCGCAGATGCTGCGCTCTGTTGTGCAGAGTCTCGAAAAGCCGCTGCATGAAGCGGACACGGTGTTCGTGTCAATGATCGCAGGCGTGAGCCTCGATACGCTCCGGCAGCTCCTCGGCGCGGGCAAGAAGATAATCCGCATCATGCCTAACACGGCCTGCGCCGTCGGTCAGGGCGTGCTG
>CAJJUC010000233.1 GCA_905195005.1 uncultured Eubacteriales bacterium | reverse complement strand
TCCCCTTGAAAAAGCGGAGGCTGTTTAAAAAGTCAATTGACTTTTTAAACAGCCTTTTTTAACACCGGGGATTGAGTGCAAAAAGAGACAATAACCTGCTTTTAAAATCTCTTAAACTTACTGCCCGTTAATAAGATTATCCATGTTATATAATCCTGCATTTTTACCGGAAATGAAAGCGGCTGCTTTCACTGCGCCGACCGCAAAAATTTCTCTGCTGGCGGCGGTGTGTTTAATCTCGATGATTTCATCGTTTCCGGCAAAAATAACCTCGTGCTCGCCGACAATCGTTCCGCCGCGGACGGAATGAATCCCGATTTCGTGCTTTCCGCGCTTTTTTCTTGTGCTGTGCCTGTCGTAAACATATTCATTTAAAGGGCTGCACACTTCATTGATTGCATCGGCAATCGCAAGCGCGGTTCCGCTCGGGGCGTCAATCTTGCGGTTGTGATGCTTCTCAATGATTTCAATATCAAAGCTTCCGCTTAAAATTGCGGCTGCCTTTTTCGCCAGCTGAATTATAAGATTAACGCCGAGCGACATGTTTGCGCTGAAAAACACGGGAATATCGTTTGCGGCGTCGTGAATCATTTCAATCTGTTCCTTCGAAAGCCCGGTTGTTGCAATCACGGCGCCGATTTTTTTGCTCCGAGCGTACTCGAGTGTGCCCTCAAGGGAGGAGGGGTGCGAAAAATCAATAATCGCGTCACATTCCTCGTTTACCCGGTCAAAGGACGGGTAAACGGGGAATCCGTTTTTTTCAACAGCATTAACATCAATTCCGCAAACTACTTTTGCAGAGCCTGATTCTTCAGCAATGCGGCATATAACCTGCCCCATTTTGCCGTTCACCCCGACAACAATAATATTTATCATATGAATCACCCAAACGGTTTTATTTTACGGAAAATCCGTAATTTATCATTGCTTTTTTCAAAAATTCAAAATTCTCGGGCGCCATGTCGTAAAGCGGCAGCCGAACCTCGCTTTCGCACAGCCCCAGCAGCTTCATGGCAGCCTTTACGGGAATCGGGCTGACCTCGCAGAAAAGTGCGCGGATTAGCTCAATCGCGTCAAGCTGAAGCTTTCTTGCTTTTTCAAAATCGCCGTTAAGCGCAAGCTGCATCATCTCGTGCGTTTGCTTCGGGGCAATGTTTGCCAGCACCGAAACAGTGCCGACAGCGCCGAGCGATGCCATTGAAACATTCATATCATCGTTTCCGGAATAAAAATCAATCTTGTTTTTGCAAAGCGAAATCATTTCCGCAACCTGCCCGATGTTTCCGCTCGCTTCCTTCATCCCGCATATATTCGGGTGTTCGGCAAGTACGGCAAGCGTTTGCGGCGCAACGTTCACTCCGGTTCTTCCGGGAACATTGTAAAGCAAAACGGGGATATTCACGCTGTCGGCAATAGCGGTGTAATGCTTAATAAGTCCGCGCTGCGTTGTTTTGTTGTAGTAAGGAGTTACGAGCAGCAATCCGTCAACGCCGAGCTTCTCGGCATCCTTGCTCATATTTATTCCGTGATTTGTGTCGTTCGAGCCGGAACCTGCAATTACCGGAATCCGTCCGTTCACTGCGTCAACAACATATTCAATAACCTTGAGATGTTCATCATCAGCAAGCGTGGGCGCTTCGCCCGTTGTTGCACAAACAATAATTGCATCCGTTCCGCCCTCAATCTGATATTCCGTAATCCTTTTTACGGCTTCAAAGTCGGGGTTTCCGTTTTTAAACGGTGTTACCAACGCGCAGCCTGAGCCTTTAAACAATGATTTTGTTCTCAAAGAAATTACCTCCCGATTAATTATTCATATATTCGATGAGCTTTTCCGCAATTTGAACTGCATTTGCGGCAGCTCCCTTGCGGATATTATCCGCAACAACCCAAAGGTTTACGCCGCTTTCAACGCTGTCATCGCGGCGGATTCTTCCGACATAGGTTTCGTTTGTTCCCGTTGCGGTGATTGCCATGGGATAAACATTGTGCTCGGGGTCATCCTGAACGATTATTCCGGGCGCATTTTTAAGCGTTTCCACAAGCTCCTTCATCTCAAACGGCTTTTCAAATTCAACGTTAATCGACTCACTGTGGCTGTTGAAAACAGGCACGCGAACCGTTGTTGCAGTGATGCGGATATCCTGCCTGCCGAGGATTTTCCGCGTTTCGTTCACCATTTTCATTTCCTCCTTGGTGTACCCGTCCGGAAGGAAAACGTCAATGTGGGGAAGGCAGTTATTGGCGATGGGATGCGGAAATTTGGAGGGCTTTTCGCCGCTCAACCCGTTTTTAAGGTCGTTCCAACCGCCGAGACCGGCGCCGGAAACCGCCTGGTATGTTGAGTAAACGATTCTTTTGATTTTGTATTTGTCATCAAGCGGCTTAAGAGCAACAACCGCTTGAATCGTTGAACAGTTCGGGTTAGCGATTATACCGTGATTTTCTTTTATGGCTTCGGGATTAACCTCCGGCACAACGAGCGGAACGTTTTCGTCCATGCGCCATGCGCTTGAATTATCAATGACAACGCAACCTTTTGAAGCGGCAATCGGGGCGAATTTTTCA
>CAJJUC010000232.1 GCA_905195005.1 uncultured Eubacteriales bacterium | reverse complement strand
TTCCCCGTAATATCATAAAAAACTCTGCGAAAGTAATTCGGGGATGAAAAGCCGACTCTTGCACTTATTTCTTCAACCGTCAAATCTGTATGCGTTAAAAGATCCAGCGCATTTTGAATCATAATATTATGCTTATATGCAATCGGTGTAACGCCCGTTGCCGATTTGAACAGCTTAAAAAGCCCCGATGTGCAGGAATGGCAAAGCTGCGCAAGCTTTTCTATCGTTATCGGCATGTTATAGTTACTTTCAATATAATCAACGGCAGGCTGAACCGTTGTTTTTCCCGATGAAACGGGCTCAATTTTCATTTGCTTGAATATATCCGACAAAATACGGTACAGGTATGATACGGAAACGTATATATCGGTACCGTATTTTTCATACATTTTGTCGAACAGACGGCATGGATAACTTTTGATAATCTGAAAACGGTATTGATAAAAAGAGTAAGGCTTGACAAAAGAGAAACCGACGGAATAAAACTCGATTTCAGGAGCGCCTAACCATATTGAGTAATACTTTGTATCCTTTGCGATATAAATAAGGTCGCCCTCTGCGGCATAGTAGCTTTTTCCGCGGTAAAGGAACTGTGCGCTGCCCTTTCGTATGTAACCGATGCACGGACTGTCAAAGAAAAGCACCGAGCCGATGGTATGCGAATTTCTGAATCGGTAAAGGTCGCAGCTGTATGATGAAATAAGTGTACCTTCTTGCATTCCGACACCTCATTTTTATAGTATAGTGGTGTTTTTATATAGTATAGTACATTATAATTACGTTGTCAATATGGTATTATTATTGTATAAAATAAATTACTTTATGGGGTGATTCTATGAAAAACCGGCAGATAGTGTTTACGAAAGTAAATACGGCTGAGCTTCTCGAAACGGAGGAGCAGAGTATTTCGGATAATGAGGTGAAGGTCAGGACGATAATCAGCACAATCAGCAGCGGAACAGAGAGGGCTAACATAACGGGAGATCCCAATGTCAGCATAGTTTCAGACGAAAATTCCGAAATCGTTTTTCCGCGGCACTGTGGCTACAGCAGCTCAGGAATTGTTGTTGAAACGGGAAAAAATGTTACATCTGTCAAGCCGGGAGACCGTGTGGCAATGTATTGGAGCCTTCACATGCTTTATAATATTCTTCCCGAAAATAACGTTGTAAAAATTCAAAACGACGACGTTTCTTTTGAGGAAGCCGCAATTTGCCACATAGGAAATTTTCCGCTTGCGGCGCTCAGGAAAACGCGCCTTGAAATAGGCGAATCGGCAATGGTTATGGGGCTCGGAACTCTGGGAATGCTTGCCGTTACATATGCAAGGGCGGCAGGTGCGGCGCCGATTATTGCAGTTGACCCCATTGAGGCAAGAAGAAATAAAGCGCTCAGATTCGGCGCGGATTATGCATTCGACCCGACGCAGAAGGATTTTGCGGAGCAGGTGAAGAAAGTGACCGGCGGCGGAGTAAATGCGGCAATTGAGGTGACGGGGCTCGGCATCGGTCTTGACGAATGCCTTGACTGCATGGCGCGTTTCGGGCGCGTGGCGCTGCTCGGCTGCACCCGTGACAAGAATTTCACCATCGATTACTACAGAAAGGTACACGGTCCCGGAATCAAGCTGATAGGCGCGCATACGGCAGCAAGACCGGAATATGAATCCTACCCGGGATATTTCACTCACAGTGATGATATTAAAGCACAGCTGCGGCTTATGGCGCTTCACAGGGTGAATATCGGCGCATTGATAGATGAAACGCATTCACCCGAGGAGTGCGCCGAGGTTTACCGCAGATTGATTGAAGCGCGGGATTTTCCGACATTTGTTCAGTTCGACTGGAGGAAGCTTTGCGATTGAGGTGAAACAAAGTGAAAAGAATTAAAGTAATTCAAATCGGAATCGGGCATGACCATTCAACGGCGATTCTTGAAACGCTTTTAAAAATGGATGATGTTTTTGAGCTGGCTGCGCTGGCTGTTCCCGAATCGGAAAAAAATGATTTTTCCGACATGATTGAAAAATACAAGGATAAGGTCAGAATGGCGTCCGTTGACGAGGCAATGAACATTTCCGATATTGACGCGGTTATAGTTGAAACAGAGGAGGTTAATCTGACAAAATATGCAGCGTTTGCGGCGGAAAAAGGGTTTCCTGTGCATATGGATAAGCCGGGAGGGCTTGACGCAGCTGCATTTGAAAGGCTTATCAGGCTTGCAGAAAAAAACAAAACAGTTCTGCACATCGGATACATGTATCGCTATAACGAAACAATAAACGAGGCTGTAAGAAAGGCAAAATCGGGCGAGCTCGGAGAGGTTTACTGCGTTGAAGCACACATGGACTGCCGGCACACTCCGGAAAAAAGGCAGTGGCTGGCGCGTTTCCCCGGCGGAATGATGTTTTTCCTCGGCTGTCATCTTATTGACTTGATACTGCGGATAATGGGTGAGCCGGAGGAAATAATTCCGATGAATTGCAGCACAAATATTGACGGCGTGACAGGCGAGGATTACGGAATGGTTCTGTTTAAATATAAAAACGGTGTATCATTTGCAAAAACGTGTGC
>CAJJUC010000231.1 GCA_905195005.1 uncultured Eubacteriales bacterium | reverse complement strand
CGAGGATGTTCGGCGCGCGCTCGGAAAATATGAGCTTGCAGCGCGGCGCGACGGCAGCGATTATTTGATGGAGGTTTCGGAAAGAGCGGATGCATAAGGTTATTTGGACGCCGCAGCCGCGGCAGCGGATTTTTATGCAGCGCAGCGAAAACGAGGCGCTTTACGGCGGAGCGGCAGGCGGAGGAAAAAGCGACTGTGCGATTGCAGAGGCTCTCAGGCAGGTTCACATTCCGCATTACAGGGGCTTGATTCTCAGAAAGACATATCCGCAGCTATCGGAAATGATTGACCGAAGCCGCGAAATATACAAGCCGGCGTTTCCGAAAGCGTCGTACAATGAACAAAAGCACTGCTGGGCATTTCCGAGCGGAGCAAAAATATATTTCGGGGCAATGCAGCACACAAAGGACCGAACGAACTATCAGGGAAAGCGGTACGATTTTATTGACTTTGACGAGCTGACGCATTTTACATGGGATGAATACAGCTATTTATTTTCGAGAAACCGCCCGAACGGCAGCGGAACAAGGTGCTACATAAGGGCGCAGGCGAATCCGGGAGGGATAGGTCACGGCTGGGTGAAGGAACGGTTTATCACGGCAGCGCCGCCGATGACTCCGATTTATGAGGATGTGAACATTGTTTTTCCCGACGGACACACCGAAAAGCGCAGGCGGAGCAGAATTTTCATTCCGTCAAGCATATTTGACAATAAGATTCTGCTTAAAAACGACCCGGAATATATAACGCGGCTTGCCGCCCTGCCGGAAAACGAACGCCGCGCGCTGCTTTACGGCGATTGGGACAGCTTTTCGGGACAGGTTTTCACAGAATGGCGCAACAATCCGGACGGTTATGACAACAGGATAAGCACGCACGTTATAAAACCGTTTAAGGTTCCGCAGTCGTGGAAAATATACCGCGGATTTGATTTCGGATATTCGCGCCCGTTTTCCGTGGGCTGGTACGCGGTTGACCACGACGGGAGAATGTACCGCGTGCGCGAGCTTTACGGCTGCACGGAAACGCCGAACGAGGGCGTTCGGTGGGAGCCGATGAAAATTGCGGCGAAGATACTAGAAATTGAACGGGACGATCCCAATCTTAAGGGGCGCGACATAATCGGGATTGCCGACCCGTCCATATTTGACGAAAGCCGCGGTGAAAGCGTTGGGGCAATGCTTGAACGCGGAGGGGTATATTTCGATCGCGCGGATAATACGCGCATTGCGGGAAAAATGCAGGTGCACAACAGACTTGCATTTGATGAAAACGGTATACCGATGCTGTACGTCTTTTCGACATGCAGACACTTTATCCGCACCGTTCCGGCGCTTGTTTACAGCAGCACGGATGTTGAGGATGTTGACACCTCGGCGGAGGATCATATATATGACGAGCTGCGCTATGTTGCAATGGAGAATCCGATAAATCCTCCGCCGGAAAAACGCGCCGCGGTGCAGTACAATCCGCTTGATACGGAGGAATATGACAGCTACGGATTCTACAGGATAACGTAAAAGGGTGAGAAGATGGAAAGTAAGTACGACTGGAACGCACTGAAAACAGAATATATTACGGGCGATATGTCCAAGGCGGCGCTTGCAAAAAAGCACAAAATAAGCTACGGAACGCTTTATCGCCATGCGCAGATAGACCGCTGGAATGAAGCAAGGAAGGAGCATAAGGCAAACATTGCCCACAAGTGCGCCGACAATGCGGCATATATTGCGGCGGTGAAGCTTGCAAAGGAGCTTGACATTGCAAACAAGCTCGGTGATGTGCTTGACGACGCTGCCGCCGACACGGAGCAGTTCCGCAGATATATCGTTACGGAAAAGTGCGAGGGCGGCACGACGCAGACGGAGGAACGCGTGTTTGACAAGGTTGATATGCGCGCCCTGAATGACGCGATTAAGGCGCTGCGCTCGCTGGAGGATATTAAAAGCATTATGTACGGCATTGTATCGCCTGCGGAGGAGCGGCGGCTTGCCCTCCGCGAAAAAAGCCTGACCGTTTCCGATGACGGAAACGAAACGGGCGTTGTGATGCTGCCGGAGATTGAACAAAACGAAGGTTAAAGGAAAGGGGGCATGCCGCGGCAAAGAGAGCGCGGCTTGAAAATCAATGAAAAACGAACTGAAACGAATAGGAACACAGGAGGTGCAGCGCGCGGCGGAAATACTGTGCGATTATAAAAAAGGAAAGTCCTCGCTTGAATCGAGAATTGTTGAGGATGAGCAGTGGTGGAAGCTGCGCCATTGGGATGTGATGCGCGGGGAAAGAAAGGAGAACAGACCCGAGCCGGTGAGCGCATGGCTGTTTAATTCGCTGACGAGTAAGCATGCGGACGCTATGGACGGCTTTCCGGAGGCGTCGATTCTTCCGCGCGAGGAGGGTGACACAGATGAGGCAAGAAAGCTGTCATGCATATTACCGGCGGTGCTTGAGCACAACGATTTTGAGGAAACCTACAGCAACAACTGGTGGTACAAGCTTAAGCACGGAACATCGGCATACGGAGTTTTCTGGAACAGCGAGATTGAGAACGGGCTGGGAGATATTCAGATAAAGAAAATTGAT
>CAJJUC010000230.1 GCA_905195005.1 uncultured Eubacteriales bacterium | reverse complement strand
TTCGCAGGACGCGCTTGCCGCTGCAGTGTCGGCGCGGAGAATATTCCCGTGCTGCTTCGGTTCGGCGCTGAAGCTTAACGGGGTTGAAGCGTTGCTTGACGCGGTAAATGATTTATCCGCCGCCCCCCGAAAGAAGCAGGATTTCGGTGCGCGTGTGTTTAAAATCGAGCGCGACCAAAGCGGCGCAAGGCTGACATATATGAAAATCACGGGCGGAACGCTGCATGTGAAGGACGAGCTTTGCGGCGAAAGGAACGGAGCGCAGTGGTGCGAAAAGGTCAACAGAATCCGCGTGTATTCCGGCGAAAAATTCAAGGCGGAGGACAGTGCGGCGCAGGGAACTGTCTGCGCGGTTGAGGGGCTTTCCGAAACATATCCCGGAGAGGGACTCGGCGCGGAGGGCAGCGGAAGGCTGCCGCTGCTTGAACCGGTGCTTACCTATTCGGTTATCCTTCCCCCGGGCACGGATAATACAAAAGCGCTCGCTGTTATGCGCATTATCGGTGAAGAAGATCCGCAGCTCCATGTTTCGTGGGACGGAGGAACACAGGAAATCCGTGTGCAGCTGATGGGTGAGATTCAGCTGGAGGTCGTGAAGCGCATCCTGCACGACAGATTTAATCTTACCGCGGAATTTCGCCGCGGAAGAATTGCGTATAAGGAAACGGTTGCTTCATCGGCGGAGGGCGTCGGGCATTTTGAGCCGCTGCGCCACTATGCCGAGGTTCATCTTCTGATAGAGCCCGGCGAGCGCGGAAGCGGAGTTGTGCTTGCCGCGGATTGCAGCGAAGAGATGCTTGCTCCGAGCTGGCAGCGCCTTGTCCTGACGCATCTTGCAGAAAAAAGTCATATCGGTGTTCTGACGGGTTCACCGCTGACAGATGTTAAAATCACACTTGTGGGCGGCAGAGCGCATAAAAAGCATACAGAGGGCGGCGATTTCCGTCAGGCAACCTATCGCGCGGTCAGGCAGGGACTTAAGCAGGTTCGTTCCGTGCTGCTTGAACCGTGGTATGAATTTACCCTTTCCGTGCCGCAGGAAAGCATCGGCAGAGCGCTTAACGATTTGCAGCGGTTCAATGCACGCTTTTCAGCTCCGCAGCAGGAGGGGGAAGCTGCTGTTATAACGGGGAAAGCGCCCGTTTCATCGCTTTGGGATTATCAGTCCGAGGTTCTCGGCTTCACGCGCGGCAGGGGCAGACTTTCCTGCATTATGTGCGGTTATGACGAGTGCATGAATCCCGATGAGGTTATCGCGGAAATAGGCTACGACAGCGATGCGGACACCGATAATCCGGCAGATTCGGTGTTTTGTGCCGGCGGAGCCGGATTCAATGTCAGGTGGGATGAAGTCAGCCGGTATATGCATGTTGAAAGCCGCTTTTCGTTCGGCGGCGGAGAGCAGGAGGAAAAGACGGAGCGTGCGCGCCGCGTGAGCGAATATGTCGGAAGCATTGAACAGGATAAGGAGCTTCTGGCAATTTTCGAAAAAACCTACGGTAAGATAAAAAGGCACGAGCATAGCGCAATGCACACCGTAAAGGAAGCGCCGAAGCCATATAAGGGCAAGCCGCTTCCGGGCGGAGAGCGCTATCTGCTTGTTGACGGCTATAACATAATCTTCGCATGGGACGAGCTGAAAAAGCTTGCCGAAATGGAGCTTGAGCTTGCGCGCGAAAGACTTGTGACATATCTTTGCAGCTATGCCGCCGTGCGGAAAATCCGCGTTATTCTTGTGTTTGACGCATATAAGGTAAAGGGCGGTTACGGCGCGGTGGAGCGCGTGCATAATATAGATGTCGTATACACCAAGGAAGCTGAAACGGCGGATATGTATATCGAAAAGGTCACGCATGAGCTGAGCAGAAACCACAGAGTCCGCGTTGCCACCTCGGACGGTCTGGAGCAGCTCATAATTCTCGGCGGCGGCGCGGTGCGCACCACCGCCGATGAGCTTTGGGCTGAGGTAAGTGAAACAGAAAAAAGCATAAGGGAATTTATGGAAAAGTAGCGCGAAAAAGTGAAAAATTAGTGAAGAATTAGCTAAGAAAAGTATTGCTTTTTCCCGAAAGTGAGAGTATAATACGTGAAGCGTGAAAGGAAGTGAACGGCATGGATGATCTGACGGGTAAAATTCTTAACGAGCTCGAATGTGAAACGGTTTTTAAAATCGGCAAAATCGGAATCAAGGAGTCGGTTGTTGTAACATGGATTATAATGGCGGTCGTTATACTTCTGTGCATTGTATTCGTGCGGAATTTCAGGGTTGAAAATCCGGGGAAGAAGCAGCTGGCGATTGAATCGGCAGTAACATGGCTCAAAAGCTTTATTACGGATATGCTCGGAACCGAAGCGGCAGGCTACAGCGAATATATTTGCAGCATTGTAATTTACATAGCGGTTGCGAATATAATCGGAATTTTCGGATATAAGCCGCCGACAAAGGATTTGAACGTGACGGCAGGACTGGCGCTGATGAGCATAATCGCAATAGAATATGCCGGTATTCACCGCAAGGGCGTTAAAAAATGGGCGAAAAGCTTTGCCGAACCGATGGCGGTTGTTGCACCTATCAACGTGCTTGAAATCGGAATAAGACCGCT
>CAJJUC010000229.1 GCA_905195005.1 uncultured Eubacteriales bacterium | reverse complement strand
AACACCCCAGCGTTCCGCAAGCTTTTTGTGCTCCGCTCCGACATCAATCACGGGAACATCATAAATTCCACCGATTTCGCGCATTGCGGCACGATAAGGTTCAATTGTTGTATCGGACATTTTTCCGTCATCATCAAATTTTCTCTCCCAAACAGATGTCAGCAGCACCGGAATCATTCCTTTTTCTTTTGCCGCAATAATAAATCTTTTCAGATTATATTTGTATGAGGTTTCATCCTTTTGCAGCGAGTCGGGGTCAGTCATGCGCCCGGCGGCGCTCCTGTCATTATGCCCGAACTGAATGAAAAGGTAATCTCCGTATTTCCCCTGTGCGAGAATGTCCGACCATCTTGTGTCCGGAACGCTTCCGCCGGAGGTTATATCCATATTATTCAGAAAGCTCCTTGTGCTCTTGCCGCCCTTCGCCTTGTTTATAAAGGTTACGCCGTCATCAAAAAACTTGCCTATCTCCATCCCCCATCCCTCGCGCGGATAATAATTTGCAGGATATATTTCACAGGTTGAATCCCCTGCAAGATATATAACGGGCGCTTCCGTCAGCGTGTCCTCGCCAGCCTGTGATGCTCCGGTTATTCTGATGCTTTTCACAATCAGCTGCTTTTGCTCCTCAGCCGTTGTGTCAAGACTGAGACGGAAATCGGTATTATTATTCAGTCCGTTAATAAAACATGCGTCATAAATATTCCATGCCGATGTTTTCCATTCTCCCGTATTTGTCTGATTTATCGCTGACTTGCCGAAGCTACCTTTTTTTCTGTACTCAAGCGCCATCGCACCGCTCGAATTGTCAAGATATGTGACTTCAATTCTGCAATAACTGTCCTTTAATCCCCACATAAACTCATCATCCGCGTTAAAATACAAATACGTTTTTCTGTTACTGTTTCCGTTTAAGAAGCTTTGCGTTGAAGCTGCCATGCTGCCGCTGCACGTAACATAGGTCATGGCGTTATCGGTTCTCATTAACGAATCCTTTTGTGAATCGTCAAGCCTTATTCCCTTTCCGTTTTGAACGCCGTTTTCAAAGCTGAGCTGTGCTCCGCCCGGATAAAACTTTTCCGATTCAGTGCTTTTTACCGAGCTTTCAAGATATACCTTTACCGAGTGAATATATACAGGGCTTGAGCAAGGCACTCTGAAAACAGGTTCACCCGTGAAATAGTTGCTGAATTTTCCGTTCAGTTCTTTATTAAACACAGCATTTTCAATATAAAACGATGCTGTTTTCCATGTGCCGCTTCCGCTGATTCTCGGTTTTGCCGAATCGGATTCCCATGCCGGAGAACCGCCGTCAAGCTCCGCACTGCATATATATTCAAGCGTCGGACTTGCATAATTGGAGTTGTACTCCATTTCTATAAGCAAGCAGCTGTCGTCCGGAGTAAAAGAGTTCGAATCAAGAGCAAACGAGAGCTGCCCTTTTCTGACTGTGTTGTTCGGTCTGCGAAGATTTGCGGACATTACGGCGCTTTTCCCGTCAATTTCTTCAACAAACATATAAGCAGTGTCACTTGTCACATCAAGCTGATAATCTGCACCGCCGGCAGTTTCTTTTCTGAGTGAGTCATAACCCATAAGCGTAACATGCTTTCCGCCGGTTCTGAAAACGCCGCCCGATTGCGCATGCTCTGTAAGAGTGTTGTCTGCGGCGGCAACAAATTCTCCGTATCCGTCAAAGCTGTTATCTATCGTAAAGCTTCCGATATAAACAGGGGCGGTATTTTTAGATTCGAATCTGAAATCCGCAACGGTAAAAAGATTCGTGTTGCTCACTCCGTTAAAAAACGCGCCGTTTAAAACTATTTCAGCCGTTTTCCAGCCGGGAGACGAATAATTAATCGGAATGACTGAATGGGTGCCTGTTCCGCTGTCATTTTTTCCGCTGACATATCTGACATTAAAAAAGCCGCTGCCGGGATCGTAATACTCAACTGTCAGCTTCACCGCTCTGTCGGAGGTTTTAAATGATGAGCCGAGATCTACATATATATTTCCGTTTTTCGTTGCCGTTTTGTCAGCCGATGTGTAGTACCTTCCGGTGTACATAGCCATCCTTCCCCCGATTTCGGCAAAGCACCAGCCGTTATCGCTTCCGATGCCTATATTCGTTGAAATGTCAAGATTGTCTCCGTTTCCGAGTATCTGCATTGAATCATCGTTCGGTGAAGATACTCTGTATCCAACGGAATCATCGGTTTTGTTTACAACAGCCTCCGCAGCATCAAAAATATGTATTCCGTTTCCCGGAGCAACACTTTGAACATTGCTTCGCGCAACCTCCCGTCCGTTTTTCATTGCACAAATCATGTACTCGGCAGTCACCGCAAGCGGTTCGGAATCTGTAAATGCAAATTGCTTTACAGGAAGGTTCTCCGCAATAATTTCCGAATTTCTCATAACTCGGAATGAATCTGCATCAATCTCCGCTGCCCTCTTCCATTTCAGGAAAACCGTTTTATAGCGATATTCGCCAAAAAGCATCAAACGTTCCTCAATCGGCTGCATAACCGGTCGCATTTCGTTATTCCAGACAAAATTTTTTAAGAGCTTTCCGTTCATAGTATCAATCGTCATAGTGCTTTCCAATGCGCCGCCTTTTTCCGACATTGCCGTCTGTAAAGTG
>CAJJUC010000228.1 GCA_905195005.1 uncultured Eubacteriales bacterium | reverse complement strand
TTGTGTTAAACAGCACACGCCTGAAATCATCCATTGCAAAAAGCCTTTCAAAATTCCGTAAACCTATCCACGGACTTTTAATAACTCCCTGAAAAATGTTGTAATCCTTAAATGCAACTGCAATTCCCAGCATGGGTATATATTTGAACACAATGAAATACATCATCGGAATAAACAGCAGAACATACAGCCGCCAATCCCTTTTTACATTTGTCCAAAATACGCTGTTTTTATTTCTCTTTGCAGTTAAACTCTGCACTTGCCTTGTCATACGGACATTCCTTTCTCATATATCTTATATTCATATTATATCATCATGCCGAATTTCGCCAAGTGGTATAAATTTTGTATCAGTGATACATTTTTATGTTTTCACCGGATTTCAAGATGTGTTCCGCTCTGTATCAGCCTGTATTCACCTTTTGGCAGCGTTTTTTTGCAGTCTGCGGCAATGAAGTCAAATTCAACGGGGGAAGTAATGCTGTAGACAACTTCATCGCCGTTTCTGTCCCACCGTGATTTAATCGTTCCGTGCCTTGTTTCGATTGACGCCTCCGCGAAATCAAGCCTGTCCGTCACCTTAGGCTTTATCACGGCGCGCCCGAAGCCCGGCGCGGCTTCATCGGTATTGATTCCTGCCATAACCTCATACATCCACGATGCAACGGCTCCGTACGCATAATGGTTGAACGAATTCATCTCCGTGCCCCACATATCTCCGTTTTCGTTTATGCCGTCCCAGTGTTCCCATATGGTTGTCGCTCCCATGCGTACGGAAAAAAGCCAGGACGGGAACTCCTCCGACAAAAGAAGCGAATACGCCGCTTCCTCATATCCGTTGTCCGACAGGGCGTAGAGTATATACGGCGTTCCCACAAACCCCGTTGCGATTTTTCCGCCGTTTTTCTCAATCAGCCCGGCAAGTTTTTTCACCGTTCCCTCTTTGTCATCCGTCAGATCGTACACAAGCGCAAGCGCACATTCTGTCTGCGTTTTCGGCTCGCTGTACGTTTTCTTAAACTCTCTGACGATATTTCGGTAAAGCTCCTCGTATTCCTCAGGGTTCTCCCCGATCGCGCGCATTGATTTTGCAAGCAGGTTAACGGAATTTGCGTAAAATGCCGAGGCGATAAAATACTGGTCGCTTCCTCCGTTCCACGAGCCGTCCGCCGCGTCGGTTGCAAGCCAGTCACCGAGCATTCTGCCGCTGTTCCATAAATATTCGTTATCTCCGCTTCTGCGGACTCCCTCCACCCACTTCTTCATCGACTGTATTTGCCTTTTAAGTATTTCCTTATTTCCGTATGTGAGATATATCTGCCACGGACAAATAACGCAGGCGTCCCCCCATGCGGCGCACTGACACCAGTGTTTGTCATCCGGAGGTATCGTTTTGCGCATTGCATTCGGAATGATATTCGGCACTCCGCCGAAATCATACTGTTCCGACGCAAGGTCGGCAAGCCATTTGGTGAAAAATCTCTCAACGTCAAAATTATACGACGCGGTTTTAACAAACACCTGTGCGTCTCCCGTCCATCCGAGTCTTTCATCGCGCTGCGGACAGTCTGTCGGGACGTCTAAATAATTGCTTTTCTGGCTTTGGATAACATTGCCGTAAAGGCGGTTCACAAGCTCGTTTGAACAGCTGAAATGACCGGTTCGCTTTATATCGGAATATACTTCAATTGCGGTAAATTTATCGGGATTGATTTTTCCCGGGTAATCGTCGAGCCTGATATATCTGAATCCCATAAACGTGAAGTTCGGCTTATATGTTTGCCTGCCTTTTTTTGAAATATACTCTACTCTTGCCCTTGCCGTTCTAAGATTTGCCGTGTAAAAATTTCCGTATTTGTCAAGCGTTTCGGCATGGCTGATTGCAACCTTTTCTCCGTAACCGGTATCAAGCTCGAATTCAACGTAACCGGTCATATTTTTACCGAAATCGAGCACATGCTCGCCGCGCGGTGTTATTATATACCTAACGGGTTTTATGCGCCCGTGCTCCTTGATATACACGCCCTCCTGCTCAATCAGTATATGCCTCGGCAAGTCCTTAACGCACACATTCTGCGGCGGATATTCGATCCCTCTTGCGTCATAATATTCTCCGTTATATATATCGGAATATATCACAGCGCTTTTGTTCACAAGCCATGACTTGTCCGTGATAAAGCTTTCGGAACTGCCGTCAGTGTATTCAACGGTCAGCTCTCCGATGATTGCCGAGCAGTCCGACCACACGTTGTAATCGCGCAGCGGCATGACTCCGCGGCACCACCCCTTGCCGACAAGCACTGTCAGCGTGTTTTTCTTCCCGAGCATTTCCGTTACATCATAGCGCTGAACCTGAAGCCTTTTTTCGTAATTCGTCCACCCCGGAGCGAGAATAAAATCCCCGATTCTCTGCCCGTTCAGCCGCGCGGTATATACTCCCATTGCGGTTATTGTCAGCTGCGCGCGTGAAACCTTTTTATGTATTTCAAATGTTTTCACAAATTCCGGAACAATATCGCCCATATCCGTCTGCGGCGCTATCCAATATGATTTATCAAGCATTGTACTTATACTCCTTTATTTTCATTGTCAAGCAGATATCTTTCCGCTTCCTCCCAATATTCCATCGATTCGACGGGCGCGTC
>CAJJUC010000227.1 GCA_905195005.1 uncultured Eubacteriales bacterium | reverse complement strand
CGGGACCCAAAGACACTTCGTTTTTGTTCGATAAATTCATTAAATTAATGGAGGAACGGTAAAATGCCTCTTGACAAAAGTATAAAAAAGGTGCTTGTAATAGGCTCCGGACCTATCGTGATAGGTCAGGCAGCCGAATTTGACTATGCCGGCGCACAGGCATGCCGCGTTCTGCGTGAGGCAGGCGTGAATATTGTGCTTGTGAACTCAAACCCGGCAACCATTATGACGGATAAAGCGCTTGCCGATGAAATATATCTTGAGCCGCTTACCTGCAATACGGTTAAGCGAATCATACAAAAGGAACGCCCCGACAGCCTGCTTGCATCACTCGGCGGACAGACGGGACTGACAATTGCAATGCAGCTTGCAAAGGAGGGCTTTCTGGAGGAAAACGGCGTGAAGCTTATCGGAACAAATGCCGAAGCCATTGACCGCGCCGAGGATCGCGAGCTGTTTAAGGAAACCATGCTCAAGCTCGGGCAGCACGTTATCCCGTCCGACATAGCCGTGACGGTGGACGAGGCGCTCTCCGTTGCAAGCAAAATCGGCTATCCCGTAATCGTGCGCCCGGCGTTCACGCTCGGCGGCGCGGGCGGCGGCGTGGCATATAATGCGGACGAGCTTGAAAAAATATCGGGAAACGGGATTTTGCTCTCACCGATCAGTCAGGTTCTTATCGAAAAATATATATACGGCTGGAAAGAGATTGAGTTCGAGGTTATGCGTGATTCAAAGGGAAATGTGCTCACCGTGTGCAGCATGGAAAACTTTGACCCGGTGGGTATTCACACGGGGGACAGCATTGTTGTTGCTCCGGCTGTCACGCTTTCCGACAAGGAATATCAGATGCTGAGAAGCGCGGCGCTCGATATAATTACGGAGCTGAAAATTGAGGGCGGCTGCAACTGCCAGTTTGCGCTTGATCCCGATTCGTTTGACTATGCCGTGATAGAGGTTAATCCGCGTGTGTCGCGCTCATCGGCGCTTGCAAGCAAGGCGACAGGTTATCCGATTGCAAAGGTGACAACGAAAATCGCTCTCGGTTACACGCTTGATAAAATCAAAAACGACGTGACGGGGAAAACATACGCATGTTTTGAACCGGCGCTGGATTATATCGTTGTCAAAATGCCGAAATGGCCGTTTGACAAATTCGTGAGCGCGGACAGAAAGCTCGGCACACAGATGAAGGCAACGGGCGAGGTAATGTCCATTGCGCCGACATTTGAGCAGGCGCTTATGAAAGCCGTGCGCGGCGCGGAGATTAAGACCGACACGCTGCACCGCAAGGAAACGCAGGCAATCGAAAATATTGAAGAAAGGCTTCATGCGCTTGACGATTTGCGCCTTTTCACGGTGTTTGAAGCGCTTCTGCGCGGAATATCCGTCGATAAAATTCATGACATTACAAGGATAGATAAATGGTTCTTAAACAAAATCAAAAATCTTGTCAATTTCGAGCGCAGCCTTAAAAGCGGCATGACGCATGAAAAGTATATCCGCGGAAAGCAGCTCGGATATACGGATGACGCCCTGAGCCGCCTGAGCGGAGAAGAGCTTTCGGAGCACAAAAGCTTTGCATATAAAATGGTTGACACCTGCGGCGGCGAATTTGCCGCGCAGACGCCCTACTTCTATTCAACATGTGACGATTACTGCGAAGCGCGCGAAACGGCAACGGAAAACAAAAAGGTTATCGTGCTCGGTTCGGGACCTATCCGCATCGGTCAGGGAATCGAATTTGACTATTCCTCCGTTCACTGTGTGTGGGCGCTTAAAAAGCTCGGCTATGAGGTTATTATAATAAATAATAACCCCGAAACCGTTTCGACAGATTTCGACACTGCCGACAGACTTTATTTCGAACCGCTTACACCCGAGGACGTTATGAACGTTATCGATGTGGAAAAGCCGGAGGGCGTTGTTGTTGCTTTCGGCGGACAGACGGCAATCAATCTTGCCGAATCGCTGGAAAAACGCGGCGTGAAAATCATCGGCACCGATTGCCGCGCCATCGACAACGCGGAAGACAGAGATTTATTCGAAAAACTTCTGGAAAAACTCAACATTCCCAAGCCCGAAGGCAAGGCGGTTACCAACATCCGCGACGGCGTCGCTGCAGCCGCAAAAATCGGCTATCCCGTGCTCGTGCGCCCGTCGTTCGTGCTGGGCGGCAGAGCGATGCAGATCGTATCGAACGAGGCGGATTTAAGAAAATATCTGAAAAACGCCGTGGAAATCGGCGAAGATAAACCCGTGCTCGTCGATAGATACATCGTCGGCAAAGAGGTGGAAGTAGACGCCATCTGCGACGGCACCGACGTGTTCGTACCGGGGATTATGGAACTGGTGGAACGCACGGGCGTGCACAGCGGCGACAGCATCAGCGTTTATCCGCCGTTCAGTATATCCGATAAAGTAAAGGGCATAATATTACAGTACGCCCGCAAACTGGGGCTTGCCGTCGGTATCGTCGGCTTGTACAACATTCAGTTCATCGTAGATAAAAACGAGCGCGTGTACATTATCGAAGTCAACCCGCGTTCCTCGCGTACCGTACCGTTTCTTTCCAAAGCCACGGGCTTTTCGCTTGCGGATATCGCCACGGAAGTCATCCTCGGCAAGTCGCTGAAAGAACAGGGGATTTTCTCGATTTATCCCGAAGAAAAGAAGAGAAATTACGTAAAAGTTCCCGT
>CAJJUC010000226.1 GCA_905195005.1 uncultured Eubacteriales bacterium | reverse complement strand
ACGGTTATGTAACGCGGTTTTTCACGGAGAAAGCAACTGTTGCAATCGGCAGAAAGCCTGTTTCGGTTAAGGCGGCGGACAGCAGCAAGGTGTATGACGCGAATCCCCTTTCATCAAATGAAACGGAGCTTGCCGGTTCGGGCGGATTGGTTGACGGGCACAAGATAACCGCCGTTATGACCGCCGAAAGCAAAATAACAAATGTCGGCTCAAAGGCAAACGAAATAGAGCGCATTGCTGTTTTGGACAGTGAAAGCACCGATGTGACGGATAACTATGAAATTACAAAGCAAAGCGGAACGCTTTATATAACTCCGCTTACACTGACGGTTTCTGCGAAAGACGTAAATACTGCCGTCGGTTCGGCGTTAAGCGAGAACCGATTGTATGAAATAAGCGGCGTGCTCGGAAATGAAGAGCTTTCACTCAAAACCACTTCCGTTGCGGTTAAAAATGCGGATAATGCCGATGTCCCGTTTGCGGATATCACAAAAACAACAGGTACATACGCCGTTACAATAAGCTACAGCGGTTTTGAAGGCGAGGGCTGCGAAAACTATCAAGGCAGCGGCACATTTGCGGCTACCGTCACCGTTTACAGGCAAAGCAGCGGCGGAGGCGGCTCAGGCGGCGGAAGAGCGACGGCTTCGGTATACACTGTCGATTTCGATTCCGACGGCAGCAAGGTTGAAAGCCAAAGCGTTAAAAGCGGTGAAAAAGCAGAAAAGCCCGATTCGCCCGAAAAGGACGGGTTTACATTTGACGGCTGGTTCAGTGACAGAGCCCTGACCGCGGAATTTGATTTCAACTCAAAGATTACAAAAAGCATCACGCTTTATGCAAAGTGGACGAAGATTAAACAAAACGATGAAAATCCGTCCGCGGCAGACCCGGAAAAGACAGGGGTTGCAAGGCTGCTTGAAACTGAAAAGCATCTCAGCTATATGAACGGATACGGCAACGACACTTTCAAGCCCGAAAGCAATATGACAAGAGCGGAAGCGGCTCAGATGTTCTATAATCTGCTGCTTGACAAGAATGTATCGGGCGAAAGCGCATTTGATGATGTCAGCACGGACGCATGGTACTGCGGCGCTGTTGCGGCGCTTGCAAATTTGGGCATTATAAAAGGAATCGGCGGAAAGCTTTTCAATCCCGACGGCAAAATCACAAGGGCGGAATTTGTTGCAGCGGCAATGAGATTTGTCAATATCGATGTAAACGGCGCCAAAACATTTTCCGATGTTGCAAAAGAGCATTGGGCGGCACAATATATTTCCGACGCAGCCGCTCTCGGCTGGATTTCGGGAAATGATGACGGCGCTTTCTGCCCCGATTCATTCGTCAGCCGTGCTTCGGCGGCAAAAATCGTTAATAATATGCTCGGAAGAAGGGCTGATATCGAATATGCAAATAAGCACAATAATGATATAAGGCTGTTTGCGGACGTTTCACCCTCGGCATGGTATTATGCTGATGTTATTGAGGCGGCAAATGCGCACGGCTATGAGAGAAACAACGGCGTTGAAGTCTGGAAATAGGAATAACGAACAGTAAAAAAGGGGATGTAAAAAACTCCGGAACGCAAGAAAAGGAGAAAAAGCAGATATTACAGGCAGTATAGCTATTGTAACTTTTTTATTAGGGGAACCCGAAGCTAACGCTTTGGCTCGGTTTGTTAATTCCAAAGCTTTTTTCCTATCCCCTTGAAAAAGCCCCTTATAAACCGATAAAAAAGCTGTTCAGAGTCAATTGACTCTGAACAGCTTTTTTAGTATGCTTGCTTATTTGTCTTCAACCTTACCGTAAAGGTTAAGTCTGAAAAGACGGCTTTCGTCCTCTTCGTTTTCGCATTCTATCATAGCGTGGCTGAGCTTTCCGCCCTGAACAACGCTCATCAGTCCGACAACGCGGCAGAATGCCGACATAAGGTTAATGCGGTCGCCGTCGGGAGTTGTCATCCAAACCTGTCCCTTGCAATTATTAAGCTCCTTGACAAACGAAGAAACGTCAAGATCATGTATTTCAAAGCTTCCCATAATTAAAACCTCCTGAATCAATATATGTTATTAGGGGGAACATATTACCTTTTTCCCTCTGATATATATCATAATCGAATTGTCGGTAAATGTCAACATATTTAACAGAAATTTAACGTAAGAATTATCAGCCGTGCATTTTTTTCAGTCTGTTGGCTTCCTTTGCGCGGAGATCGGTATCGAGAATACGCTTGCGGATGCGGAGGAAATTCGGCGTAACCTCCAAAAGCTCGTCATCGGCAAGAAATTCAATCGATTCCTCAAGGCTCATAACCTTGGGAGTCGTAAGCCTAAGCGCGTCATCGCTGCCTGCGGCGCGCATGTTCGTTGCCTGCTTGCGCTTGCAAACGTTTACCACAATATCCTCGCCGCGGCTGCATTCGCCGACAACCATTCCCTGATAAACCTTTTCGCCCGGTCCGATAAAGAGCGTTCCGCGGTCCTGCGAGTTAAACAAACCGTATGCAACAGATTCGCCCGTTTCGTGTGCAACAAGACTTCCGCGCGAACGCGTTGAGAAATCTCCGCGGAAGAACGGTTCGAATTTGTCAAACACGTGATTCATGATCCCCGTTCCCTTTGTTGCTGTAAGAAGCTCGCTGCGGTAGCCGATGAGCCCGCGTGACGGGATGCTGAACTCAAGCCTTGTGTATCCCGTTGCGCCCG
>CAJJUC010000225.1 GCA_905195005.1 uncultured Eubacteriales bacterium | reverse complement strand
AAAAACGAGTTCGGATACTGCATCTGCTTTGCCCGGAGGTGATTGAATGTTCCGCTATGAAACGCATCTGCACACACGCCCGGTAAGCCTGTGCGCGCAAAAATCCGTCCGTGAAAACATTGAGTTTTATAAATCCGCCGGGTATGACGGAGTTTTTATCACGAATCACTTTCTGGACGGTAATCTGAATTATGACAAAAGCGCTCCGTATGAGGAGAAAATCAATTTCTATTTTGCCGATTATGAGGAAGGCGTCAGAATAGGGCGCGAGGCAGGGCTGAAGGTGTTTTTCGGTGCGGAGCTGTCATACTGCGGAACGGATTTTTTGGTTTACGGGCTTGACAAGGCGTGGTTTCTTGCTCATCCCGAAATCATGGAAATGAAAAAGACGGACGAGCTTCCGTTTATGATGCACCGCGGCGCATTTGTCGTGCAGGCGCATCCTTTCCGCGAGGCATCGTATATTGACCATATCCGTCTTTTTCCGCGCAGCGTTCAGGCTGTCGAGGTGCGCAATGCGTGTCGCACGGAGTTTGAAAATCACATGGCTGAGATTTATGCCGATACCTACGAATTATTGAAAACCGCGGGAAGCGACAATCATCTTGCCAGAGAGCAGCCGCTGCTGTGCGGAATGGAATGCGAAACTCCGCTTGAAAACGAGCAGGATTTTATCAAGCGAATGAAAAACGGAGAAATGCGCATTTTTGAAATTAAAAACCAAAGCCGCTGACAATTTTTTTTCAGCGGCAAATTTTTTCTTGAAAAAATCGGGGATGTGTGATAAAATTCCCTATAATTGCAGAACAGTATCGGGGGTGCAGTATGAAAATATCTGAAATAATCAGTGCGGATAAGCCGAGCCTTTCGTTCGAGGTTTTTCCGCCGAAAACTTCTGCCGCGTTCGAAAGCGTTAAGTCGGCAACGGAGGAAATTGCCGCACTTCATCCGTCGTTTATCAGCGTGACCTACGGCGCGGGCGGCGGAACGAGCGAATATACGGCTGACATTGCAAAAAATATAAAGTATAAATACGGTGTGACGCCGCTGGCTCATTTGAGCTGCGTTTCCTCGAATCATGACGAGATTAAAACCAGACTTCAGAAGCTTAAGGAGTACGGTATAGAAAACGTTCTCGCACTGCGCGGCGACATTCCCGATGGCATGGATAAAAGTGCAATGGAGTACCGCTATGCAAGCGAATTAGTGGAGGAAATCAGGCGCGAGGGCGGATTCTGCATCGGCGGAGCATGTTATCCCGAAGCGCATCCCGAAAGCGAAAACGCGGAGGCTGACATTGAAAATCTTAAGCGCAAGGCGGATGCAGGGTGCGATTTTCTGACAACACAGATGTTTTTCGATAATAATATTCTCTATAACTTTATGTACCGTGCACTGAAAGCAGGAATAAAAATTCCCGTGATCGCCGGAATAATGCCGGTTACAAATTCGAAGCAGATAAAACGAATCTGTTCAATTTCTCAGACGATGCTTCCGCAGCGCTTCCGCCGCATTGTCGACCGCTACGGCGACAAGCCGGAGGCAATGAAGCAGGCGGGAATCGCTTTCGCAACGGAGCAGATAATCGATTTGTTCGCGAACGGTGTAAACGCGGTTCACGTCTATTCCATGAACAAGCCCGATGTTGCGAAAAAAATTCTTGAAAACCTTTCGGACATACTGTCATGATAATCACGGAACGCGGAATGATTGTTCCCGATAAAAGCGAAATTATAATCAATGAAAACGAGCTTGCGTTAAGGCTTGGAATGAAGCGCGGCGCGGATCTTTCCTGCGCAGATAAGTGCATGGCGGAGGTTGTGAGTGCAAGCGAGCCGCGCGCGTGCTTTGTGAGGTGCAAAATATCGGTTTCGGGCGATATTTGCCGCCTCGGATTTGCGGAGGTTAAATGCCGCCTGCTGGCGAAGAATCTCAGCGGCTGCACGGAAATGTTTGCCTTTGCGGCAACGCTCGGCGCAGCCGTTGACAGACTGATTGCGCGCAAGGAGGCGCTTTCGCCGACAGAGCTTTTCATTGCGGACGCCGTTGCCTCGGCTTATATGGAGGCGCTTGCAGACTGCGTTAATAACCGCCTTGGAAAGGGGCAAAGCTGCCGCCCGCGGTTCAGCCCCGGGTTCGGCGGCTTCGGGCTTTCGTACCAGCAGCCGCTTATTGATTTTCTGAATGCGCAGAAGCTTCTCGGAATAAAGCTTACCGAAAGCCGAATGATGCTGCCGGTGAAGTCCGTCACGGCTGTTATCGGAATCGGAGAGGATGATTGACTTTGAAAATAACCGAACGTTTAAAAAAAGAGCGGATATATTTTGACGGAGCCATCGGCACTGTTTTGCAGCAAAGCGGAAGCCTTGCGCCGGGAAATCCTCCGGAGGCGCTTAATATAACCGACAGTGAAGCCGTTGTAAAAATGCACCGCTCATATCTTGAAGCAGGCAGCGATGTTATTTCAACAAATACTTTCGGGGCGCATCGCCTTAAGTTTGAAAACTATCGTGAGATAATCGAAAAGGGTATCGAATGTGCAAAAAAAGCCATGTGCGGCTTTGAAAACAGATATATTGCGTTCAGCATAGGGCCGACGGGAAGAATGCTCAAGCCGCTCGGAGATTTGGATTTTGAGGACGCTGTGCAGTCGTTTTCCGACAGCATAAAAATTGCCGAACGCTGCGGTGCAGACCTCATTATCTGCGAAACGCTGACC
>CAJJUC010000224.1 GCA_905195005.1 uncultured Eubacteriales bacterium | reverse complement strand
CGCGTTTTCGATTCCGCCTGCAATAAATTTTTCTTCAATTCCCATTTGAAGCGCACACTCAATCGCAAGCGAGGCATTTTCAAGCTGATGAACGCCCGGAAGTCCGCATTTGATCCCCGGGATATCTCCATAATCAAACAGCTCAGACATATCGGAAAATCCGCGGCTTTGCACCTTTTTTGCAATTATCAGCGGCGAATCCGCAGCAGCGGCGGCTTTTTCAATCACCCCTACCACGCGCTCATCATCAAGCGTTATCACCGGGCAGCCCTTTTTTATGATTCCGCATTTTTCCGCCGCAATGCTCTCAAGCGTGTTGCCTAAATAGTTCATGTGATCCATGTCAATCCGCGTTATCACGGAGAAAAGCGGTTTTTCAATTATATTCGTTGCGTCCATTCTGCCGCCGAGACCGGTTTCAAGAACAACCGCGCCGCAGCGTTTTTCAGCGAAATGCATAAATGCGGCAACCGTCCATATTTCAAACTGAGTCGGGAGTTTCCCTGTTTCCTCATGCACACTGCGCGACGCTTCCGACAGCCGCTGCATGAGAGAATCCATTTCTGATTCCGATATATTCACGCCGTCAATTGAAATTCTTTCGCAAACATCAAGCATGTTCGGCGAGATGAATTTTCCCGTTTTAATGCCCGACATCGTGAGAATTGACTGCAAAAAAGCGCACACCGAGCCTTTCCCGTTCGTTCCGGCAATGTGAATGAATTTAAGTTCCCTTTGGGGATTTCCGACCTTTTCGGCAAGGCGGCGCACGCCGTCCAGCTTTAGATTCGACACAGCCTGAAAGCTGTTGGCATATTCTTTAAAATTAGTCAAGGGTGAACCTCCGTTTCCCGGCGAATATGAGCTTTTTCATAATGCATATACAAAAGATGTGCATGGCAAGCGTTGCGATTGCCGCCGGCAGCCTTATAATAACCGCGGCTCCGAATGAGCTGAAATAGCCGACATCGACAAGAATATACGTTGTTACGGTTATTCCGATAAGAAATTGCAGAAGCGAGCAAACCGCGGCGCGGATATAGTAAACGCCGTTATTTTCGGCTTTAAAGAAGAACAGCCCGAAAATAGCCCCGTAAAGAAACTCAACCGCCGTGATTTGCGGAAGCAGCGGTCCGACAGGAACAAGCACGGCATTTAAAATGTCCCCGGCAGCCCCGACAAGACCGCCGGCAACGGGACCGTAAAGAGCGCCGGTGAGAAACACCGTCAAAAATTTCAGCGGAATTTTAATCTGATTCCCGACGCGGAACGTTCCGAAAATGCTTAAAATTACTGTTGCAGCCGTCAGCAAAGCGAGGGCGCAAAGCTTGTGAGTTGTGATTTTAAGAGAGTAAGAATTATTTTTCATCATTAACAAAAACCTTTCTGCAGCAAGCTGCAGAAAGGTTCAGGCTGAACGATTTTGCAGCAACGGAATGCGAAGCTGCCACCGCAAACGGATTTTTCCGCTTTTCGTTGCAGGGACAACTTCCCGTTCCCCGCACACTTAACGCAGCAGCTTCTACTTTGCTGTCTTATTTTATTATTTATACTGTTTGAGATGCCAGATTTTATCGTTATATTCATGGATTGTTCTGTCGCTTGAGAAAAATCCGCTCTTTGCAACATTGATAATTGCCTTTTTAACCCACAAATCCTCGTTTTTATACTGCTGCTCCGCAACGCGGTGAATTGCGCAGTACGCCTCGAAATCACGCACAACCATATATGTGTCGGCTTTTCCGTGGTCGCCGAAGATAAGCGACTGATACAAATCGTAGTACAGTCTGGGGTTAGCGGGATTCACCGTTCCGTCAATGAGCATGTCGATAACTCTGTGAACCTCGGCATTTGCGGCATATATGCTCTGCGCGGAGTTCTGGTCATATTGCAGCTCATGGTTTACCTCAGGCGTTTTCATGCCGAAAATAAAGATATTGTCATCGCCGACGCACTGAAGCATTTCAACGTTAGCGCCGTCAAGCGTTCCGATTGTGAGCGCACCGTTCGCCATGAATTTCATGTTGCCCGTGCCGCTTGCTTCCTTTCCGGCTGTTGAAATCTGCTCGCTGATGTCGGCGGCAGGAATAATCTTCTGCGCAAGACTCACGCCGTAGTTCTCGATAAATACAACCTTGATTTTTCCGTTAATCTGCGGATCATTGTTTACGAGAGCCGCAACATCGTTAATAAGGCGGATGATGAGCTTCGCACGCGTGTATCCCGGAGAAGCCTTCGCGCCGAAAATGAATGTATGCGGATACATATCGAACGACGGGGCGTTCTTAAGCTTGTCATACAGATAAAGGATATGCAGCACATTCATAAGCTGGCGCTTGTATTCATGCAAACGCTTAACCTGAACGTCAAAAATGCTGTCGGGGTCAACCTCAACATGATTATGCTCCTTGATATACTCCGCAAGAGCAATCTTATTTTGCCGCTTGACTTCCTTAAAGGTCTTGCGGAAATCGGCTTTATCGGCAAATGGAAGCAGCTTTTCAAGCTCCTTTGCTTCCTTTATCCATTTATCGCCGATTTTTGATGTGATAAGCTCGCTCAGTCCGGGGTTTGCAAGCTTAAGCCAGCGGCGGTATGTGATGCCGTTCGTTATCGAAACAAACTTATCGGGCATAAGGTTATTGTAATCGCGGAAAACATCGTTTTTGAGGATTTCCGTGTGCAGCGCCGAAACGCCGTTTACCTTATGGCAGGGTGCAAGG
>CAJJUC010000223.1 GCA_905195005.1 uncultured Eubacteriales bacterium | reverse complement strand
CAAACGCCTGTTTTCCGATGCTCGTCACGCTGTCGGGGATTGTTATTTGCTCCAATTTGTAGCAATATTTAAACGCTTCGCCGCCAATGCTTGTCACGCCGTCCGGAATTGTTACGGTTGTTAATTCTGTGCAGTAGTTAAACGCACTGTCGCCGATGCTTGTCACGCTGCCCGGTATTGTTACACTTGTTAAACCGGTACAATTATCAAACGCACCGTTTCCAATACTTTTTACGCTGTTCGGAATTGTTACGCTTGTCAAGCCTTCGCAATTGGAAAAGGCGTCATCTCCGATATATGTCACACTGCCCGGTATTGTTATGGCGGTTAATCCACTGCACCAGTCAAATGCATTGCCTGCAATGGTTTTGGTACCGGATTTTATTTCATATTCACCCGATATATCAAATGCTTTTATAAGATGATTGCCTATATAAAGCACACCGTTTTCCCGGTTTGTAACCTCAACATAGTAAGCCGTCTGGGCAAACGCCTGTTTTCCGATGCTCGTCACGCTGTCGGGGATTGTTATTTGCTCCAAATTATAGCAATATTGAAATGCATTTTCGCCAATGCGTGTAACACCGCACGGGATTGTTATGCTTGTTAATCCCCTGCATTCGTAAAACGCATAAGAACCGATACTTGTTACGCTATCTGCTATGCTTACATTCTCAATCTCTTCGCGAAAGCTTTTCCACGGCGCCGGTAAGGAAATTTCGTATGACGTCATATCGCCCGTACCGGTTATAGCAAGCACCTTTGTTGAAACATCATATGAATAGTATACATTTTTGCCGCATTTGCCGATTGTGACCTGTGCCAAAGCCGGCACAGGTGCAAGAGAAAGCGCCATACAAAGTGCCAGCAGCGCCGCACGGATTCGTTTTATCATACTGGATTCCGCCTTTCCTTTCAGTTATTATTCAGCTCATAAGAGAATTTCCAAAACATTGTAGCCGTATCGGCTCTCGATGGAGCAACCTTCGGATATATTGCATATTCATATCCGTTGACAGAATAAATAAACATAACATTCTCATCAAAGCACCATTCAACCGCAGTTTTCGCATAATCTGAAATTTCGGAATAATCGTTATAACTGTCAAGTCCTGAGGAAACGTTGGATACATCAAGACCTTTTGCCTTTGCATAACGATAGAACACAGCCGCAATCTGCTCTCTTGTCACCGTATCGTCGGGCGAAAACGTTGCCGCCCCGGTTCCTTTTAAAATTCCGTTCGCCGCCGCCCATGCAACGGGTTTTTTATACCAATCCTGCGTTAAATCCGTGAACTGCGAGCTTTCGCCCGCATCGGGGCTTCCAGCAAGGCGGTAAAACATTGTCGCAAACTGCGCCCTTGTAATAGTGTCATCGGGCGAAAAGGTGTCTGTACCTGTGCCTGTCATAATTCCGTCATCAAGGCAAAATTCAATTCCCGAATGATTGGGGTCACCGTCCGCACTCTTTATGTCCTTGAATCTTTTAACGGCGCAGCTGCTGCCTTTTTCCTCGCATGTAAATCTGTCATCAGCGGCGGCAGTCGGCTCGCCCTTTTCAATCACCTCGCCCGTGTCGAGTAAAATGCACTTAAAGCCGTTATCACGCGCATACTGCTCGGCAGCTGTGCCGCTGTAGCACTTAATTACAAGGTTTTCGTTTCTCACATCATAATCATTCACATAATCATTCACATAATCCCAGCCGAAAGCATGCATGTCAATCTGCGTAACGCTTCTCGGAATTGTGACCTCGTTTAGGCTGTTGCAGCGGAAAAACGCCATTTCGCCTATTCTTTCAACACCCTCCGAAATTGTAAGATTTACAAGGCTTTCGCACCACGCAAAGGCATTGTTTCCGATATGCTTAACATTTCCGGGAATTACAACGTTATTAAGATTTTTGCATTGGTAAAATCCGAGATAAGGAATTGATTTCAGCGTTGACGGCAGCTTGACCGATGTGATGCTTCCCATGCCGAAAGCGTCCACGCCCATCATTGTTATTCCCTCACGGATTTCAATATCGCCCGTTGCCTCCCATTCGCGGATTTGCTTGTTTTCCGTCGGTGCGGACGGGTCGGAGCTGTCAAGCTCGGCATAACCGATTCTTATTCCTGCTATCAGGTACTGACCGTGATACTGGATTCCGTTCACGCGGTTGTTTGCGTCCTGGTCAAACGCCGTGCCGTAAAATATTCTCATGCCCATATATTCAAGGTTTGACGGAAGCGTTATGTTCTTAAGCGCCTTGCCGCCGATTGCCTCGTTGCCTATGTATTTCACGCTGTCGGGGATAACCAGCGTTTCCAGCTCGTCACCACAGTCGATAGCAGCGTCTTTTATAACCTCAAGTCCATCGTTTAATTTCAGATATTTTAAGTATCGGCATTCAATAGCCCTGTTTCCGATTTCTTTAATTGTAGAAGGCAAAGTAATTCCGACAATTTTTGCCGTAACATCCCGAAGTGCGCCATCGCCTATAGCAGTAACGGGATGCCCATTGATTTCCGAAGGTATGTTGAATTCGTATTCGCCATCCATAAATTTGCCGGCATAGTCTGTAATCATAGCCGAACCATCCTCACGAATCGTATAAATCAGAGATGTTATATCGTTCGGATCGTCCTTTTCACGCATTTGTTCCATATTCTCTGTCACAGCGGTTTTGCTCTGTTCGTTATACTCCATTCCGTACTCCGTGTCGTAAACACTCCACGCATATGCGCTGCATCCCGCACAAAGCATAGCCGCACCTGCCATCGCCGCACAAACGGTTTTTCTCAGATTC
>CAJJUC010000222.1 GCA_905195005.1 uncultured Eubacteriales bacterium | reverse complement strand
ATTATGTCTGTATTTTACATCTGTAATGTTAGATTTGAAACCGCACTTGTGTTAAATGTATGTAAAGTTTCACAAAGCTGAAAAAAGCGGCATACGATAAATATAAGAGGTGAAAAAAATGACTTGCAGCAATTCATGGAGCTGTCCGCCGGGCAGCTTTCCTTACATCGTTTCAGAGGGTGACACGCTTTATTCGATTGCTCTTCGGTATCAGAGCAGCGCTGAGAGGCTGGCGGAGGTCAACCCGAATGCAGATCCGAACAACCTCCGCATCGGCGAGGTGCTTTGCATTCCGCTGCCGCACCAGTTTTATCCGATGTGCCGCACAATGAATTACTATGTTGTCGGCGCAGAGGACACATTTTATTCAATATCGCGCTATTTCGGGATTACGGAGCAGCAGCTTTCCCACTATAATATGGGCGTTGAACCCGCAAATATTTACGGAGGCATGATTTTATGCATACCCATTGCGCCGCCGCCCGTTTGCATCACTGTTGAAAACGGAATTATGACGCTTGATTTTGTCTCAGGCGATATTGAGCGCTTCAGCTGCACAATGCCCGAAACAAAGCAAAGCACGCGAATATCCGCAAAACAGATTTTTTCCGAAAACGGCAGCGGCAAGCGCCTTATGCTTGCGTCGGGCATGGGTAAAATATGCGCCGGAAAGTGCGGTGCGGAGAATATTATCCTGTCACCCGATGATATGAACAGAGTGTTCAACTTTGCAACCGTCGGCACGGAGGTGATTATTAAATGAACGGCTGTGCAGTATTCTACACGGTTGAGGAGGGCAATACAATACTTTCGATTGCCAAGCTTTTCGGAACCTCGCCCGAAAGCATTCTGCGGCTGAACCCCTCCGTTGACCCCGACAATCTTGAGATCGGCACGCGCCTGTGTGTTGTTTCGGCAACCGTTCAGCCGGTGCAGTGTCCGCCCGGATCGATTGCGTACAATATAAACCGCGGCGACACGCTCGGGACAATTGCCGAAAGGTTTGGCACAACCGCCGAAAATATTCTTTTAACCAATCCGACGCTTGATCCATACAATCTGCGAATCGGGCAAAGGATATGCATTGAACAGCCGATTCCCGAGCTTCCCGACTGCAAAACAAGAAACTTTTATGTTATCCGCAGCGGCGACACGCTCGGCGCAATCGCCGCGTCCTTCGGTGTGAAGGCTTCGGAAATACGCGCCGCAAACCCCGGAATTAATCCGAATAATCTGACTGTCGGCAGCGTGATATGCATTCCGCTGGCGCCTTCTCCGATTGACGTTATAATAAACGTTGCGGCAAAAAGACTTACCGTTTACAAAAAAGGGTCAATTTATCGCGAATATATCATCGCAACCGGTAAGCCGGAAACGCCAACGCCCATCGGCAATTTCACAATAATCAACAAGGAGCTTGACCCCGGCGGACCGTACGGCACGCGGTGGCTCGGGCTTTCAAAGCGCGGGTATGGGATTCACGGCACAAATAATCCGCCGTCCATCGGAACGGCGGCTTCAAACGGCTGTATAAGGATGTATAACGAAGATGCTGAGGCGCTTTTCGATATGACGCCCATCGGCACATCTGTCAGAATACTCCCGTAAATTTTAACTGCGACTCAAAAAGGGCTGCGGCAAAATGTAATTTCATTTTGCCGCAGCCATTCTCTACTTTATAATTTTGTTGTTGCATACAGGCGTCATGCTGACAAGATCTTCCCAAACCATAGCTCTTAACTCTGTACAAGCTTCGTTTGTTTCAAACATGACCTCCGCGCCGTCATATATCTTTGACTGTATTCCGACAAGCTTATCTCCGCTGTAAATCGCAAGGATAACGGTTTTGCCGCTGTCTATGTGTATCGGTCGGACAACCGTCCTCCCGTCAATATGCATTGCGCTTATACCTTTGCAGTAATTCATCTTTTTCCCGTCGATTGAGCAGTTTGTTCCTTTTATTATTTTACTCCATTCAACATCGGTTCCGATGTAATTAATCGTTTCAAAATTGCCGCATTCCAAAAAAGCTTGTTCTCCAATGCTTATTACGCTGTTCGGGATTGTAACGCTTTCTAAGCTTGAGCAGCCGTAAAACGCTTTCAATCCGAGGCTCGGCACTCCGTCCGGAATTATTATTCTTTCCAAACCGCTGCATTCGTAAAATGCAAATTCACCGATGCCCGACACACCGTCCGGAATTGTTACACTCGTCAAATTCCGGCATTCCGAAAATGCTCCTGTTGCGATGCTTGTCACACTGTCAGGTATTTCAAACACGGTATCTTGCTTTTCTTTCGGGAAGCATATAATCTCCGTTTTTTCCCTGTCGTACAAAACGCCGTTTTCGGAGCAATAAGCGTTATTCTCCGCAGCAACTTTTATCTCCGCCAATCTGTAGCAATCCTGAAATGCATAATCGCCGATACTTGTAACGCCTTTCGGAATTGTTATGCTTGTCAAGCCTGTGCAGCTGATGAATGCCTGATTACCGACGCTTATTACACTGTCGGGGATTGTTATGGCTGCTAAGCCCGTGCAGTATTCAAACGCATTGTCTCCGATGCTCACAACACTGTCGGGAATCGTTACGCTTGTCATATTTTCACAACCGTTAAATGCGAAACCTGCAATAGTTTTGGTGTTTGCTTTTATTTCATACTCACCCGATACAAATGCTCTTATAAGGTGGTTACCTATATAAAGCGCACCGTTTTCCCAGTTTGATTCCTCTTCCGTATTATCATAATAACCCTTGTAATAGTATGCGGTTGCGTCAAACGCCTGTTTTCCGAT
>CAJJUC010000221.1 GCA_905195005.1 uncultured Eubacteriales bacterium | reverse complement strand
TTTGCGCGGCGGCAGCTTGTGATATGCGGCTCAAAGGGAACAATTGAGCTGCGTCCGCTGGAAGAATATGACATCAGCGGAAATCTTCATACGGGTGTAAGCTTCACGGACGAAAAAAACGGGAGTGACTGGAATTACAGCGCGGAGGTGACAAATTCAAAGCCAATCAACAGATATGAAGGCATGATGAATGAATTTGCAAAAATGGTTCGCGGAGAAGCTGAAAATCCGTTTGACTATGAGTACGAACTGAAATTATACAATATACTGCTTCGCTCTTGCGGAGCGGAAAATATTTGAAGGGAGAAAAACAATGAAAGCAATACTGATAAACAGCGATAAATCATTAAGCTGGAGCGATGTTCCCGATCCGATTATAAAATCGGACGAAGTGCTGGTTAAAATTAAGGCGGCAGCGCTTAACCGCGCCGATTTGATGCAGCGTGAGGGAGATTATCCGCCGCCTCCGGGATGCCCTGATTGGATGGGACTTGAAATATCGGGTGAAATAGTTGAAATCGGAAACGAAGCAAGGGAAAAATCGGATTGGAAAATCGGTGATAAGGTTTGCGCACTGCTTGGCGGCGGCGGTTATGCACAATATGCTGCGGTAAAATATGATATGCTGATGCCGCTACCGAAAAACTGCACAATGGTTGAAGCTGCCGCAATACCCGAGGCGTTCGCAACAGCTTATTTAAATCTTTTTACGGAAGGAAAGATTAAGGAGGGAAACACTCTTCTCATGCACGCAGGGGCAAGCGGTCTCGCAAGTGTTATAATCCCCATGGCGAAAGCGTTCGGAGTGAGGGTTATAACGTCGGTGCTGTCCGATGAAAAAGCGGAATCAATAAAGCACCTTAATGCCGATGTTATAATCAACACATCAAAAGAAAAAACTTCCGTTGTTTTGCAGCGCGAGCTTGCGGCAGGGCACGGCGTTGATGTTGCAATTGATTGCCTCGGCGGAGAGCATATGGGTGAGTGTCTGCCCTATTTAACTCACGGGGCAAGGTGGATAATGATTGCTGCGCTTGCCGGGCAGAAAACCGAAATTGATTTAAAGAATATCTATGTGCGCAACGTCAGAATAATCGGCTCAACGCTCCGCTCCAAAGCTCCTGAGGTGAAAGCAAAGATTCTTTCGGAGCTTGTGCGCAATGTATTTCCGAAAATCGAAAAGGGGCTTGTGAAACCGACGATATATAAGGTTTTGCCGATTGAGCAAGCTGAGGAAGCGCATGCAATCCTTATGCGCGGCGAAAATGTCGGCAAGGTTGTACTTACCGTAGGATAAAGCTGTAAAAACCGCGGAGAAGCATAATGTGCTTTTTCCGCGGTTTTCCCTGTTATCTTATTTTGATGTATGAAAAATGCATATTGTAAGTCTTTTTGTTCGATGATAGTATAGAATTAAGGAAAAAGCTACGGCAGAAGAGGTGATGAAAAATGGCTGTTGACACCGAAAAAGTTTACGATTGCCTGATAATCGGCGCAACCTTTGCGGCGATGGGGATATCTGCGGTTTTAAATGAAAAATGTCTGATTGCCGAAAGAGGATTGCTTGCAGGGTATGAGTTTTTCAATGCGCTTAATTTCGGCGAGAATTACGAAAGTCCTTTAAGAAATGAGCAGTCGCACGAGCTTTTGAAGGCATTTGAAGAAAAAGGCGTTTTTGAATCGGGAGAAATCAGGCTTGAGCGTGCGGTGAGCGCTTATTATTCACTGCTCAAAAACAAGAATGTACTTATGAACACAAGTGTTGTATCCAAACGAAAAAACGGAGATATATTCAGTACCGAAATTTTCGGCGCTTCGGGCTTCAGAACCGTATATTCGAAAAAGATAATAGATACAACAATCATCGGCAGCAACATAGAAAGCATTTTCTTCAATATTATAACTGTTGACGGCAAGGTGAAATTGCCTGTAAAGGAAAATAACTATACAGTTGCAAGAGCTGCTGTTGACGCTTTTTTAAAAACGAGCGGAAAAAGGCTTCTATACTCCGCCGATTGTATGGAATATAAAGCAAAAAGAAATTTCTATGCTGAAAACGATATTGTATATATTCCATCATGCGCGTTTGAAAATCCGATCAGTGCGTTCGACTGCGCAGTCACATATGCAAAGACAGGTGATATTAAATGATGTACATTTCCGAAAAAAGAAACGGGATTTATACCGAAAGCCGCACCGAGGGAATACGCTTTGAGATGGAATGCGATACTCTTATTTGCGGGCTCGGCACAGCAGGCGCGTCCGCGGCATTGTTTTGTGCGGAGAACGGCTTGTCAGTCATCGGAACGGAAGAGCTTTCATTCGTAGGCGGCATGACAACGGCAGGGGGAATCTGCCATCATTATTTCGGAATACAAAGCGGAAGATTTTTGAAAAGCGACGCTGCCGTAAAAGAATACACCGAAAAATACACCTCTCATGACACGGAAAGCAAGAAAATTGTTTTTGAGCAGATGATAATTCAAAACGGCGGAAAAATATTGTATGAAAGCCGCATTTGCGGAATATTTAAAGAAAACGGATGTGTTAAAGGCGCAAAGATTATAAGCCGCTCGGGAATTACGAATATAGCGTGTAAGGTGCTTATTGACTGCACCGGTAACGGCGAAATATCCGAAATGGCAGGCGCAAAAACCGAATACGGCAGAAAATGCGACGGGCTGGCGCAGCCGTATACACTTGTCAGCATGATTTTAAACAGTGACAAGTCTGTTGCCTTTACAAATATAGACTGCGGCAGAGTTAATGAAAATGATGACGATGAGCTGACACGTGCAATTATATTTTCAAATACACTTAAATAAGGTATTAAATT
>CAJJUC010000220.1 GCA_905195005.1 uncultured Eubacteriales bacterium | reverse complement strand
CATTTCATGCGGAGATTTGCAGCTTGAAAGATTGTCAAGCATGTCAGGGAAATTATGCTCGCAGAATTTAATCCAGCCGGGTGAGCACGATGTTATCATCGGAAGCTTTCCGCCGTTTTTAATTCTGGAAATAAGCTCTGTTCCCTCCTCCATGATTGTCAGGTCAGCGGCAAAATCCGTATCAAATACCTTATCAAAGCCGAGTCTGCGCAAAGCAGCGACCATTTTTCCGGTTACGGGAGTACCCATTTCCATGCCGAACTCTTCACCGAGTGCAGCGCGAACGGCAGGCGCAGTCTGAACAACAACATGCTTGCCTGAATCTGCAAGCGCCGACCAGACTTCATCCGTTGAATCCTTTTCGCGCAGCGCCCCAACGGGACATACAGCAATACACTGACCGCAGTTCACACATGAAACCGCGTTAAGACTCTTTTCAAATGCACATGCAATCTGAGTCTTAAAGCCTCTGTTCACAGTGTCAATAGCGCCGACTGTCTGAATATTTTTGCACATGTTCACGCAGCGGCGGCAAAGCACACACTTATTATTGTCACGGACAATTGACGGCGAAAGATCATCAATCGGATATTCGTTTCTGATACCTTCATAAGAAATCTCCGTCACACCGAGCTCATCTGCAAGAGTCTGAAGCTCGCAGTTGCGGCTGCGAACGCATGTCAGGCACTTTCTTTCGTGATTTGAAAGAATCAGCTCAAGAGTTATTTTTCTCGCGTCGCGCACTTTCGGAGTGTTTGTATAAACCTCCAGCCCTTCGCTTACGGGATAAACGCACGCAGCCTGAAGCGCTCTTCCGCCCTTCACTTCAACAAGGCACATTCTGCAAGAGCCTGTTTGGCTCACATCCTTAAGATAGCAAAGGGTGGGAATTTCTATTCCTGCCGCACGGGCAGCTTCAAGAATTGTTGAACCGGCAGGAACGCTTACTTCCATACCGTTAATTTTAAGATTAACCGTTTCCATTTATCGCACCCCTTTCTTATCTCTTTTCAATAGCGCCGAACTTGCATGTTTCTATGCATGCTCCGCACTTGATACATTTTGACTTATCGATTGTAAACGGGCTTCTGATTTCGCCCGAAATGGCGTCGCCCGGGCATTTTCTTGCGCAGGCAGAACAGCCCTTGCATTTATCGGGATTGATTTCGAAGCTGAGAAGCGATTTACAAACTCCTGCCGGGCAGCGTTTTTCAGTGACGTGAGCAATATACTCATCGCGGAAATAGCGCAGCGTTGACAAAACGGGATTCGGCGCCGTCTGCCCAAGACCGCAGAGCGATGCATTTTTTATGCTGTAGCACAAAAGCTCAAGCCTGTCAAGGTCCTCAAGCGTTGCCTTGCCCTTTGTGATTTTTTCAAGCATTTCCAGAAGCCTTCTTGTCCCGATTCGGCATGGCGAGCATTTTCCGCAGGACTCGTCAACCGTAAATTCGAGGAAGAATTTCGCAATATCAACCATGCAGTTATCCTCATCCATAACGATAAGACCGCCCGAACCCATCATCGAACCGATTGAAATAAGCGAATCATAATCAATGGGAGTGTCGATAAGCGAAGCAGGAATACATCCGCCGGAGGGACCGCCCGTCTGCGCAGCCTTAAATTTTTTGCCGTTCGGGATTCCGCCGCCGATTTCTTCGATAATTTCACGCAGAGTCGTGCCCATCGGAATTTCAACAAGACCTGTGTTATGTATTTTTCCGCCGAGCGCAAACACCTTTGTGCCGCGGCTTTTTTCCGTTCCGATTGAGCTGAACCATTCAGCGCCTTCATTTATAATCACGGGGATATTTGCATACGTTTCAACGTTATTCAAAATTGTCGGCTTGCCCCAAAGTCCCTTAACTGCCGGGAAAGGCGGACGGGGGCGCGGCTCACCGCGATGCCCTTCAATCGAGGTCATAAGCGCGGTTTCCTCACCGCAAACAAACGCGCCTGCGCCAAGACGCAGACCTATATCAAAGCAGAAATCCGTTCCGAAAATATTGTTTCCGAGAACGCCGTACTCCTTCGCCTGTTTAATAGCAATTTCAAGACGTTTAACCGCAATGGGATATTCCGCGCGGATATAGATATAACCCTGATTTGCGCCGATTGCATAGCCTGCTATTGCCATAGCCTCAAGCACGCTGTGCGGGTCGCCCTCAAGCACGCTTCTGTCCATGAATGCACCCGGGTCGCCTTCATCGGCGTTACAACAGACATATTTCTGTTCATTAACGCTTTTGGATGCAAATTCCCACTTAAGCCCCGTCGGGAATCCGCCGCCGCCGCGGCCTCTCAGCCCCGACTGCTTTATTGTTTCGATAACGTCCTTCGGCTGCATTTCGGTAAGCACCTTTGCAAGCGCCTTATAACCGTTGAACGCAATATATTCCTCAATTTTTTCGGGATTTATAACGCCGCAGTTACGCAGTGCAACACGATGCTGCTTTTTATAGAATGGAACATCGTTAAGCGATTTTATTGTTCCGTCCTCGGCAATTGTTTCCGAATAAACAAGCCGCTTAACAATTCTGCCCTTTAAAAGATGCTCGGAAACGATTTCCGCAACATCCTCCTTATGTACTCTGCTGTAAAAAGCGCCCTCCGGATAAACTACCACAACGGGACCGAGTGCGCAAAGACCGAAGCAGCCCGTTTTAACGATTTCCACTTCGTTTTCGAGTCCGTTTGCCGCGAGCTGCGCCTCGAACTCCTCCATAAGCTGTGCACTGCCCGACGAGGTACAGCCCGTACCGCCGCAGACGAGCACATGCGCTCTGTATAAACTCATTGCTTTCATTTCCTCCTTAATTTTCATCCGCGCCTGCGGTAAATTCCTTCACGGGCTTGCCGCCGATTATATGCTCGGCAACAACCTTCTCCGCTTTTTCCGGCGTCATATGAACATATGTAACCTTATCCTGCCCGGGAA
>CAJJUC010000219.1 GCA_905195005.1 uncultured Eubacteriales bacterium | reverse complement strand
TCAGTATCTCGACCCGATGCTCAAGCGCTACGGTTTTGCCGGCGTGGATGAAATGTATGCCGCTATCGGCTTCGGAGGAATAACGGCGGCAAAGGTTGTTGCGCGTCTGCGTGACAGCTATGCTGCGGAGCACAAGGAGGAGGCGCCCATTGCCGCGCATAATCCGTCCGCAAACAAGAAATCGAATCCCTCCGGCGTTGAGGTGCGCGGCGTTGATAACTGCCTTGTGCGCCTTTCGCGCTGCTGCAATCCTGTTCCGGGTGACGATATTGTCGGGTTTATAACGCGCGGCAGGGGCGTAAGTGTTCATCGGCGCGACTGCGTAAATGTTCAGCCCGAAAACCTCACCGATGATATGCGTGAAAGAATGATTGAATGTAACTGGCTTGACGATGTTTCAAGCAGCTTCAACACCGAGCTGAGCATTGAATGCATGAACCGTTCGGGTATTTTGTCGGATGTTATCGGCATTGTTGCCGGTGAAAAAATGAACCTTATTGCCGCTAATGCGAGGGTTATTAAGGACAGAACCGCGCATATTGATATAACGGTTGAGGTTGAAAGCAAGCCGCAGATTGACTTGCTGATTAAAAAGCTGCACCGCGTGCCGGGAATTTATGATATAAAGAGAACAATTCAGTAGGGAAGGACGAAGCTGATGAATGTGAAATGTATTCAGACAGGGCAGCTTGATGTGAACTGCTATATACTGACGGAGGGAAGGGATGCTGCCGTTATCGACCCGGGCGGCGATTGCGACAGAATTATTGCTGCGCTCGGAGGTGCGGAGCTTAAGATGATTCTGCTCACCCACGGGCATTTTGACCACATCGGCGCGGTTTCCGATTTGGCGGAAAAAACCGGTGCGGAGGTTTATATTCACAAGTCTGATGAACCGATGCTGACGGATAACAAAAAAAACCTGTCGTTTCTGACGGGAGTTCCTCCGAAGCCGTGCAGGGCAACAAAATATCTTGAGGATATGCAGAAGCTCACGCTCGGAGCTTCGGAAATAACGGTTTATCATACGCCCGGTCACAGCGAGGGCAGCGTGTGCTTTTTCTGCGATGGATGTCTGTTTGACGGAGATCTGCTGTTCCGCGGCTCAATCGGGCGATTTGACCACGGTGATATAGGCAAGGAGCTTGCCTCGCTTAAAAGACTGATGGACACTTTTGCGGACGATGTCCGCGTTTGCCCCGGTCACGGAGATGAAACGTCAATCGGAGCGGAGCGCCGCGAAAATCCGTATATAACAAATCACGTGAATTGAGGCGGCAGCATGAGGGTTATAACAAACGGGCATGAATGTGAGGACGCCGTCCGTCAGATAATTCAGCTGTTTTTTAATATTAACGATGATATAACGGCTTTTTCGGCTTTTGAAAGCTGTTCGGGCGGCTTTTGCACAAAAGCTGCCGTTGTGTTACAGGACGGAAGAAAAGGCACGGGTGAGTATTCCGAAAGCACCGCCGCGTCCAAACGCGGGGTAAGCGACGCGGTGAAAAAATCGGTTTTTTCGGCTTGCAGGCAGCTTTCGGATATTCCTGCACCGTGGGGGATTTCAACAGGAATCCGCCCGGCAAAAACAGCGCGCCAAATGATTGACGATGGCTTCGGTGACAGCGAGATACTGGAATATATGAAAAACGAGCTGTGGATATCGGATAAAAAGGCGCGGCTTGCGCTTGAGGTTGCCAAAAACGAAGAAAAGCTTCTTTCGGATAAGAAAAACGGTGGACTTCGCCTTAGCGAAGAAAAAATCAAAAAGGCAGACAAGTTCTGCGAGGGCTATAAAAGCTTTCTGAACACTGCAAAGACAGAGCGTGAGGCTGTTATCGAGGCAGTGGCTCAGGCTGAAAAAGCAGGCTTCAAGCCTTATGAAAAGGGCAAGAAGTATGACGCCGGCGACAAGTTCTATTTTGTAAACAGAGGAAAGGCTATCATACTTACAGTTATGGGCAAGGACGGTCTTGAAAAAGGTATCAGACTTGCTGCCGCTCATATCGACTCACCACGTCTTGACCTTAAGCAGAACCCACTTTACGAGGACAAGGAGCTTTGTCTGTTCAAAACACACTATTACGGCGGCATTAAAAAATATCAGTGGACAACTGTTCCAATGTCACTTCATGGCGTTGTTATAAAGGCTGACGGCGAAAGCGTTACAGTAAATATCGGCGAGGACAAGGATGACCCTGTTTTCTGCGTAACTGATATCCTGCCGCACCTTGCAGACGCTCAGATGAAAAGACCTGCTCCACAGCTCATCAAGGGCGAGGAGCTTAATCTGCTCATAGGCTCCAGACCATTCAGAGATGACGCTGTTTCAAACAAGGTAAAACTCAACATAATGGCTATCCTTAACGAGAAATACGGCATCGTAGAGGACGATTTCGTTTCCGCAGAGCTTGAAGCTGTTCCTGCATTCAAGGCACAGGACGTTGGCTTTGACAGAAGCATGGTAGGCTCTTATGGTCAGGACGACAGAGTTTGTGCATACACAGCTTTGCAGGCTATCCTCAAATGCAAAGACCCTAAAAAGACCTGCATGACCATACTCACAGACAAGGAAGAAACAGGAAGCGACGGCAACACAGGACTTAACAGCTCATATCTGCCATACTTCATCGCTGACCTTGCAAAGGTATACGGACTTGAGGGCAGAAACGTTATCTCTGCTTCCGAGTGCCTTTCAGCAGACGTAAATGCGGCATATGACCCAACATTCTCAGAGCCGTTCGAGATAAGAAACTCATCACAGATAAACTACGGCGTTGTTGCCACAAAGTTCACAGGCGCAAGAGGCAAGTCAGGCACTTCCGATGCTTCTGCTGAATTTGTGGGAAGAGTAAGAAAGCTCTTTGACGAACACAACATCGTTTGGCAGACAGGCGAGCTTGGCAAGGTGGATTTCGGCGGCGGCGGAACTGTTGCGGCTTATATTGCAAACCTTA
>CAJJUC010000218.1 GCA_905195005.1 uncultured Eubacteriales bacterium | reverse complement strand
GGCACAATGCAAAGCATTGTGCCGCAGCCCCTCGTTTTATGGCTTCAGCCGCTTGAGGACGGAACGTCCGAAACAAAGAACCACCCACTATGTTTGACGGGTGGTCATGGTTTGATATCTGTTCTCGTATCCTTTTCGCAACATCTTTCATCGCCTAAGAATATTAAACCACAGAGCAAAGAAAAAGCCCGGCATTATCCGGACTTTTTCGACAGCTTTTTATTTGATTATCTCACGCGGACAATAAGTTCGCCGTAAACACCGTTGGGCGCATAAACGCGGATTGTGGTTTTTCCTGCGCCGACAGCCTCCAGCTCGCCTTTTTCACTGACCGTGGCAACCTTTTTGTCAGCGGTTTTCCAAACAAGCTTATCCTTAATCCCCGACGGCGTTGTTGTTGCAACAAGCGTGTGCTTTTCTCCCTTTTTCACCGATATATCGTCTTTTCCGCCTGCTTTGACCCCGACAGAAATTTTCTCAATATCGCTTTCTCCGTTAAAGGTCTGCATTTCGTTGCCGTCCGCGTCAACATATGTGTCGTCACCGCCGACAATAATCCCGACATGCGCGTATCCGTTTTTGCCGCTCGCCGTCACGGTTGTTATTCCGTTGCCGACAGCCGTAACCGTTCCGTCCGGACCGACAACCGCAACCTTATCGTCGTTGCTCGACCATGTAATCGTGTCGCCCTTTTTGCTTTCAGCCTTAACAGTGTATTTATCGTCAATTTCAAGTCTGATGTCCTTATCCTTAATCGAAACGGTATTCTGCCCGTTTCCGCATCCGTAAAGCAGCAGCGCCGAACATGCAATCAACGCAGCCGCAGCCGTTTTTTTCATAAATATACACCGCCTTTTATCATCTGTAATCTATTATACAGCAAAAAAATATATTTTTCAACACTTTGAGAAAAATTTTTTAGAAGCGGATAAAATTTCAGTTGGAATCCTGCAAAACTCCCATTATAAACAGATATCCGAGCGCTGCAAGCAGAATATAGTCATTGCAGCCCTCAAAAAACAGAACTGCGATCAGCCCGATTAAGATATAGTCGTCCGTTTTAAATTCGGATATAATTTTCTTTATGTCGATTCCCCCGAGCACGGCGGCAGAGGGCTTCGGAGGCGCGCCTGCTTCGGGGGCGGATGAAGTCCTCCCGGCTTCTCTTTCCGCGCGCGAATACTGCGGCGCAACAAAGGGATTCATTTTCCTTACGGTCATGCTGTCACCCCGCTAAAAAAGCTTTAAATCCTTGCCGATTTTCCCCATGTTGACAAGGCGGAGAATTGCAAGAGCGCTGTCCATATACGGCGCACGTTTCTCGCTCAGAAACGGCTTTATTGCCATTAAAAGGCGCGTTCTGTCATCGCTCGCCGTGCTCGAAAGTGCGGAAAGGATTCCTTTTTCGCCGCCCGAAAGCGGTGCGTCCGATTTTTCTTCGCTGTTTCCATCACCTGCGGAAAGCTGCGAAAGAATGCTTCCGACTTTGTTCATTATATCGGGATCGGCAAGCGCTTTCCCGATTTCCTGCTCAATGTCCATGTCTTTTTTACTCCTTTGTTCCGAGAATCTCCGAAAGTCGCGCCGCAAGGTCGGGATTTTTCGAAATTTCATTCATAATGCGGCTTTGCTCGGCTTTGTTAATCGGAATCCCGTCAATCGGCTCACCGCGCCGCAGCTTTTCGATAATCTGCTGCCCTTGCTGCGTTTTCCCGAATTCCTTTGCCTTTCTCACTGCCTCGTCAAGCTGTTTTTTATTCATTCCCCCGAGCATGCTCATAATATCCATTTTCATCCACTCCTTATAAAAAATCCTTTGTAACAGTATATGAAATATTGACAGAAAGCGTTCTTTCATGTAAACTGATAAGAGAGGTGATTTGATGCGTGCGATAATTCTTTCCGACAGCCACGGCGATGTGCGCGCTTGCATGAGAGCAATCGAGGCAATGTCACCGTGCGATATGATAATTCATCTGGGCGATATACAAAGAGACGTTGATTTTATAAAAAAGGAATACCCCGATATTCCGGTTTTCTCCGTTATGGGAAATAACGAGCTGTTTTTCTGCGGAAAAACGGAGGATGTTGTGCAGTTCGGAGATTACCGCCTTTTTATCTGCCATGGGCACACGTTCGGCGTTCACCGCAGCACGCAAAGGCTTGAGGAGGCGGCGCTTAAAAACGGATGCTGCGCTGCTCTTTTCGGGCATACGCACATCCCCGTTTTCGAAAAAACGGAGGACGGACTGCTGCTTGTAAACCCCGGCAGTGTGTCACGTCCGCGGTGGGGCTGCGAATCGTTTGCCGTGCTTGAAACGGAGGGCGGTTCGTTCCCGAACGGGCTGATAGTTGACTGGGTTATTTAGGAGGAGAATGAAAATGACGAATGATGAGCTTTACCGCGGCAGCGCGCTTTTGCCGCGTACACCGCGCAAAACCGTTTCCGCACTGCTTATAACGGCGGCATTGTGCGCTGTTGTGTTTTTTGTTGCGGAGCAGCTGCCGGCTTCATGGCTGTTTGAGCTTTGCACGGTTGCGGCGGCATCCGTCCGCGTGAATAAAATCCTGCGCGAGGGAACGTTCACCGTTACATATGTTCTGACGGACGGCATACTTAAAATATACACGCGCTACGGACTTATCGAAAAGCTTACGGACGTGGTTTATCTTGACAATGCTTCCGTAAGCGCGGACAGAATCACGCACGGCGGAAGAATTATCCGGTTTTATCCCGATAAAAAGCTTAAAAAGCTTCTTAATATCTGAAAACGCTCATATTATAATATGGGTGATGATTATGGACGTGTTGCTGATTTTCGGCGGAGCGCTTCTGCTTATACTTTTTTTCATGAACATGCGCACCGCCGCGGACGTTCTTTGCCGCATAATATGCGGATTTATAATACTTCTGCTCTATAACTCCGCCGCTCCGTTTGCGGCGCTTCCGATTGTTGGGGTTAATCTTGTCACGGCGGTGATTATCGG
>CAJJUC010000217.1 GCA_905195005.1 uncultured Eubacteriales bacterium | reverse complement strand
ATCCATCCTCCTCCACCATATGCGAGAGTGGCGGAATCGGCAGACGCGCACGTTTAAGGTGCGTGTGGTAATACCATACGGGTTCAAGTCCCGTCTCTCGCACCATACCGAGTGTTCTTACAGAACCTGAAAGGTTTTGTATGACACTCGGTTTTTTATTGCCTTTTTAGCTTGCTGCACACGCATAATGAACATCTACACCTTGCCTTGTGTGCACCGAAACATTATTTTCGGGCAGCTTTTCAAGGTCGGGAATCTCTATATTGCCTATGCAGTTATAGTGAATTGCGAGCTGCTGAACGGTTTTACCGTCAATTTTTTCGGACTGGTGCACTTCAATTTTTATCCTTTATATCAAAGGAAGGAAAGGTTCCCGTCAAAATATTCAATTAGTTTGGCATAATTATGATACCATATTCTTCTGCAATTTGTAACACATTTTTACAGGCAAGCTGTCAATATTTGCCGCTGTGAAATTTTACATATTCCAAAGCCGTATTTTTAACGCGCTCCGAGGGAAAATAGAACTATGCTTAAGGAGCGGAAATAATGAAAAAACAGCTTTATTTTATAAATCTTTTTTTAACCGGTGCGGCAGGCTACTGTCTGCTTGAAATTTTATGGCGCGGTTACACGCACTGGGCAATGGCGCCGGTAGGCGGTTTGTGCCTTATAATAATAGGCGCCGTGAACACATTTAACATGAAGCCTGCGCTAAAGGCGCTGATTTGTTCGGGCGCGATTACCGCGGTTGAATACATGTCGGGCACGATTTTAAATATTATTCTCAAATGGAATGTTTGGGATTATTCCGACAGATTTTTAAATGTTTCGGGGCAGATATGTCCGCTTTACAGCGTGCTGTGGTTTTTCCTCAGCCTGGCGGTCATCACTGTTATGAACAGATTCCGCCGCAAAGCATTTTTTTAAATTATATATTGCAATAATGCCGCGCGTCTGTTATAATTACATTACGATAAAACAATTCGGGAGTGAAGCAAATGATGCCCGGCAAAAAAATCCTCGGACTCGATTACGGCGAAGCGCGCATAGGCGTTGCGGTGAGTGACATTTTCGGAATGGTGGCAACGCCCATGGAAACAATCTGCGAAAAAAACCGCGGGTTGCAGCTTGAAAAGGCAGCCGAAATCGTTGCAGGCAACAATATAGGAAAAATCGTTGTCGGCTATCCGAAAAGAATGGACGGCACGGCCGGTCACCGCGCGGAATACACAAAGGCATTTGCCGAGGAGCTTTCCGAGAAAACAGGCGTTGAGTACGTTTTATGGGATGAACGGCTTTCCAGCACCGAAGCTCACAGGATTCTTGAGGAGGGCGGCGTGAGCGGAAAAAAACGCAAAACCAAGGTTGACAAAATTGCAGCCGTTATCATTTTGCAGGGTTATCTTGACAGCTGCGCTCACTGAAGCTTTGAAACGGAGGATTATAATGAACGAAAACGAAAAGAATTTTGACACCGTTGAGGAGGAATATGAATTTCTCGATACGGTGGAATATGAGAACGAAACATACTTTCTGATGACGCCTGCAACCGATTCGGACGAGATTGACGGCGAGGTATATGTTATGAAGCTTGTTGAAATCGATGGTGAGGAAATGCTTGAGGGCGTTGACGACGGAGAAATTTTTGACGCGGTTTACAATATTTTTAAAGAAAAAAATAAAGATGAATTTGAATTTATGGATTGATTTTTTCAGTCCGTTATGTTAATATGGCATTGTTACCCTGCGGTGTGCGCAATTACGGATTTATTTTAACCAACACATCTACTACGGGAGATTGCATAGAGCTGTGGCGTGTAAGCCCTTACCTACGGGTCAGAGGGAAACCCAGGAGCAGCTCCGAGATCACCCACCTGCTCACGCAGGTTTAGAATATTCCGAAATAAACGGCACTGCGGGGTTATTATTTTACAGGTAAGGAAGGGTTTTAAATGAAAAAAGGAATTAAGGCTTTTATTCTTGCGGCGGCGCTTTCGGTTTCGCTTCCGCTTTCTTCACTTGCAGCGTTTAAGGACATGCCGTCGGGAGATGACGGAGCTTGCCTTCAGCGCGCGGTTGACAACAATCTGCTTACCGGCTTTGAGGATGAAACAATCCGCCCGGCGGACGCGATAACACGTGCGCAAATGGCGGCAATCACGGTTCGCGCTTTCGGCGCTTCAAAGGCAGCCGACATCGGCAGCTACACCGATGTTTCCGCATCAGACTGGTTTTTCGATTCCATGGCGAAAGCGGTTGCAATGGAGGCATTTCAGGGCAGCGACAACAAGCTGAATCCCACAGACAATATATCCCGGCAGGAAGCCATGATTGTGCTTTCAAGGGTTTTTGACCTTCCCGAAACGGACGGCACGCTTAATAAATACATTGACGCCGCGCTTGTTGCAGACTGGGCAAAGGACGGCGTTTCAAAAATTGCGGGCGGCGGATATCTTCCCGAAAAGGATTTGACGCTGCGCCCGACCGATAAGATGACGCGCCTTGAATTTGCGCAGATTATGGATAAGCTTGTAAGCATGTACATAACAGAAAGCGGAGAATATACGGCGGATAAGCTTTCGGGCGGAAATATTCTGGTAAAAGCGTCCGATGTGTCGTTTAAAGGCATGGAGGAAAGCACCTCCGTTATCATCGGCGACGGCGTTGACGGAAACACAAGCTTCACCGACTGCAAGCCGAGCCGCGTTATCGTGCGCGGCGGAACGTGCACGATAAATTCCGGCACATATAAGAAAGTGAATGCAATCGGAGACGGCACAAAGATTGTGCTGATGAAAAACCCGCTGGAGCTTATTATTCCCGGAAGCACAGCTGTTTTCAACGCAAAGAAGGACAAGGGAGAGATACTTCTGACGTTTTCGGACATTGAAGTATCCGACAAAAAAAGTAACTGATAAAATCTGATAAAATCTGAAAATAAAAACTGATAAAATCTGAAAATTTTTCTTGACAAAGAACATTTTCTCTGTTATAATGTGATTAATTTAATAACCAAACGCAATGAAGGGAAGGAGTAAATACCCTGAACCGGTTATAGAGAGAGGCGGACGGTG
>CAJJUC010000216.1 GCA_905195005.1 uncultured Eubacteriales bacterium | reverse complement strand
ATGTAATGGCCGCTGCGATCACAGTGGGGCTGTGCCGGTTGCCGATCTCGTTCTGTACGATCAGCACCGGGCGCACACCGCCCTGCTCCGACACAAGCAGCGCAATATTTGCCGCCGCGCAGTCAAGCAGCTGCCTGAGCGCCGTAATTTCTTCCTCAAGCTCCGATATTTTCTTTTGACCGAGCGCCTCTTTTCTTTCGAGCATTTCGCATTTTTCCTTCAGCTTCATAATCTCAATCCTTTCATTAGTTTTCGTTTTCGGGTCTGCAATAATATTTGTCAAGACTTTTTGCAATCGTGCATGTTCTCCACCCTTCCTCGGAAGCACAATAATCCATAAGAAATTCGCGCCGATAACGCAAATCCGGGCTTTTCAGCGTGCCGCCCTCGCAGAACGTCTTAAGCCGCTTTTCATTTATGTAAAACGGACATTGTATCAGTAACGGCATATGCTCACCTCCTCCTTTTTCAATGCTCCGCTGTCACGCAGTGCAATGTATTTTCCGTACGACAGCCCGGCAGCCTGTGCCTGCTGCTGTAAACGCGTCAAATCTTCATACGGCGGCTTTTTGTAATGTATGTACGGAGCATAGCCGCATTTTTTTCTTGCTCTGCAAAATTCGCTGCATGTTCGCTTTCTGAGCGAAAGCTCCGGAATCCTTCTGCCGCACACAACGCAAAATTTAATTCTGTTCATTTGTTTTCCGCCTTTCTTTTTATGCAAGTTTTTTTGTTTTCTTACGTCTTATGCAAGAAGTATACAGTCCGCAATGACGAAAGTCAATACTTTTTATGTAAGTTTTTTATTTTTTTATTGCATTTTAAGAAAGTCAGTGTTATAATCACGATAGGAAACCACTGCGGCACACTTTTCATCACGGGACGCACAGCCTTATTTACATTAACGGTCATGCACGGCCGAATCCCTGTGCTGTACAGTCTTACAAGTCCGCTGTAAGACGCCGCAAATCTTTTATTGATTTCACGGGATTTTCCCTCATGCGGACAGAAAGGCTGCGGTAAACTGATATGAATTTTCAAAAACGCATGAAAGAGCGGCGCAATGCTCTTAATCTGACTCTTTTGCAGGTTGCGGAACAGCTTGGCGTAAGCGAAGCAACGGTTCAGCGCTACGAAAGCGGCGGAATCAAAAATTTAAAACATGAAACTGTCACGGCTTTGTCAGGAATATTAAAATGCAGCCCGGCATATCTCATGGGCTGGGATGAGGATTGTCTGCCCGAATCGGTTATGGCAGTTCCTCAAAGGAAAATTCCCATGCTCGGCAAAATCCATGCCGGAGAACCTACCTTTGCAAACGAGGAGCATGAGTTCTGCACCATGGTCGGCGACTGCAATGCCGATTTCTGCCTCCGCGTTAAAGGCGATTCCATGATCGGCGCAGGAATAAAGGACGGGGATATCGTTTTTTTCCGCAGTCAGGACGTTGTTGATGACGGCGAAATTGCAGCCGTTATCATTGATGATGAAGCAACGCTCAAAAGAGTGTATCACGGAAGCAATTCGCTCACACTCGTTGCCGACAATCCAAAATATAAGCCGATGATTTTCACGCCCGAACAGGGAAAAAGCATCCGCATCATCGGCAAAGCCGTGTCGTACAGCACTCGGCTTTAACAGCTCTGCGTTCTGTTGTCCCCGTAAATTTTCAATATATAAATTTTCGCACAAAAACAAAGTCAGACAATTAACACACATAAAATAATTACTGTTAATTGTCTGACTTAAATTTTATCAATTTTCCAAAAGAAAAACATATCTATAAACGGTTGCGGATCATATTGCGACCCGGACATGCTCTGACATGTTTGCCCCATTAGGGTTGCAGTTTCATGCAAAAGACTTTTTAAACAGCCCCAATAATACATCTGCTTAATCAAACCTTATGCCCGAACTACTTCTTCTCAAACTGAGCAATTTTCTTTTCGATTTCCGACGGGTCGTCGGCATAAACCCTCATGGTTATCGGTTTTGAAAGGTCGAGCGAAAAAATGCCCATTATGCTTTTTGCATCGACAACATACCTTCCCGATTCAAGATCAATATCAAAATCATATTCGTTCACGATATTGACAAAATTCTTAACGTCAATAATTGATTTCAGAAAAATTTCATAGCTTTTCATCATAGCGACCATCCTTTCAATCCTTAAACTCAATGTTTTCAAGCGTCTGCCTGAAATTCTGCCTTATGCTGCTGAGATACTCCTGCCGAAGCTCATGCTGCTCAGCCTTTTCATCCTCCGTAAGTCCGATTGTTCTCTGCTTTTTTGCAAGCTCGTTAATTCTCGCAATCTTATACTTTTCCATGGTTTACCTTCCTTCTTGAAATGATTATAACCTTTTGCAGATATAATTACAAGGTATGTAACGAAAATTTAATATTTTTTTGCATTATGTTTGACCTTTTATAATTTTTGATGTATAATTATACATACAGGTGGTTGATATTATGAAAAAAATTGCCGTTATCGTAAATTTTGATAAGGAAAATGCGCTCAGCGTTGCAAAATCGCTTATTGAAAAGCTCACCGGGAAGGCCGCGCCGTACGCACTGCCGCAGGACGCGGCGCTTCTCGGAATTGCCTCCGCTGCCGATGATAAGGAGCTTTTTTCTCTGTGCGGCACGGCGGTGGTTCTCGGAGGTGACGGAACGATTATCTCCGCGGCGAAAAGATGCGCGCCTTATGAAACGGTGCTTTTGGGCATAAACCTCGGGCATTTGGGGTATCTTGCATCAATCGAGCCGTGCCGCCTTGGCGAAGCGGTGCAGCTGCTGCTTTCGGACAATATGCATTACGACAACCGTTTTATGCTGCGCATCAGCCTTGAAAACGGAGAAACGCATCATGCGCTCAATGAGATAGCTCTGAGCCGCGGCGGTTCATCGCGGCTGATGAATTTCACTGCGCTGAGCGAGGGAAAGACGGTCTGCAAGTACCGCGCGGACGGAATTATTGCCGCAACGCCCACAGGCTCGACGGCTTATTCCCTTGCGGCGGGCGGCCCGATTATTGCCCCGAATGCGGACGCAATGGTTCTGACGCCGATTTGTCCGCATATGCTCAGGGCGCGCAGCATCGTTCTGCCGCCGAAAAGAATTGAAATAACCTCGGACGAAGCGTCGCAG
>CAJJUC010000215.1 GCA_905195005.1 uncultured Eubacteriales bacterium | reverse complement strand
CTATAAAATAAAGACATTACATAAAGGAGATTCTGTACAATGAAAAGAATAGTAACTTTAAAGACGCGCGATCTTAGTAAGTCTGTTAAAACAGGCGGATGCGGCGAATGTCAGACGTCCTGCCAGTCAGCCTGCAAAACATCCTGCGGTGTTGCAAACCAGGCTTGTGAGAACAGCAATCGCTGAATCAAACTATAAGAGGGGGCTGTAAGGGCTGTGGAAGCATTTCTTACAGCCCCTTGCTTTATTATATCATCTGTAAAGGGGTTACAAAATGATACATCAGTATAAAATGTGCGGCTATAATATTGTGCTCGATGTTTTCAGCGGCTCCGTTCATGTTGTGGACGATGTTGCTTACGATATAATTTCAATGATAAAAACCGCGTCCGAGGATGAAATTGTGCGTGCAATGACAGAAAAGTACAAAGAGCGCGAGGACGTGACGGAGGACGAAATCCGCGAATGTATCGGAGATATTCAAGAGCTCGAAAAGAGCGGTCAGCTTTTCTCCGAGGACGCATATGCGGAAATTGCCAAGAACTACAGGCGCAATAATTTTAACGTTAAAGCAATCTGCCTGCATGTTGCGCACACCTGCAACTTAAACTGCTCGTACTGCTTCGCCGCCCAGGGAAAATATCACGGTGAGCGCGCCGTGATGAGTCTTGAAACGGGTAAGCGCGCAATTGATTTTCTGATTGAAAATTCCGGCAGTCATAAAAACCTTGACATCGATTTCTTCGGCGGAGAACCGCTCATGAATTGGGAGGTTGTGAAGCAACTCGTTGAATACGGGCGTGAGCAAGAAAAGCTGCACGGAAAAAACATTCGCTTCACGCTTACGACAAACGGAGTTTTGCTTAACGACGAGGTTATTGACTTCTGCAACAAAGAGATGCACAACGTTGTTCTCAGTCTTGACGGCAGACCCGAGGTTCACAACAGGTTCAGGAAGGACTACAGCGGCGCCGGAAGCTATGAAAAAATTCTTCCGAACTTTCTTAATTTTTTAAAGAAGCGCGGCAATAAAAGCTATTATATGCGCGGAACATACACTCATTATAACACGGATTTCTTAAACGATATTCTCCACATGGCGGATCTCGGCTTCAAGGAGCTGAGCATGGAGCCTGTTGTGTGTGATCCGTCAGACCCGTGCGCACTCACCGCTGAAGATCTTCCCGTGCTTTATGACCAATACGAGAAGCTTGCCGAGGAAATGATTAAACGGAAAAAAGAGGGGCGCGGCTTCACGTTCTATCATTATATGATTGATCTCACGGGCGGTCCGTGCATATATAAGCGCGTTGCCGGGTGCGGCTCGGGTACGGAATACCTTGCCGTAACGCCGTGGGGCGAGCTTTATCCCTGTCATCAGTTTGTCGGAGACGAAAAATACAGTATGGGCAATATTTACGACGGTGTTACGAATACAGCCATGCGCGAAAAATTTGCCTCATGCAATGCATACACGCGCCCAGGCTGCGCCGATTGCTGGGCAAAGCTTTATTGTGCCGGCGGATGCGCCGCAAATGCATATCATGCAACGGGCGACATATCCGGCGTTTACGAATACGGCTGCGACCTGTTCAGAAAACGTATTGAATGTGCGCTCGCGGTTAAGGTTGCCGAAAGCGCCGATTCATAAAAAACAAGGACACACCCTGTCGGGTTGTCCTTTTTGCGCACATATCGGGAAGCGCTTTCACAACATGACCGCATGCCTTTCCCGACGGGCAGCCCCCCACATCGTAGAGCCATGCGGAAATTCCGATTGAATCGGCATATAAAACGGCATATCTCACAAGCTCAAAAAAATTCGTCTGTCAGATATTCCGGTTTCATTTCGGTTATCACCGATGTCGGACAAAATTTCTTCGGTTCGGGAAGAATATTTGTTCCCCTTATCCCCATATCAAGCATTTCACGGAGCTGCGTTTCAATCAGTCCGCACGGCGGTCCTTTCTTTTTTTAATATTATATAGGATTTAACTGCTGCGGTCAGTAAATTTTGCTTTATTTTTTTGTATTATTATGATACACTTATACGAAAGGGGGAATCCGCATGAATATAGCTTTTAAAATCAGCAAAACCGAAAAACTCCGCCCGTATATCGGCGATAATCTTTATGAATTGCAGGAATCTGCTCACCATCTTTGCCTTTCTCTCGAAAACGGAGCATATCTCTTTAAGCTTGAATACAGAAACTTAAATTCCGATAATCTCAGGTTCTCGCCCGTTACAATATATTGCAGCGATAATGATTTTCTGATTTTTTCGGATTGTCTTTCGCTGCCGGAGGACAAAAACGGCATTCTTTCGGATGCGCCTTTTAAAATGCTTGCTGTTTTCCTTGACGAACTGACTGAAAACGACGCCGATATACTCGACTCCTATGAAGCCGAGCTCGGCAAGCTTGAGCAAAGACTGCTCAATTCCACAAAAGAGCTTGCAAGCGTCTGTGATATTACGGACGAGCGGCGCGCGCTGTCACTTATAAAACGGTACTATGACCAGCTTGACGGCATTTTTGACACACTTGTTCAGGATGAACTCAGCGCTGTTCCGAAAAACGTTAAAACGCATTTCACCGTACTCAGTCACCGGGTGGATCATCTTTGCGCAACGGTTGACCATCTGCGCGAATATATCACGCAGCTCCGCGAAGAGTATCAGGCTCAGGTTGACATTGAGCAAAACGAAATTATGAAAATCTTCACCGTGCTGACAGCCGTTTTTCTGCCGCTTTCGCTTATTGTCGGCTGGTACGGAATGAATTTCAAAATGCCGGAATACGGATGGAAGCACGGCTATCTTTTTCTGATAATCTTCAGCGTTGCCGTTTGTCTGTGGATGTATCGGTTTATAAAGCGCAAAAAATGGTTTTAAAGGGGATGTTAAAAAACTCCGGAACGCAAGAAAAGGAGAAAAATCAGATATTACAGGCAGTATAGCTATTGTAATTCGCTCTTGTTAAAGGTAGAAAAATCAAAAATTTGATTTTTCTAAGAATCACTTCCTTTCTTGCTATCAACAAACTTCGCCCTCGGCGTACCTATGTACGTCGTCGGGTAACTCAAAGCTAACGCTTTGGCTCAGTTTGTTAATTCCAAAGCTTTTTTCCTATCCCCTTGAAAAAACTGGTGCTGT
>CAJJUC010000214.1 GCA_905195005.1 uncultured Eubacteriales bacterium | reverse complement strand
ATTTTCTATAAAACAGTCCTTCATTGTTACGTTTGAAAACGGGGAAAGTCCTCTGCCCAAAACCTTAAAGGTGGATATTCCGTAGGACATATAAAGTCCCGGCTCCTTATAGTAGGGGTTTGGCGGCGCGTTCTCAATATCGTGAACATACAGCTTTTCAAACCACAGTCCGTCGTGCTTAATCTCGGGGTTTTTGGAAATCAATGCTCTTATGCCCGCCTGAGCATCGCTCACCTCAAGATTGATAAATCTCCACCCGGCGTAATTGTCAAGGAAAATGCAGTATGTTGCATGGTTTCCCGGTGCAATCTTCGGCTTTGCACCCTCGCCGTAGGAGGTAAGCGTAATCCAGTTTTCAGAGTTGCCCTCACCCTTGGCAAAAAGCGTTTCCTGCCATACGTCACCCGACTTAAGATATATATTATCGCCCGGCTGAAAAACTGCCGAGGACACCTTTTCAAGGGTTTTCCACGGGGTATTGTCGCTTAGCCCGTCATTGTCATCATTGCCAAGCGAATTGCTTACATAATAATCCGCCGCACCGGCTGTAAGTGCACCGCAGGCAAGCACAGCCGCAACGGCTGCAGCCGCCAAAAGCTTTTTATACATACAACCACTCCAATCATAATTATATTTTAATTATAAGTCATGCCCTTTTCTTTGACAATCCAATATCTTTAGGTAAGTGTGTCGTATTTTTGGCAATCGAAAAAACGGCACAAAATCTGCACCGTTTTTCAATGTCTTGCTACAGTTTCTCTGTATTTAAGCGGCGTTACGCCGGTGATTTTCTTGAAGGTCTTGCAAAAGTTCCTGTAATCCCTGTAGCCTACCGCCTCTGCAATCTCGTACACCTTCATGGAATCGTTTCCAAGCAGCTTTTTGGCCTCTTCAATTCTCACACACGCAATATACTCGGTAAAGGTCTGCCCTGTCACATTGCTGAACAGCCAGCTGAAATAGGACTTGTTCACATAAAAGGTATCCTCAATATTCTGCAGGGTTATTCTTTGTGAATAATTGTCCCTCACATATTTTTTCACCCTTCTTATGATATCCTTTTCCCCGGGCGGTTCCTCGCCGCTCACCTTCACAATGTCCTCAACATATTTTGTCAGAAACCTTAAAATATTTGCGGCCGAAGTAAATTTCCGTATTTCGTTATTAATCTCCTGCTCGGTTTTAATTCCGTGTGTCATTATGTATTCCGACACGGCATTTGCAATTCCCCTAAAAATTTTCAGTGCCGCATCAGGCTCTATATAGGGCTTTTCTGTCAGCATACAGTAAATTTCGTCTATTTTTCCGAGGACATCGCCGTTGCCCGATTCGATAGAATCAATCAGTTCTTCTCTTTTTCTGATAAATTCGTTGTACTCCCGGGGGCTCATTCCCCTGTAATCGCCAAGTACGCCGTACTCAGCATAGGCTCCGTCGCCGAGATACAGTCGCGCCTTTACCGCCTCGTATGCCTCTTTATACATTTCCTTAAGATTGCTAAGACCTGTGTATTCCCTGCTGACGCCCAGTGAAAAGGTACAGCCGTCGCACTCGGAATCACTGATATTTCCGCACAGTGCTTCAAACAGCTCCAAAGCCGTTTTACGGTTCTTTATTCCCTCGTCCAGTATCATAACGGCAAACTTATCCTCAATAAGCATTACTGAAAGAAAGCCCTCTGTTTTCTGCAAAAATACCGAACGCTTGAAGGATTCAAAATACTTTCTTATCTGTTTTTGTTCAAGCTCGTTATAAACATAAAAATTATCCGCTGCCGCCACTGCGCAGATAAGACTGTGTCCGCTCCAGTCCCCTGAAATACCCTGCTGCCTGCCGTCACCCAGCAGCATCGACATAACGGCCTCCTCCTTATTTATACAGTTCAAACCGCCGTCGGTGCCGTTTTCGGCTTCAAGCTCCGAACGTACACGCTTTAACACACTGTTTATTTCATCACGCTTCACAGGCTTTAAAAGGTATTCGTACACCTTGTTCTTAATTGCGGCCTTGGCATAGCCAAAATCTGCATACCCGCTTAATATTACAACTCTTACTCCCCGATAACTTCTGTTTATATGCTCCGACAGCTCAATCCCGTCCATGCCCTGCATTCTCACATCGGTTATAACTAAATTGACAGATGTATTTTTCAGAAATTCCAGAGCCTTCCTTCCGTTTTCAACCGCACCTGCCACCTCAAAGCCGTATGCCTGCCAGTCAATTCCCTCCCGAAGCCCTTCTCGCATTATACTTTCATCCTCTACTATCAAAACCCTGTACATAATCATCATAACCTTTCATTTTTCGGCACATACGGCATTTTGATTATAACCTCGGTAAATTTATCCTTCACACTGTTCACGCTGACACCGTACTTATCGCCAAACATCAGTATTATTCTGTCATTCACATTTTTAAGCCCTATTCTTTTAAGGTAATTGCCGGTGCCGCTGCGCAGGTCGCTGTTAAGCAGCTCTGCCTCTTCTGCGGCTATTCCCACGCCGTCATCTATTATGCTTATTACAAGCTCATCATTAATACGCTCGATACAAACCTCAATTTCTCCGCCGTCCTCCTTGGGCTCAAGCCCGTGATATATGGCATTTTCAAGCACAGGCTGCAAAACGGTCTTTGTCACGGTACATTCAAGCAAATCCTCGCTGTATTCCCACTCAACGCTCAGCTTATCGCCGTATCGCATTTTCTGAATATTGATATACGACTTTGCGTGATGTATTTCGTCCCGCAGAAGCAGGGTGTTTTCCCCGCGGTTTATTCCCAGCCGAAATATATCGGACAGGGAATTTATCATATCCACCGCCGTCTCATTTTTACTGCGGAGTATAAGCCAATTAATTGATTCAAAGGTATTGTAAAGAAAGTGCGGGTTAATCTGCGCCTGCAGTGCATAGAGCTGCGCCTCCTTCTTTTTCCCGTCGAGCTCTTTTTTTGCAAGCTCCGCCTCATACACCTCATTTATAAGTCTTTCAATCTCCGCGCTCATATCATTAAAGCTATTGCACAGCTGCTCGATTTCATCCCCTGTTTTAAGTTCCGGCTTTTCACCGATTTTGCGCGGCAGGGGACTTTTCAGATATTCGTTCAGCATCTGTATAGGCGTAACAATGATTGACGCAATCTGACTTCCGATCAGTGTTATAAGAATAAGAGCCATCAGAAGCACCATAAAGCAGTATAACAAAATCATTTTTCTGTTTCCCAGCAGTCTGCCTGTCTGCATAACGGCGCACATCTGCCAGTTCTCGCTTACGGGCTGTTCGCTTAT
>CAJJUC010000213.1 GCA_905195005.1 uncultured Eubacteriales bacterium | reverse complement strand
AGCCCCCTTATATTGCTGTCGGCGCGATCAGCCGCCGAGATATGCTTTCTTAATTTCATCACTCTGAGCAAGCTCATGACCCGTGCCGGAAAGCTTTATCTTTCCCGATTCGAGAACATACGCTCTGTCGGCAATATTAAGCGCCATTTCAGCATTCTGCTCAACCAAAAGAATTGTTGTGCCGGAACGGTGCAGCTCCTTGATTATATCAAATATCTGCTGCACAAGAATAGGAGCAAGCCCCATTGACGGCTCGTCAAGCATGAGAAGCTTCGGGCGGCTCATGAGCGCGCGCCCCATGGCAAGCATCTGCTGCTCACCGCCGGAAAGTGTTCCGGCAATCTGATTTTTTCTGTGCTTAAGGCGCGGAAAGCGCTTGAAAACATCTTCAATCCCGGCTTTAACATTTGACGGGTCGGTGTAAGCGCCCATTTCAAGATTTTCAAGCACGGTCATCTGAAGAAATATTCGTCTGCCCTCGGGCACATGCGCAAGCCCCTTGGAAACAAGCGTGCACGCCTCTGTTTTGGAAATATCTTCATCAAGAAGCGTTATGCTGCCGGTTTTTGAACGGAGAAGCCCCGAGATTGTGCGAAGCGTCGTTGATTTTCCGGCGCCGTTTGCGCCGATAAGCGCCACAACCTCGCTCTGATGAACCTCAATGGAAACATCCTTAAGCGCGTGAATCTGCCCGTAGTATACGTTTATATTATCAACCTTTAACATAGTTTACGCCTCCGATTTCTTTCCGAGATAAGCCTCGATAACAGCCGGATTCGACTTGATTTCATCGGGCGAGCCCTTGGCAATTATTTTACCGTGGTCAAGAACACAAATTCCCTCGCAGACGTTCATGACAAGGTTCATATCATGCTCGATAAGCATTACCGCAATGTGAAAATTATCTCTTATGCGGCGGATATTTTCCATAAGCTCCGAGGTTTCCGAGGGGTTCATGCCTGCTGCCGGTTCATCGAGCAGGATGATGCCGGGATGCGTTGCAAGCGCACGCGCTATTTCAAGGCGGCGCTGCTCACCGTACGGAAGCGACCCTGCCTGATGCTCCGCAAGGTCAGCCATGTTGAAGAAATCAAGCAGCTCGAGAGCTTCCTCCCTTGATTTTTTCTCGGACGCTCTGTACCCGAAAAGGTGCGTCACCGAGGATAAAAGCGGCTGATGAATTGAATTGTGCAAACCGACCTTGACATTATCGATAACCGACATTTCGGAGAAAAGTCTGATATTTTGGAAGGTTCGCGCAATACCCATGCGGCTTACCTGCGCGGTTGTTTTTCTTGCTGTTGATTTGCCGTCCAGCATAATCGCGCCGCGCGTCGGATGATAAACATTTGTGAGAAGATTGAACACGGTGGTTTTACCGGCGCCGTTCGGTCCGATAAGACCCGCAATTTCCGTTCTGCCTACGGTGAGCGAGAAATCGTCAACAGCCGTAAGTCCGCCGAAATCTATACCGAGATGGTGAGTTTCAAGTATCGGGGGTTTGTCAATATCGCGTTCCGGAATTATAGCATTGCTCGGAACAGGTACCATTTTAGCCATTTCAGTTCTCCCCCCGTTTCTGATTCAAATTCTTAAACTTATATACCAAAACTTCGCGCATTTGCTTTGCCTTTTCACTGTTTGTGAGAAGCATTACAACGATAAGCACAATTGCATACAGAAGCATTCTGTAGTCCGCATATTCACGCAGAAGCTCCGGCAGCATATACAGAAGCGTTGTTGCAACGATTGTGCCGGGAATGTTGCTCATTCCGCCGAGCACAACGAACACCAGAATCAGAATCGACGCGTTGAAATCGAATTTCTTTGCGGCGATTGTTGAAAAGTTCATTGCATACATTGCTCCTGCCATTCCTGCGAGCACCGCCGACGTTATAAACGCGGTGAGCTTGTATCTTGTGATACCGATACCGACCGATTCTGCCGCAATTCTGTTATCGCGGATCGCCGTTACCGCGCGCCCCGTTTTACTGTTTACGAGATTCAGCACGATGAAAAGCGCAAACAGGATGAGGATAACGCCTGAGGTGAAGCTTGAGAGCTTCATGATTCCGACAGCGCCCTGCGGTCCGTTTAAGATAAGCTTTCCGTTTTCCATGTTAAGCGCATCGGCGCTTTTCATGCTGAGATGAAGTCCGCCTTTGTCAACGCCGACATACACGCAGTTAATTATGTTTTTAATAATTTCGCCGAATGCAAGCGTTACGATTGCGAGATAGTCGCCGCGCAGACGCAGAACGGGAATACCGATAATAAGACCGGCAATGCCTGCGAAAATTCCGCCGATAATTACAGCAACAAGAAGCCTGAGCCACGGCACGGGAATTGCCCCCTGCAAGCAGATTGCGGTTATAACGCCCGAAAACGCTCCAACGCTCATAAACCCTGCGTGACCGAGCGAAAGCTCACCAAGGAAGCCGACCGTCAGCGTGAGCGATATAGCCATAACAATATATGTGCATATCGGAACAAGCTGACCGCTTATCGAGTTATTGATAAGCCCCGAGGACTGCATCGGGAAAAGAATTGCAAATGCAATTAATACCAGTCCGTAGGACTTAATATTTGTCAATGTGAATTTATTCATGCTTTTTATTTTCTTCATACCGGCACCTCACACCTTTTCCGTAACTTGCTTTCCGAGTATGCCTGTGGGCTTTATGAGAAGAACCACAATAAGCACCGCGAAAACAATAGCGTCAGACAGAGCAGTCGAAATATACGATTTACTGAATATTTCTATTATGCCGAGAAGTATTCCGCCGAGCATTGCGCCGGGGATTGAGCCGATTCCGCCGAATACCGCCGCCGTGAATGCCTTGATACCGGGCATTGAACCGGTTGTCGGGATAAGTACGGGATATGCCGAGCAAAGAAGCACGCCGGCAATTGCCGCCAAAGCGCTGCCGATTGCAAATGTGAGCGAAATGGTGAAGTTTACGTTGATACCCATAAGCTCAGCCGCATCCTTATCCTCCGACACGGCGCGCATTGCCTTGCCCATTCTTGATTTTTTTGTAAATGCCGTGAGGGCAACCATGATAATAAGACATGCCGCAACTGTGATAATCGATTCGGGAGTTATGATAAGCTTTCCGCCGAAGAGCGAAATCGAACCGAACGACACAACGCTGCGGAAGGTTTTCGGAGCGCTGCCCCAAATAAGGAGAGCGACATTCTGCAAAAAGTAGCTTACGCCGATTGCAGTGATAAGTACTGCAAGCGAGCCTGCCTTACGCAGAGGCTTGTATGCAAGACCCTCGATAAGAATACCGA
>CAJJUC010000212.1 GCA_905195005.1 uncultured Eubacteriales bacterium | reverse complement strand
AAGGTTTTGCGGTAAACCGCGTTGGGGATTGCGTTGGCAAGATCCTGCGCCGAAACGATTCCCGTGTCAACCTCGCGCGCCGCATAAATATCCGTGATTACGATGTGCGCGCCGCTCTCGGTCAGAACCTTTACAAAATCGTTGAAAAGCGTTTTTGTGCGCGAATATGTGTGCGGCTGGAACACGCACCACACATTGTTATACTTCATCTCCGCGGCAGCGGCAAGCGTTGCCTTTATCTCCGTGGGGTGATGTGCATAATCGTCAACCACAACAACTCCGCCCATTATGCCGCGCGTTTCAAAGCGGCGGTGCGTGCCGCCGAAGCGGTAAAGCGAATCGCAGATATCGCTTCCGTCAATGCCGAGGTAATCGCTCACGGCATAGGCTGCAAGCGCGTCGTAAACATTGTGAATTCCGGGCACGGAAAGGCGAACCTCTCCGATCGGAGCGCCGTGCTTGCACACCGTGAATGTGTAGTGATTAAAGCCGTCATGCGTAAGATTGTCGATTGTGTAATCATAATCTCCGGCAATTCCGAACGTGATGATTTTCCTGTCAACGCCGTCGAGCGCTTTTTTTATGTTCTTATCCTCACCGTTCACGATAACCGCGCCGTCCTTCGGCGTGAGCAGAGCAAGCTCGCGGAAGGTTTCGATTATATGGTCAAGGTCGCGGAAATAATCAAGATGATCCGCTTTAATATTTGTGATTACCGATACCTTGGGGAAAAAGCGCAGAAAGCTCTGATGATATTCACATGCCTCGGCAATGAAATACCGCTTTCCGCCGACGTGCACGTTCCCGTGAATAATGTCCAGCTGACCGCCGACAGTGACGGTCGGATTCTTCCCGTTTTCCATGAAAATATGCGTCAGCATTCCGGAGGTTGTCGTTTTGCCGTGCGTTCCGCTGACGGCAATGGGGCATTCGTACCCTTTCATGATAATGCCGAGCATTTCGGCGCGGTCAATCTGCGTTATGCCAAGCTCGGAGGCGCGCACGCGCTCGGGGTTATCCTCCTTGATTGCAGCGCTGTAAACCACAAGGTCGCAGTCATGAATATTGTCCGCATTGTGCCCGATGTAAACCTTGATTCCCATTTCGCAAAGCTTGTCTGTGAGCGGCGAGGCAGCTCTGTCCGAACCGGAAACAATGCACTTATCCTCAAGAAGCATTTGCGCAATTCCCGACATGCTTATTCCGCCGATGCCTATAAGATAAACGCGCAGCCCTTCTTTAATGGCAATATTACTCAAAAAAATCGCTCCCTTTTATATATTTCTTTTAAATTCTGAAATTTTTTTAATTTTATGTTGAAATACTTTCTAATATTTGATATTATACATATTAAAGAGAAAAATCAATAGAAAAATAAAAAAAAATTAAAAATTTCTTAAAAACGGAGGGAAAGTTATGCAGATTACGGACATCAGAGTGAGAAAAATAACTCAGGAGGGCAAGATGAAGGCGGTGGTTTCCGTTACCTTTGACGATGCGTTTGTCGTTCACGATATAAAAATCATCGAAGGAAAAGAAAATCTGTTTGCGGCAATGCCGAGCAGAAAGTCGGCGGACGGTACGTACAGGGATATCGTTCATCCGATAACGACTCAAATGCGCGAGCAGCTGCAAAATGCTATTCTTGCCAAATATGAGGAATTTTTAAACAGCGAACCCCGGGGCGAAGGGGAATGATTTTAAAACAGGTTTGGGTGCGGCGAAAACGGGGCTTTATAACCGTTTTTATAAGCGGCTGAGCCTGTTTTAAGCGTAGAAGGGATGATATGTATGTCGGATTTTTCATCGCTTATACTCGCAGCAGGTGAGGGAAAGCGCATGAAAAGCACAATGTCAAAGGTTGTGCACAAGGTTTGCGGCCGTGAGATGGTGAACTGCGTGCTCGACGCTGTGACAAAGGCAGGCGCCGCAAGCGTGACGGTTGTTGTCGGTCACGGGGCGCAGCAGGTTAAGGACGCCGTGGGTGACCGCGCGGACTTTGCGCTTCAGGCGCAGCAGCTCGGAACGGGGCACGCAGTTATGCAGGCGAGGGAATCGCTCAAAAAAAGCGCAAACACAATGATTCTCACCGGGGACACTCCGCTCATCACAGCGGAAACGCTTAAGGCGGCGGAGGAGCTTCACGAAAAGGAGCATAACGATGTTACCGTTCTTACAATGCTTCCCGAAAATCCGTTCGGATACGGGCGCGTTATCCGCGGAGCGGACGGAACGGTTGAGGCAATTGTGGAGCAGAAGGACGCAACCGCGGAGCAGCAGGCAGTGCGCGAGGTTAATTCCGGAATGTACTGCTTTAACAGTGAAAAGCTGCTTTCCGTGCTTGACAGCATTGAAAGCAATAACGCGCAAGGTGAATATTACCTGACGGACGCAATCGCGCTCATTCGCCGCGCAGGCGGCAAGGTCGGCGCGTTTGTTGTGGAGGACAGCGGTGAAACGCTCGGTGTGAATGACCGCGTGCAGCTCTGCACCGCGGAAAGGCTTATGCGCAGAAGAATAAACGAACGCCTCATGCGCGGAGGCGTTACAATCATTGACCCCGATAATACATATATATGCGCCGAAGCGCAAATAGGTATCGACACGGTGATTTATCCCGGAACGGTTATTGAAGGACAAACCGTCATCGGAAATAATGTTTATGTCGGCCCCAGCTGCAAGCTTACGGACGCTGTTATAGATGATGGCGTTGACATTAACATTTCAACCATTGTGAAAAGCCGCGTCGGAAAGGGAACGCATGTAGGTCCCTATGCCTATATCCGCCCCGGCTGTGTTGTGGGCGAGGGCTGTAAGGTCGGTGATTTCGTTGAGCTGAAAAAGGCAAGCATCGGCAACGGAACAAAGCTCAGTCATCTGACATATGTGGGCGATGCGGAGGTCGGCAGCAGAGTTAATTTCGGCTGCGGCACCGTAACCGTTAATTACGACGGAAAAAAGAAATATAAAACGGTTATTGAGGACGATTCCTTTATCGGCTGCAACACAAACCTTGTTTCGCCCGTAACGGTGCACAAGGGCGCTTATATTGCGGCGGGCTCAACAATAACAGATGATGTTCCGGAGGATAATCTGGCAATTGCGCGTGCGCACCAGGTCAATAAAGAGGGCTGGAACGACAGGAGAAAAAAATAATTTAATTTATATATACGGAGGATTCAATATGATACCACATGGCAAGAACATCAAACTTTTCGCGGCAAATTCCAACCCCAAGCTTGCGGAGGAGATAGCGTCCGAGCTTAATCTCCGCATCGGCGAATCAAAGGTTGGTTTGTTCTCCGACG
>CAJJUC010000211.1 GCA_905195005.1 uncultured Eubacteriales bacterium | reverse complement strand
CGGCTCGTTCGTGGTTATGAAGCTTATCGAGCAGCTTCTGCCCGTGGGCTTGCCTGTGGTATTCAGTCTGTACTTCGATATTTTTGACGGACTGATTCAGGCGTACATTTTTGTGTTCTTAACATCGCTGTTTGTAAAAGAAGCAGTGGAATAAATTAAAAAGGAGATTTGATTAATATGACCAGTTTAATTGCAATCGGAGCCGCAGTTGCGGTATTCACGGGTATCGGTGCGGGGCTTGGTATCAGCATCGCAACATCGAAGGCAGCGGAGGCTGTTGCACGTCAGCCCGAGGCGGACGGAAAAATTTCGAAAATTCTGCTTCTCGGCTGCGCGCTTGCCGAAGCAACGGCTATTTACGGCTTTGTAATAGCGCTTCTTATAATCTTGTTCTTAAAGTAAAATCAACACGGAGAGAAGGTATAACAGCATGCTCAGTTTGGATTGGAACCTTCTGATAACGGTTATAAATCTTGTTATATTTTATGTTTTGCTGAGAATTTTTCTGTTCAAACCCGTAAATAACATTATCGAAAAACGCGAAAAGCTTATTGCCGACAGGCTGAGCGACGCGCAAAAGAAGAACGATGATGCGGAGGAGCTTAAAAAGCAGTACCGCGCATCGCTCGATAATGCCGAAAATGAGGGCGAGCAGATTAAAAAGACATCGCGCGAGGAAGCACGTGCCGAATACGGCAGAATTGTTGCGGACGCAAACAAAAAAGCCGGCAGAATTATTGACAAGGCAAAGGTAACCGCAGAGGGCGAATATCAAAAGGTTGTTGAAACCGCGCAGCAGCAGATTGCGGAAATGGCGGCTTCGGCAGCGCTGAAGATTGTAAACGAAAAGGACGCGGCAGTGAATAACGGCAGCCTTTACGATGCATTTCTCGCAAAAACCTCCGAAGTAAAGGAGGACGAATAATATGACGGTTCAGGTAATGAAATATGCCAGGGAGCTTTTGGAGCTTGAAATTCCGTCCGAAACAGTCGGGGAAACGGAAGCGATTTTAGACGAGCTTCCCGAGCTCTTGGAGGCGCTTTCGGACCCTACGGCGAAAATCGAAAAAAAGCACAGGGTTATCGACCGCATTTTCCCCGAAGAAATCCGCGATTTTTTAAAGCTGCTTTGTGATAATGAAGTCTGCGGAGATATAAAGGACATCTTTAAGGCGGCAAATTCAATGATGCCTAAAAGCAAAAGCGACGTTACGGCAGAGCTGAAATGCGTTGTTCCGCCGACTGAGCGGCAGCTGGAGGGAATCCGCCGCTTTATTTCCGCGAAGTTCGGCTATGAGAACGTAAACGTTAAGGTCACGGAGGATTCGTCCGTCGGCAGCGGCTTTGTTCTCAGCGTTGACAACAGTGTTTTTGACTGGTCGCGCGAGGGGCGCATGCGCCAGTTAAAGGAAAAAATCGAAAAAACATATGAAAAGCCTGCGCAAAGCATGACGGAGATTATCTCAATCTTGAAAAGCGAAATCGATGAGTTCGAGATTGAAGCAAAGGACAAGGAAATCGGCTTTGTAACATGGGCGGGCGACGGCATTGTGAATATAAACGGAATCGATCATGCAATGTACGGCGAGGTTGTAATATTCGACACCGGCACAAAGGGCATGGTTCAGGAAATCCGCCGTGACAGCATCGGATGTATCCTCCTCGGTGACGATGATAATATCTGCGAGGGCACGCGCGTTGTCAGAACACTGAAAAAGGCAGGTATTCCCGTCAGTGAAGGTTATCTCGGAAGAGTTACCAACGCACTCGGTGCGCCGATTGACGGAAAGGGTGAAATTGCCGCGGCTCAGTACCGTCCGATTGAAAACGACGCTCCGGGAATTGTGGACAGAAAATCTGTCTGTGTTCCCATGGAAACCGGTATCTTGTCAATCGACTCAATGTTTCCCATCGGCAGAGGTCAGCGTGAGCTTATCATCGGCGACCGTCAGACGGGTAAAACCTCGATTGCAATTGACGCAATCCTCAACCAAAAGGGCAAAAACGTTGTGTGCATATATGTTCCTATCGGACAGAAGGCTTCAACGGTTGCAAAAATAGTGAATACGCTTAAATCGAACGGCGCCATGGATTATACCGCCGTTATTGCTTCAACCGCATCGGAATCCGCGGCAATGCAGTATATTGCGCCGTATGCCGGAACTGCGCTTGCGGAGTACTTTATGTACAGCGGCAAGGACGTTCTTATTGTGTATGACGATTTGTCAAAGCATGCCGTGGCGTACCGCGCGCTTTCACTGTTGCTCGAACGCAGCCCTGGGCGTGAAGCATATCCCGGCGACGTTTTCTATCTTCATTCAAGGCTTTTGGAGCGTTCGGCGAATCTGCGCGATGACCTCGGCGGTTCAATAACGGCTCTGCCGATTGTTGAAACGCAGGCAGGCGATGTTTCGGCATATATTCCGACAAACGTTATTTCAATCACCGACGGTCAGATTTTCCTCGAAAGCAGCCTGTTTTTCTCGGGTATGCGCCCGGCGGTCAACGTTGGTCTGTCAGTATCGCGTGTGGGCGGTGCGGCGCAGACGAAGGCAATGAAAAAAGCTGCCGGCAGCATCAGAATCGACCTTGCGCAGTACCGCGAAATGGAAATATTCACGCAGTTCAGCTCCGATCTTGACGATAACACAAAGAGCCGCCTTGAATACGGAAAAACTCTTATGGAGCTTTTAAAGCAGCCGCTTTGCAGCCCGCTGCCGATGTATGTGCAGGTTATAACGCTTTGCGCTGCAACTCATAAGCTGTTTGATGGGATTGAGCTTTCAAGGCTGCCGCAGTACCGCAAGGAGCTTATCAAATATATGAACGAAAGCTTTCCGGAAATTTCCGAGGAAATTAAATCCACGGGTCTTCTGACGGACGAAACAACCGCGCTTATTTGCAAAGCAGCAGAGCAGTTCAGGGAGATATGGAACAATAAATCCGAAGCCTGAAACAGAGGTGATGGACAATGGCAAATCTCAGAGAAATAAAAACAAGAATGAAAAGCATCCGTGACACTCAGCAGATTACGAATGCGATGTATATGATTTCTTCATCGAAGCTTCAAAAGGCGCGCGTGGCGCTCGATAACACGGTTCCGTACTTTGAAACGCTTAAGCATACGATTGCGTATATTCTTCAGCACATGCAAAACGAGGTTACGGACGTTTATTTCAATAACCTTGACGGAACGGTCAAAAACCCCGAGCGGCGCGGATATATAATTATCACGGCGGACAAAGGGCTTGCCGGCGCCTATAACATGAACGTTTTGAAAGCGGTTTCCGCGCATCTTTCGGAGGATAT
>CAJJUC010000210.1 GCA_905195005.1 uncultured Eubacteriales bacterium | reverse complement strand
GGTTCTTCCGGGTAGTCCCAAGAAACCGGCAACAGAGATAATTCCGACTAAACTACCTTTTGTTTTTAATATATAAGGTAGAGCAAATTTGGTACAATAAACCGTTCCCCAAAAATTCACATCCATTAAACGCCGGATGACATCCAGTTCCAAATCTTCAAATAGCGCACGCATGGATATTCCGGCATTGTTTACAAGAACATCAATTTTTCCGAAATGCGCCGTAACCTCGGCAATCATGCGCTCAACGTCTTTTTCCGACGAAACGTCGCCGCAGACGGAAAATACGCCGTGAAGCTCCGCTTCAAGCTCCTTTGCCTTATCCGTGCTTTCCTTATAAGAAAACGCAGTGTTATATCCGCGGCTGTGAAACAGCCTGACAGCCGCCGCACCGATTCCGCGTGAGCCGCCCGTTATAAAAACCGTTTTGTTCACGATTTCACCTCTTTATATATTCAAGCGCATCGCCGAGCGAGCGCACCGCAACAAGCTCAATTCCGTCGCATCTGTCGATAGAACCGAGGCTGTCAAACGGAAGCATACAGCGTTTAAATCCCATCTTGGCAATTTCCGCAATACGCCGCCCTGCCTGGGTAACGGTTCGGATTTCACCCGTCAAGCCGACCTCGCCGAAAAACGCCATGTCCTCCGGGAGAGGGGTATTTCGGAAGCTTGAGGCAATTGCACATGCCACAGCCAAATCGGTTGCCGTTTCATCAAGCTTTATACCGCCCGTGACATTAACGTAAGCGTCCTGATTTCCGAGATTGAGTCCGAGCCGTTTTTCAAGCACCGTCATCAGAATTGTTACTCTGTTATAATCCACTCCCGATGCCATTCTGCGCGGCATTGCAAAGCTGCTTGACGAAACAAGCGCCTGAATTTCCGCAAGAATCGGGCGCGTTCCCTCAACGGAGCAGACAACAGCAGAGCCGGGCGCGTCCGTCGGTCTGCCGGAAAGAAGCATCATCGAGGGATTGGGAACGTCAATCAGCCCCGAATCGGTCATTTCAAAAACGCCGATTTCATTCGTTGAGCCAAAACGATTTTTGACGGCGCGTACAATTCTGTAGCTTTGGTGGCGTTCACCCTCAAAATAAAGCACGCAGTCAACCATGTGCTCAAGCACTCGCGGACCGGCAATCGAGCCTTCCTTTGTTACATGCCCCACAATGAAAAACGTTATGCCCGTCTGCTTCGCGGTTTCCATAAAGCGCATTGTGCATTCGCGCACTTGTCCCACGCTTCCGGGGGCGGAGGTCAGCTGCGAGGAATAAAACGTCTGCACGGAATCGGCAATAACAAGGCTCGGCTTAAGCTCGTTAATTGCTGCAAGGATTGAATCAAGATCGGTTTCGTTCACAACATACAGCTCGGGATTGACCGCACCGAGCCTGTCCGCACGCAGGCGTATCTGCTTGTCCGATTCCTCGCCCGAAACATAAAGCACGCGGCATTTTTTCGACATATGCCTGCACACCTGCAAGAGAAGCGTTGACTTGCCTATTCCGGGCTCGCCTCCGCAAAGCACGAGCGAGCCTTTCACAATGCCTCCGCCGAGAACCCTGTCAAGCTCGGCGCTGCCGCAGGAAACTCTCTCCCCCTCCTCGGTTGAAACCTCGCCGATAGGCTTGGGCGCCGCCTTGCTTTTAAACTTCGGAGCAGCTCCGCTCGTGCGCTCGACAAGCTCCTCAATCAGACTGTTCCATGTTCCGCAGGCAGGGCATTTTCCCATCCATTTTGATGATTCGTTTCCGCATTCCTTGCATACAAATACGGTTTTGCTTTTCAAATTTTTCACATCCTCAGAAAAAAACTCTCGGAACGCGTTTGCCTATTCCGCAGATTATTTCATAATTTATGGTCTGTGCATACTCTGCGATTTCCTCCGCACTTATGCAGCAGCCGCCGTCACGCCCGATAAGCGTGACGCTGTCTCCCTCACAAATGTCTTTAATATGCGAAACATCGACCATAAACTGATCCATGCAGATTCTTCCGAGAATCGGCGCATATTCCCCGTTAATGATAACGCGCCCTTTATTCGACAAAAGCCGCGGATAGCCGTCGGCATACCCGACGGGGATTGTTGCAATTTTCATCTTTCTATCTGCGCAAAATGTACGCCCATAACTCACAGTATCGTCTTTTTCGATATATTTAACATATGCCACATGTGTTTTAAGCTCCATTGCCGGCACAAGCGAAAGCTTGCTTTTATCGACCTCAGCAGACGGATAAAGTCCGTATGTTATAATCCCCGGGCGAACCATATTAAACACCGTTTCCGGATATTCCATAATTGCCGCACTGTTGGCGGTGTGCTTAATCGGAATATCAACGCCGCGGCTTTCCAAAAGCTTTATAAATTCCCCGAAGCGTGACAGCTGAAGTTCCGTGAAGCTCCTGTCCGTTTCATCGGCAGACGCATAATGCGTGAATATTCCTTCAAGAATCACATCGGAAAGGCGGCTGATTTTTTCAACCTCATCGGCTCCGCTTTCAGTGCAGGGAAATCCGATTCTGCTCATACCGGTGTCAACGGCAACATGAAGCTTTGCCTTTTTGCCCTCCGCACGTGCCACAACCGAAAGCTTTTCCGCCGCATTATATGTAAAAACGGTTACGGTGATGTCGTTTCGCACAGCTTCAAAATAATCCTCCGGCGAAGTGTAGCCGAGAAGCATTATCGGCTTTGCAATTCCGTTTTGCCGCAGTGAAACAGCTTCCTCAATCACCGCAACGGCAAAATAATCTGCATAACGGTCAAGCGCTTTTGCCGTCTGCGCGGCGTTGTGCCCGTATGCGTCCGCCTTTATCACAGGCATAATTTTAATGTTATCGCCGACTTTTTTTCTGATTTCATTCATATTCTTTGTCAGCGCATTTTTATCCACAGACGCGTAAACACGCATATATTTTCCCACTTAAATCAGCCTTTCTCAATCAATTTTCAGAGTTTCTCCGCTTTTAACGCAATAAAGCTTCATTTCCTTTTCAAAATACACATCGTGTGACGGCTTTATGCACTCCTCCCGGAAATCTTAGAATTTTTTTTGACACGGTAATCAAGCCTTTCGTAAAAAGTATACTAAGATTATATACGTTTCATGCTTGAATTTCAATAGTTTAATGTATTTTTATATGTTTTTTTCGTGACCGGGAATAAAAAACATACTGCTGCTTTTAGTGGAAAATATATTTACTTATTCAGCTTTTCATTGCAAGCTTTGCCGCAAAAACGGCATTTTCATATAGTCACAACCCGATAAGGAAGTATTGGTTTTGAACGCCGTTCTTTAAGTTTATAC
>CAJJUC010000209.1 GCA_905195005.1 uncultured Eubacteriales bacterium | reverse complement strand
TACACATACACGCCGAATGACGGCGGCATTGCAAAAATCCCGGAAATAACATGGGACATTGACAATCCCGATGCAGCTGTTACGGTTTCCGCACCGGAAAACGTGAACGGTGCAACGGTAAATATAAATGTCAGCTATGACGGCATTGAAAATAACTATGTTTTAAAGCTTAAAAGCGTGGGTCAGAACCTTGTTGCAAATCCCGGTTTTGAAAAGGACGGAGGATGGGACGTCAACAATTTTGTTAAGCTTAACCGCGTGTTTGACACGCCGGGTGCAGGCAGCGCTTCAATGAGAGTGAAATACACCCCGGATGCAAGCTACACCGGTGCAACGATCGGAATGTATTTCCCCAGTCCGTCAGTAACGGGAGAAGCAGGGAAGACGTATCTTTTCAGCACCATGATATGCAACAGTTCGAGTTATGAGCTTAGTTCGCTTTACATGTGCCTGAATAACGTGATTAAAGACAGCTGCAAATTTTATTCCGCAAATAACACGCGGCGTTCCGATGAAATTGTTATGTTAACAAAGGATTGGCAGCGTTATACTGCAACTGCCGTTGCGGAAGAAACGGGAAGACTTTTCACATACTACACAAACTGGAGCCCCGATGAGGAATTTTTAATTGACGATTACTACATAGGCGAGCTTGTTGTTTCCGGCATACAGTACAAGGGCGACACATCGGGAGTTATTCCCGAGGCAGAGGGCGGAAAAACCGAGCTTTACCTTGAAAGCAAGCTTTTAAACCAGTTCGGCGCAGCAAGCGGTCTTGAGAACGAGACAATTGAATATTCACTGAGAAAAAATTACCCCGGCGTTTCTGTTGAGGACGGCAAGCTTATTGTTGACGACAGGGCAACGGAAGGAACAATTTATCTTACCGTAAGCTGCACACCGACATTTCCCGGCAGCCAGGGAACGGTTGTAAGAAATATTCCGATTAAGCTTGTTTCTCAGACAAGCAAACGCCAAAGGCAAAGCGCGTGACTCTTTCACGCAGAAGCGGCGACGAATATATTCTGGACGCAAGCTATTATTATTTCCATGCAATGGATATTCCCGAAAACGGCACGGAAATTCACTGGTACGCATCGGAAACTGAAAACGGTTCATATTCGGAAATTGCCGGATCTGAGGGGCAGCTTACGTATACGGTTGCACCGCAGTATGAAAAAAGCTATAGTTATGTTGAAGTGACGCCAAAGGATGAAGAAGGCAGAACAGGCTTGCCGGTGCGCAGTGCGATAAGCTTTCCGCCGCTTGCTCCGACAGCTTCGGATGTTAAAATCTCGGGAATCGGCGCAATCGGACAGACATACACCGGAAGCTATACCTACAGTGATTTTAACGGGGATCCGGAGGAAAACAGCGAGTTTGTATGGCTGATTTCGGACAGTGAGAGCGGCACATTTACCCCGATTGAGGGCGAAACGGAAAAAACATATGTTATCCGCGAATCGGATGCAGGTAAGTATGTTAAATTTCAGGTTACGCCCAAGACAGGCATTGCGCCGAAAGTCGGAAGCGCTTACACAAGTCCGGCAGTTTTGTGCACAGCAAAGCCGTATGTGACAGATGTCAAAATTAAGAATAGCGGCAACAATCTGTATGTTGTGACATATAATTATCACCATGCTCTCGGAGTTAAAGAGGGCGATACAGAGATTAAATGGTCAAACGGAAAAACGGGAACAAGCACAACCTACTACGGATCGGGTTCGTCCTTAAGCGTGACGGTTACTCCATCGGCTGAGCTTGAACCCAAAAAAGGCGAGCCTGTCACCGCGTCAATCAGCATTTCAAGCGGCGGAGGCGGATCGTCATCAATAGGCTTCCGCGGCGGCGGAGGCGGCGGCGTTCGAAACAGCACATCAATCGTGCCGATTCCGGAGCCGACCCCCGAACCCGAGAAGGAGCCGGTTCCCGAAAAATACTGGGCGGAGGATGGCATTAACTTTGTTTTGAATAACGGAATCATGCAGAATCGCGCGGAAAATGACTTCGGAAACAGCGAGGTAGTAACAAGAGCGGAATTTATATATTATGTTATTAAGGCGCTGGGCGAAACCGAAACCGCGTACCGCTTTGAATTTGCGGACGTTTCCGGCGCGGATTATTTCTCGGGAGCGCTTCAAAAGGCGGTTGACCTTGGAATCATAAGCAAGGATACCATGTATAATCCGGCAAGAAACGTTTCGAGAGAAGAAACGGGAAAAATCCTGGTAACTGCGCTTTCACTCGAAAATGCGGACGAATCGGTTCTTGAGAAATTCACGGATAAGGAAAGCATTTCCGAATGGGCGCGCGGATATATTGCTCAGTCGGTAAGCTCGGGAATGCTGAAAGGCGTGTCCGAAACGGAGTTCAATCCGCACGGAACACTGACAAGAGAACAGACTGCTGTTTTACTGAAGCGGCTGTATGACTATAAAAACGGAGGTATAACACAGTGAAAAAGCGGATAATCTCAATTTTTGCAGCATTGCTTGTTCTTTGTAACGGATCTGCTTTTGCGAAGAAGCTCACAGAGGAAGAAATTGAGCAGAATTATTTGAACGACGCTATTGACATGAACCGCGTTTATGAGTATGATTATAACGTAACAAAAGAAGAACCGGACACTTCCGAACAGCTCGAGCACCGTGACGCCGTTAATATTGTGCGCGCTCTCGGTCTTATGAAAAACCGCGATGACGGAACGTTCGATGAGAAAGGCGCTGTGTCATACAAGGATTTTGCCGAAATCGTCATGACGCTTGTAATCAATGAAAAGATTGACGGAGCATATGATCAGTATGCATCGGAATATACCTCTATGGGTGACGCTTCATATTATCTGACGGCGGCGCTCGGTTACAATGTGTATGATGTTCAGAACCCGGCAGATAAATACCGTGAAACGAAAGCGCGTAGAATAGGACTTTTCAAAGGCATAGACTTTAATGCTGCGAGAAATATAACGCGCGGCGAGCTTGCACAGATGATATACAATGCGCTTGATATTGATGTTGTTGAGCAGACGGGCTATGTAAACAATGAAGAGTACCGCGTTGCGGACGGCAGAACTTTGATGGCTGAGGTTTTTGACGGCGTAATCGTAAAAGGCGTTGTCACGGCGCAGAACGGTATGGATATATACACCGGGGAATCAAAAATTGACGATGACAGAATATAGTAGCAGTTCTGCGTATTTTAAAATGAAAAGGTGAAAGATATGTCAAAAAAAATCGAATTTTTGAAAAATCAGCTTCAAAAACGGATTCTGGTGCTGGACGGCGCCATGGGGACCATGCTTCAGGCGAAGGGGCTGAAAGAATCCGAT
>CAJJUC010000208.1 GCA_905195005.1 uncultured Eubacteriales bacterium | reverse complement strand
TCCTCATCATTTGAATTTGAGCTTGCACCATGGAAGATACAAACCTACAAGCTTGTTATTGAATAATTGCGTCCACATAAAAAACAGCTCAAAGGTCAGTTGACTTTTGAGCTGTTTTTGTATGGATGAAAATCAGTCTGCAAACATCGGAGTTGAAAGGTATCTGTCACCTGTATCGGGAAGAAGCGCAACGATAACCTTACCTGCATTTTCGGGGCGCTTTGCAAGCTCCGCCGCTGCAAAAACAGCCGCACCTGAGGAAATTCCGACAAGCAGTCCTTCGCGGTGAGCAAGCAATCTGCCTGTTTCAAAAGCTTCTTCATTTTCAACAGTTATTATTTCGTCATAAATTTTAGTGTTAAGTGTATCGGGCACAAAGCCTGCGCCTATTCCCTGAATCTTATGCGGCCCGGGGGTTCCCTTTGAAAGAACGGGCGAGCCTGCCGGTTCAACCGCAACAATCTTAACGTTCGGATTCTGCGATTTGAGATATTCGCCAACACCCGAAAGCGTTCCGCCCGTGCCAACGCCTGCAACAAAAATATCTACCTTTCCGTCGGTATCGTTCCAAATCTCGGGTCCTGTTGTTTTTATATGCGCCTGCGGATTAGCAGGGTTCACAAACTGACCGGGAATAAAGCTGCCGGGTGTTTCATCGGCAAGCTGCTGAGCCTTTTCGATTGCACCCTTCATGCCCTTTGCGCCCTCTGTCAGGACAAGCTCTGCGCCATATGCCTTAAGAAGGTTTCTGCGCTCAACGCTCATCGTTTCGGGCATTGTAAGAATAATTTTATAACCTTTAGACGCTGCAACCGATGCCAAACCAATGCCTGTGTTTCCGCTTGTCGGTTCGATTATAACAGAACCGGGCTTCAGCAGACCCTTCTTTTCCGCGTCATCAATCATAGCAAATGCAATTCTGTCTTTAACGCTTCCGGCAGGGTTGAAATATTCAAGCTTTACAAGAATTTTAGCGGAAAGCTTTTTTTCGTTTTCATAGTTCTTCAGTTCCAAAAGAGGGGTATTTCCAATTAAATCGGTTAATTTTTCATAAACCTTCATTATTAAGCATCCTTTCAAAAATAACTTTGTTTTAATAAGCGGCGAGCCCGGTCAACATCGTTTCTCTGCGCATATTTTTCTCATTGCGCTGCCCCCTTTTTGATTATCTATAATGCCTATCTGTTTAATATGTTTTAATGATAGCATTAATTTTCACATTTGTCAATACATTTTTCAAAAAAACTGGACTTTTTTTGGATATACTGATATAATCGAAAAAAACGGAGGTGTATGACGTGACAGAGCTGCAAAAAAGACTTTTTTCAATGCAGGATATTAAATACAAGGAATTTCACTGTCAGCTTATGCCGACAATTGATTCCGATACCGTAATCGGAGTGCGTTCGCCCCGACTTCGCAAATTAGCTTCGGAAATACGCAATGATTCTAAAACCGATGCTTTTTTACATAGTCTCCCCCATAAATATTATGAGGAAAATAATCTTCATGCATTCATCGTTGCAGGATTTCGGGATTACGGCAAAGCGCTTGAATACACGGAGAATTTTTTGCCGTACATCGATAACTGGGCAACATGCGATGCGTTTGCTCCGAAGGTTTTCGGTAAGAAACGCGAGGATTTTCTGCCGGTTGTCAAGAAGTGGATTGTGTCCGATAAGCCTTACACGGTGCGTTATGGAATCGGTATGCTGATGCGGTTCTATCTTGATGATGAATATTTTTCCGAGGATTTACTTGCGCTTGCCGCTGATATTAAATCTGACGAATATTACGTAAATATGATGGTTGCATGGTATTTTGCAACTGCGCTTGCCAAACAATACGGCAGTGCAGTACGCTTTATAAATGACAAGCAACTTCCTGTTTGGACGCACAACAAGGCAATTCAAAAAGCGATTGAGAGCAGACGGATTTCACCCGAAACAAAAGAATATTTAAGAACGCAAAAAATCCGCGGAACATGATAATCCGCGGTTTTTTTGCACTTTTTTCATTTTATATCTCTTTGAGAGCTCATTCCTCCCAATTGTGGTAGACATTTTGAACATCATCGTTATCGTCAAGCATATCGATAAGCTTGTTCATATTTTTTATATCGTCCTCTTCCGTGAGCTCAACCATTGTCTGCGGTATCATCTGTACCTCGGCGGTAAGGAAGGTGTAGCCCTTTTCCTCCAAAGCTTCACGAACGGATGAAAAGCTTTCGGGTGAGGTTAAAACCTCGTAAACATCGTCATTGGCAGTAAAATCATCTGCCCCGCAGTCAAGCGCGTCCATCATGACAGTATCTTCATCGCTGTGCTCCTCGGCATTTATGATTATAACGCCCCTCTTGTCAAACATGAAGCTTACACAGCCGGTCTGACCGAGATTTCCGCCGTATTTATCGAAATAATGGCGCATATCCGCCGCCGTTCTGTTACGGTTATTCGTGAGCGTTTCAACAATTACCGCAACGCCCTTGGGACCATATCCCTCATATGTAATTTCTTCATAATCATTGCCGCTTCCCTCGCCTGCTGCCTTTGCAATGCATCGCGAAATATTATCGTTCGGCATATTATTTGAACGAGCCTTTGCAATCGCATCGCGAAGCTTTCCGTTGCTATCCGGGTTCGGACCGCCTGCCTTGACTATTACGGCAATTTCACGGCCGAGCTTCGTGAAAATCTTCGCACGCTGCGCGTCTGACTTTTCCTTCTTGTTCTTAATATTATTCCACTTGGAATGTCCTGACATATTTACACCTCAAATATATATAATTAATTAGATTACGCGCCGCGCCGTTACATAATGATCAACATAGTACGACGATGTGATATTATCCGTCACAACTCCGCGAGCCGTTGTTGCCGCATGGACGAACCGGTTATCGCCTATGTATATTCCGACGTGGTTTATAACGCGGTCACTTCTGTTTGAAAAGAAAACAAGGTCGCCCATCGCAAGGTTTTCTTTTTCAACATAAACGCCGATATTTCCCTGAGAAGTTGATGTTCTCGGAAGAGATACACCATGCTGCTTGTATACATACGACGTCAAGCCGCTGCAATCAAAAGCTCCGGGACCGGACGCACCGTAAGAATAAGCACATCCCACATACTGCACGGCGGCCGCCGCAACAGATGCACCGACCGAAGACTGTGCCTTTTTAACATAATGCTTATTAACAAACCCCGTAACACCGTTTGACATGCGGATATTATACCAACCGTTATCGGCATATATAACCTCAAGCTTTTCGCCGCGCGGAAGCTTGTCCACAATTTCGCACTCCGTGTTCGGTGAAACGCGCACATTAAGCACA
>CAJJUC010000207.1 GCA_905195005.1 uncultured Eubacteriales bacterium | reverse complement strand
CTTATGGGCATGGACGCGGAGGCGGCAAATTTACTTTCGTTCAACATTCTGCTCCATGTGGCAACGCTTGCAGCCGTTTTTGCCGCGTTTTACAATGACATTATTGAAATGATAAAGGCATTTTTTGCAATGCTCGGCGACCTTTTCCGCGGCAAAGGGCTGCGGCTTAAGGAATTTGAATACCGATGTCTTATCGCAATGCTGATTGTCGGAACAATCCCGGCGGTTGTTGCCGCCCTCCTGTTCGGCGATTTGATTTCAAATCCGCGCCTGTGGCAAATCGGCGTTTTTCTGCTTATCACAGCGGCGCTGTTGTTTGCCAGCGAAAAGCTGGGCGGCGGGAAAACCGAGCTTAAGGATATGACATACAAGCAGGCTGTTTGTGTGGGAATTTTTCAGGGTTTCGGAACGCTCCCGGGCATAAGCCGCAGCGGCAGCACAATTGTCGGCGGACTTTTCAGCCGCTTAAGCCGCGAAACGGCTGTGCGCTTTTCATTCCTGCTTTCCATTCCGGCAATCCTCGGTGCGCTTGTGCTTGACCTTAAGGACATTACATCGAGCGGAGAGCAGCTCTTCTCATTCGGCGCTGTTGCCGTCGGTATGATAACCGCTGCCGTAAGCGGCTACTTTGCAATCCGCTTTCTTCTTAATCTCGTTAAGAAAAGCAAGCTCAGCTATTTTGCATATTATTGCATTTTCGCAGGCTTCGCTGCGATCGTACTTAACTTTATACTCTGATCCTACGGAGGTTTAACATATGGCAAAGGGTAAAACCGAAAAAAAGACCCCGTCAACACAAACAAAAAAACCGAAAAAAAACGAAGCGCTCTCCCCCTCGGGGAAAGCGCTTTCGCAGCGTGCACCGCAGAAAAAAGTACAAAAGCGCGCAGCTGCGCCGCAGCGTGCAACAAAAAAATCCTCCGCTGCGCGTTACCCGAAAAAGGAAATCACGGCAATTGTCATGATTTTTGTGAGCATAATGTTTGTGCTCTCCTATTATTTCAAATCGTTCGGAATCGTCGGCGAGCTTGTGAAAAATCTCGGTTGTATTCTGCTGGGAGCTTCCTCGTATGTCATCCCGGTAATTCTCTGCATTGCAACGGTTCATCTGTTCGCAAAGGGAACGCTTGCTCCGCATGTTCACCGCTATGTATTTGCGTCATTGATGCTGATATTCGTTTCCGGGCTGCACACGCTTTATTTCACAACGCTTGAGCCCGAGCTGTTTTCCTCAGGCAACGCAGCTTTCGCCTCACTGATTGAAACGGCTGTGACAAGCGGCAGAGATTGTCATTCCGGGGGAATAGTCGGAGCGATACTGGCGCTTCCGCTGCGCGGTCTTGTTTCTTCAACCGGCGCTGCCGTTATTCTTGTCTGTCTGTCGCTTCTGTGCATTGTGACGGCAACAGGGCTTGAACCGCTCACGAATTTTGCCGCGTTTATATCGGATTCCGTTTCATCGCTTATTGAAAGAATGTATGAAGAAAAGGAATCCGCCGCCGAGGAAGCGGAGAAAGAGCGCATTGACAGGAATTCCGAAGCCGCAGGCAGTAAGTCCGGCGAAAAAGCGGCCGAAAAAAAGAAAAAGAGAAAAGACGTACCCTCAGATGCAAAAGAACCCGAAAAGACGGACAATAAACCTGCGGAAACCGAAACAAAATCCGAGGACGATGCAGAGCAAGCCGATTCCGATTTTGAGATTCACGTTTTCGAGCCAAAACCGACGGACGAGCTTCCGAACCTTTCGGAGCCTGTTAAAAAGGCCGAGATTCCCAAGGATATTGAAGAAATGGCAATGGACGCTTCCGGCGGAGTTAAAGAGGTGAAAGAGGATAATTCGCCGATTGAGCTGACCGACAGCGACATCGATACCGATCACATAGATTATGAATTTCCGCCCGTTGATTTGCTTTCGCGCGATAAGCTTCCCGCCGCACGCAGCGACAAAAAAGAAGATTTGCGCACGCAGGCAAACAAGCTTATTGAAACGCTGAAAAGCTTCGGCGTTGAAGCAAAGGTTCTTGAAGTCAGCAAGGGTCCGAGCGTCACGCGGTTTGAAATTCAGCCGTCAGCCGGCGTTAAAGTCAGCAAAATTGTTAATCTTGCCGACGATATTGCGCTGAACCTTGCGGCTATGGGAGTAAGAATTGAAGCTCCTATCCCCGGCAAGGCTGCCGTCGGGATTGAGATTCCGAACAAAAACACATCGATGGTTCGCCTGCGCGATGTTATCGACACCGATGAATTTCGGAATTACAAGTCAAAGACGGCATTTGCAATGGGTAAGAATATTGAGGGCGTGCCCGTTGTGTCCGACATTTCAAAAATGCCGCACATGCTTATTGCAGGTGCAACCGGCAGCGGTAAAAGCGTGTGCATAAACTCACTTATCACAAGTATTCTCTATAAAGCCGACCCCAATCAGGTCAAGCTTATACTCATCGACCCCAAGGTTGTTGAGCTTGGGGTTTACAATGGTATTCCCCACCTTCTTATTCCCGTTGTCACCGATCCGCGCCGTGCGGCAGGCGCGCTGAACTGGGCGGTGCAGGAAATGGTTAAGCGCTACAGAATGTTTGCCGACACCAATGTGCGCGACATTAAGGGCTATAACGAATACGCGGCGATAAACGGCGAACGTGAGATGGAGCAGATTATAATTATCATCGACGAGCTTGCCGACCTTATGATGGTCAGTCCGCGCGATGTTGAGGATTCCATATGCCGCCTTGCGCAGATGGCGCGCGCCGCAGGCATGCATCTTGTTATTGCAACGCAGCGCCCCTCCGTTGATGTTATCACCGGTCTAATCAAGGCAAATGTTCCGAGCAGAATAGCATTCTCCGTTTCAAGCCAGATTGACAGCCGCACAATTCTTGACATGGGCGGCGCGGAAAAGCTGCTCGGCAAGGGTGACATGCTGTTTCTCCCGATGGGTGCAAGCAAGCCGACAAGAATCCAGGGAGCGTTTGTTTCCGATAAAGAGGTTGAGAACATTGTCAATTTCGTTAAGACCGATTTCTCGGCAAAATACGATGAGGACGTTATCGAGCACATAGAAAACGGCGTTGATGACAATTCCGAAGCAGAGGACAAATCCTCAGACTGGGACGAGCTTCTTCCGCAGGCAATTGAAATTGTTGTTGAGATCGGTCAGGCGAGCGCGTCGCTTTTGCAGCGCAAGCTTAAGGTTGGCTATTCACGCGCCGGCAGATTGGTTGACCAGCTTGAGGAACGCGGAATTATCGGTCCGCACGAGGGCAGCAAGCCCCGCCGTGTGCTTATGACAAAAACCGAGCTGATGGAGCTGAATGCAAGCGGCAATAATATTTAGCCAAAAGGCGCTTTTTACTTGACA
>CAJJUC010000206.1 GCA_905195005.1 uncultured Eubacteriales bacterium | reverse complement strand
TCAGACTTCCACCGTCCAGTTCATACACGATAGTTCCAATCTTTCCAGTCTGGGACCGGTCTCCTTCATCAGCCGGCCTTGCCGTCTGGTCACCTGCCTGGTTAAAATATACCGTATAGGTCTGGTCCAAAACGTCTTTCCCAAGCGTTCCATCACTGCCCGGAGTCAGATTGATATCCGACACTTCTGTCGACTGGATCGCACAGACGGTTACCACAATATCCTCCACATTTCCGCTTAAGTCGTTTTCGATGGCATTTTTCATTTTGACCTTCTGGAATAACTTGTCTGTTGTGGATCCTTTCGGAAGCGACTTGCGAAAGAATTATGGAAAGGATTAAGATAAATTTGGCAAAAAACGCAAAAGGGCTTTCCGATAAGCTCACGCGCAAAACGCTCGATTCGCTCGTTGAGTTTGTGAAAACCTACCGTGCAAAGGGCATGGCATGGCTGATTATCGACGAAAATGAAATCCGCGGCAGCATTGCAAAGTTTTTCACGCCCGATGAACTTAATGCAATTAAAGAGCGCGCCAAGGCAGAGCCGGGAGATGTTATCCTCTTCGTTGCCGACAAGGATTCCGTGGCTTATGCCGCGCTCGGCGCACTGCGCTGCGAGCTTGCAAGCCGCTTTGACCTTATTGAAGAAGGAAAATTCAATCTTCTTTGGGTTACGGACTTTCCGCTGCTTGAATACTGCGAGGAGGAAAACCGCTATGTTGCGATGCATCATCCGTTCACGATGCCAAAGGATGAAGATATTGACATGCTTGAATCCAACCCAGGAGCTGTCCGCGCAAAAGCTTACGACATTGTGCTTAACGGCGTTGAGCTCGGCGGCGGCAGCATAAGAATCTTTAACTCCGACCTTCAGCAAAGAATGTTTGAAGCGCTCGGATTTACCGATGAGCAGGCATGGGCGCGGTTCGGTTATCTTCTTAATGCTTTCCGTTACGGAACTCCTCCGCACGGCGGAATGGCATACGGACTTGACAGAATGGTTATGCTCATGGCAGGAAAGGAATCAATCCGCGATGTTATCGCTTTCCCCAAGGTTAAGGACAGCGGTGAGCTTATGGTGCAGTCGCCCGACAAGGTTGACGAAAAGCAGCTCCGGGAGCTCGGACTTGCAATCACCAAACAGGTTGACAAAACGGACAATCAGTAATTTTTTTCGGAGGTGACGCATTTGGCGGCTGAAATTAAATCCGTGATTCCGGGCAGCATTGCCGAGGAAATAGGGCTTGAGCCCGGTGACGTGATTGAAGCGGTGAACGGAATTAAAATTAAAGATGTTCTCGATTACCGTTATCTGATGAACGACGAATTTGTCACCATTACGGTAAGAACACGCCAAGGCAGCGTTGAAGATGTTGAGATTGAAAAGGACGATTATGAGGATCTCGGCGCGGAGTTTGAAAACTCACTTATGGACAAGGCGCAGCGCTGCGCAAACAAATGCATTTTCTGCTTCATTGACCAGCTGCCCGATGGGATGCGCAGCTCCCTGTACTTCAAGGACGACGACACGCGTCTGTCATTTTTCCAGGGAAACTACGTCACTCTCACCAATCTAAGCGATGAGGAAATTGACAGGCTGATTCATCTGCGCGTCAGCCCCGTTAATATTTCAGTTCAGACAACCAATCCCGAGCTGCGCGTTAAAATGCTGAAAAATCCGCGCGCCGCACGGATTATGGAATATATGAGAAAATTTGCCGCGCATAACATTGAAATGAATTGCCAGATTGTTCTCTGCCCCGGCTTTAATGACGGAGCGGAGCTTCAGCGAACAATTTTTGACTGTTATTCGCTTTATCCGCACGTTAAAAGCGTTGCCGTTGTTCCCGTCGGTCTGACGAAGCACCGAAAAGGCTTGTGTGACCTTCAGCCTGTCGATAAAGAAAAGGCGGAGGAAATTCTTGCACATATCCATTTCTGGCAGGACAAATTTCGAGAAGAAACGGGGACGGGCTTTGTTTACGCGGCGGACGAGCTTTATCTTAAGGCAGAGCTTCCCGTTCCATCGCCCGGCAGCTATGACGGATACTCGCAGCTTGAAAACGGCGTCGGACTTATTGCATCGCTTTTTGAGGATTTGGACGAAGCGCTGAAGGAGGATTACAAGGATGTTAATCCCCATTCCCTGAGCATTGCAACGGGTGCGGCGGCATACGATTCAATAAAAAAAGCCGCCTGCATGATTACCGCGAAATATCCTCAGGTATCAGTAAATGTTATAAAAATAATCAACGATTTTTTCGGTGATACGATAACGGTTGTCGGGCTTTTGTGCGGATGCGATATTATCAGAACGCTCAAAGGGCGCGAGCTCGGCGATTATTTGCTGATAACGGATGAAATGCTGCGCAGCGGCAGCGAAACACTGCTTGACGATACCACCGTTTCCGCCATTTCAAAGGCGCTGAAAATTCCCGTGCATACCGCTCCGCGCGATGGTTTTTCGCTCGTCCGCGCAGTTTTGGACAAATAAAAAGCTTCATCTCTTGCCGTGCATTTACAGTGCGCAGCAAGGATGGAGCTTTTTACAGATTAAAAAATACAAGAGCAAGCGCACCGAGTATCAGCCCGGCAAGCTGCCGCACTGTAAGTTTTGCCAAAAAGCGTCAACAACAACGGTGAAATCAGTCATTCCGAGCTTTTTCTCGGCACGGTCGTATTATAAATTCCTTTCGGTAAAAGCTCCGCGTCCTTTTCGAGCGGCTTTTACCTTCCTTTTTCAACGTCTGACAGCGTGTCGATAAACCTATCGACACGCTGTAACGGCACAAAATGCCGTTATTTTTTCGTTATTCGTTTAAATCAACCGAAACGCCCCGATACATAGTCCAGCGTTTTGCTGCATTTCGGAGATGTGAAAAGCTGCTTTGTCGAATCGTATTCAACGATTTCCCCTGTAAGGAAAAACGCAGTGTTATCCGATATTCGCAGCGCCTGCTGCATATTATGCGTAACAATAATCACGGTATACTTTTCGCGCAGGCTGCGCATCAGATTTTCAATTTTTCCCGTTGAAATGGGGTCAAGCGCGGAGGTCGGCTCGTCCATCAGAAGAATTTCGGGGCATACCGCGAGAGCGCGCGCAATGCACACGCGCTGCTGCTGACCGCCCGACAGACGGCATGCGTTCTTTTTAAGCATGTCGCGCACCTCGTCGAACACAGCCGCCTCGCATAGGCTTTTTTCAACAATTTCGTCAAGCTCGGCGCGGTTTGTTATTCCGTGCACTCTCGGTCCGTACGCAATGTTATCATAAATGCTCATTGGAAACGGATTCGGCTGCTGAAACACCATCCCAACCTTTTTGCGGAGCTTTGTTGTGTCGGTTCCGGGTGCATAAATATCGCTGCCGTCAATTTTAACAGAACCTGTGATT
>CAJJUC010000205.1 GCA_905195005.1 uncultured Eubacteriales bacterium | reverse complement strand
GGTTAAGTATCTGCACAAGCCTCTCTATTTCTCTGTCGCGCCCTATAACCTTATCAACAAGCCCCTCGCGCGCTTTTTTCGTCAGATTTGTTCCGAACGAATCAAGCAGGCGCTTTTTCTTTTCCTTGTGCTTCTTTTCGCTTTTTTCAGCGCTTTTTTCCTCCTCCGGTTCGTCCTTTTCGGCAGGCGCGCCGAAAATATTCGAAAGAAATTCTCCGAAAGCTCCGCCGCCGTCCTCTCCGTCCATAATCTCCATCATCTGCGATTCGAGATTCTGCATATCGCCGAGGTCAAGTCCGCCCGCCATCTGCTGCATGGTATTGATTCCAAGCTCGCGCGCACAGGGCATGCAAAGCCCCTCGTTTATGCTTTTTCCGTTCTCAAGTCTTGTTATAAATATAACGGCAACATTTTTGTTGCACCGTGAACACAGCAATAATATCATCCCCTTTGCTCCGGTGCGGACTGTCCGCACCGCGGCATAATGCCGTATAGTTTATAATACCACAGCTCAAAGGCAATTTCAATTAAAATTCTGTGAATTTTCGCGTTTTTTTGCGTAAAAAACGGAGGGACTGCGGCAAAATATTTTTTTGCCGCAGCCCCTCGCTTATTTTCGTTCTTTTGCAGTATCCGCCGCTGTGGGTTTCTACTCTATATTCGTGGGAGTGTATCCTGCTTTTTCAACCGTTTCGCGCAGAACCGAATCCCCCAAGGCAGCGTCAGCTGTGACAACCGCCTTTTTTTCCTCAAGGCTTACGCTTACCGCCGTTACGCCCGGCAGAGCCGAAAGCGCTTCCTCAACGTGCGCCTTGCAGTGATTGCACATCATTCCTTCAATATAAACCGTTTTTGTCATATATTTTTCCTCCTCTTTATTTTCCGCCGTTATGAAATCGGGAACGGCAATTTTTCTGTGTTTAGCCTCATTCGTGCTTTTCCTCGGATTGAAAAAGCTCAGCCGAAGCGCGTTCGTCACAACGCAGAAGCTTGAAAGGCTCATTGCGGCAGCTCCGAACATAGGATCAAGCCGTATTGAAAACGCAGGTATAAGAACGCCTGCCGCAATCGGGATTCCGATGCAGTTATAGAAAAATGCCCAGAACAGATTCTGATGAATAATCTTAAGCACCTTTCTCGAAAGCCGTATCGCGGCTGCCGCGTCAGTCAGCTCTGACCGCATGAGCACCACGTCAGCAGCGTCGATTGCAATATCCGTTCCTGCGCCGATTGCAATTCCCGTGTCGGCACGTGTGAGCGCCGGCGCGTCGTTTATTCCGTCTCCGACCATCGCCGTTTTCCCGTATTCGGACAGGCGGCGCACCACCGATTCCTTATCCTGCGGCAAAACGTCCGAAATAACCGCGTCGGTCATAACCTTGCTTTGCACAGCGTTTGCGCTGCGGCGGTTGTCGCCCGTCAGCATGATGACAAGCAACCCGAGCTTTTTCAGCTCTCCGATTGCCGTCGCGCTGTCGGGGCGGATTGAATCTGCCGCGGCAATAATTCCGAGCGGTTTTCCGCCGTGCGCGAAATACAGCGGCGTTTTTCCCTGCTCCGCAAGCCTGTTTCCCTCCGCGGTCATTTTTTCGTCAAGCAGCCCGTTTTCACTCATAAAGAGGGCGTTTCCCCCGATTGCAGTTTTTCCGCCGATTTCCGCGCGGACGCCCTTTCCCGGTATTGCCGAGAAATTCACGGCTTCAAGCCGCCCGATATTTTCCCCGCCGGCATATTCGCAGACGGCTTCAGCCAGCGGATGTTCGCTTTTCCTTTCAAGAGCTGCCGCAATCTCCGAAAGCTCCTTTTCCGAAACGCCGTTAAACGGGCAGACATCGGTCACACGCGGACTTCCCGAGGTTACCGTGCCCGTTTTATCGAGCACCGCAATTTCGGTTTTGCCCGCATTTTCAAGCGCTGCCGCCGTTTTAAACAAAATTCCGCTGCGCGCACCCGTGCCGCTGCCTGTCATTATCGCAACGGGCGTTGCAAGTCCGAGGGCGCAGGGGCAGCTTATCACGAGCACGCTCACCGCACGCGCAAGAACAAAGCCTGCGCTTTGCCCGGCAATTGCCCACACAATCGCCGTGACTGCCGCAATAATAATCACTGCCGGAACAAAAACACCCGAAACCCTGTCGGCAATTTTTGCAATCGGCGCTTTTTGTGAAGCGGCATTTTCCACCATTTCAATTATTCTGCTGAACGTCGTATCGTTCCCGACGTGAGTTGCAGCGCATGTGAGATGTCCGTTCTTATTCACCGTTGCGGCGCTCACGCTGCTTCCGGCATATTTTTCAGCGGGCACGCTTTCACCCGTCAGCGCGGATTCATCAACGGCGCCGGCGCCCTCGCGCACCTCTCCGTCCACGGGAATCCTTTCACCCGGGCGAACGGTGAATATATCCCCGACCTCAACCTCGGATGCCGGGATTGTGACTTCCTTTCCGTCACGGATAACCCTTGCAAAATCGGGCGCAAGCTCCATAAGCTTTTTTATCGCGCCGGTTGTTTTTCCCTTGCTGTATGCCTCCAGCGTTTTCCCGACCGTTATCAGAGTCAGTATCATGGCAGCCGATTCAAAATACAACCCGTGCAGAAGATGCATTGCATGTTCGCCGCTCTGCGCCGTCATCATAAAAAGCAGCACAAGACTATACGCAAATGAGCTGCCGCTGCCGAGCGCCACAAGCGTGTCCATATTCGGTGCACCGTGCAGCGCGCTTTTAAAGCCGCTCGTGAAAAACCTGCCGTTTATGACCATGATGACCGCCGTTACGACAAGCTCATAAAGTCCGAGCGAAAGCGGATTTTTCACTGCATCGAACGGGAGCTTCCATTCCCACATAACATATCCCATCGAAACATACATCAGCGGAATCAGCAGGCAGACGGACGCAATCAGCCTGAATTTCAGCGCACGGATTTCGCTGCCCTCATCAGCCTCCGTTTTGTGCCCGCTCTCCTGAAGCGCCGCGCCGTACCCTGCCGAGTCAACTGCCGCACAGATTTTTTCCGCGGTTGCCGGTGCGGCAAACGTAACCGTCATTGAATTTGTCAGCAGGCTGACCGAAACATCGCTCACACCCTTCACGCCCTGCACCGCTTTTTCAACGTGCGCACTGCATGCGGCGCATGTCATTCCGCTGACGTCAAATTTTTTCGTAACCATAAAATCGCCCCGAAATCATCTTAACTTTTTTATCAGTTCAACCGTTTCATCAATTATGCTTTCATCATTTTCCCTGATTTTATCCGCAACGCAGGTTTCCATATGATCCTGCAAAACGATATACCCAAGCGACCTGAGCGCGCTCATAACAGCGCTCAGCTGAATCAAGATATCGCCGCAGTAGCGGTTGTCGTCAATCATTGCCGAGATTCCGCCGAGTTGCCCCATCATGCGGCTTATCCGGTTTTGCAGCGACCGCCGCATTTCCTCACTGCG
>CAJJUC010000204.1 GCA_905195005.1 uncultured Eubacteriales bacterium | reverse complement strand
GAACAACCACAAGTTTGGATAGGTAGACCCATGGAGATTGTTTTCAAATAATCATTCAGGATGATTAACAAGAAGGGAAAAGGAGAAGCTAAAATAACTGGCTTCTCCTTTTTTATTTATCTATCCACGCTCATAAGATAGGAGATTATAAATACTATTTCTTATAAGTAACAAAATGAGCAGTCATAATAGTTTTATTTCCTATAAGAAATAGAAATCACACCTCCACAGCTGTTAATTACCGAATAACACTTGCATCAACATACATATCCTTATACCTTTGTCCCCCGGCAACACAACATAATATAACTTCAATCATAAAATGTACTCTTTTGACATTCTTAATAAGCAATCCAACTGATTAAAGCAGCATTCAAACACTCTGATAGGACATCTTATCTTTTGCTTATTCAAATACAATACGATAGAATTGTATTAGTAAATGATAAAATACTACTTGTCTGACGGAGCATTATCGCCTACTTTTGCATCATCAGTTATTGGTTGAAGTTTCCATGGATCAATCAACAATTGAATAGAGTTTATAATCTAATACAATAAATTATGAGAAGAAAAACAATCGCAGTAATCTGTACGGTGCTTGCAGCGGCAATGATATTTGCGGCATGCGGCGCACAACAGAAAAAGGAAAGCAAAAAAAGCACGGATAACAAGCAAGAGCAAACGCTTTCCGGTTCGATAAGCATGGCAGGAAGCACATCGATGGAAAAGCTTGCAAATGCTCTTTCGGAAGGATTTATGAATGATAATCCCGATGTTACGGTTACGGCGGAATTTATCGGTTCATCGGCAGGCATTGAAAGCGTTTCAAACGGAAGCGTTGATATAGGCAACGCATCGCGCGAGCTCAAGGACAGCGAGCTTTCGCAGGGGCTTGAGGCAAACGTTGTTGCAATCGACGGAATCGCCGTAATCGTGAACAAATCCTGCAATATGGACAGCATAAGCAAGGATGACCTTTGCAAGGTATATACCGGTGAAATTAAAAACTGGAACGCACTCGGCGGCAGCGATGACCCGATTGTTGTTATCGGCAGAGAAGCGGGCTCGGGCACAAGGGACGCATTTGAGGAGCTTCTGGAGCTTGCCGACAAGTGCCGGTATGCAGGCGAGCTTGACTCAACGGGCGCAGTGCTGACAAAGGTTGCTTCAACCCCCGGCGCTATCGGGTATATTTCGCTCGACGTGCTTGATGACAGTGTTACAGCTCTCAAGCTTGAAGGAACAGAGCCGACCGAGGAAAATATAAAGGCAGGCAAATATCTGCTTTCCCGTCCGTTCATCATGGCAACAAAGGGAAAGGTTTCGGAGCAGAACGAACAGGTTCAGGCATGGTTTGATTACATAAATTCAGACGAGGGTCAGAAAATCATTAAATCTGTCGGATTGATTTCGGCAAAATGATGAGGTGCAATATGTCAAGGTTAAAGACGCACGGTCCGCTTTACAATGCGACAGCGAATCTGCGGAAGCCTGCCGCACGTGAAATGATTCCGAGAATTATTTTCACGGCGTGCGCGTTTTCGGCAATAATTGCGGTACTTTCAATAACTGTTTACATGTTCATTTGCGGACTTCCGGCGGTTTTTCGCGTGGGGCTCGGCAAGCTCTTGTTTAGCGCATCGTGGAAGCCGACGGCGAATCCGCCATCCTACGGAATCCTTTCGATAATCCTGACATCGGTTTTCGGCACTGCTGCAGCGGTTTGCATCGGCGTTCCGATGGGGCTGTTTTCGGCGATTTACTTGGCAGAAACAGCGCCGCCGCTTTTATCGAGGATAATAACCCCGGCGGTTGAGCTGCTTGCAGGCATTCCGTCCGTAATTTACGGGCTTATCGGCGTGAAGGTTCTGTGTCCGCTTATATATAAGCTTGAGCTTGCGGTTTTTCCGAAGAATTCTGGGCACATGTTTACGGGCGGCGCAAATCTTATCTCAGCCGTTCTTGTACTTTCTGTAATGATTTTGCCGACGGTTATAAGCCTCAGTAAAACGGCGCTTGAATCCGTTCCCGATTCTTTGGAGCATGCCTCGCTCGGACTCGGCGCTTCTAAAATGCAGACCGTTTTCAAGGTTAAGATTCCGGCAGCAAAATCGGGAATTATTGCTGCGGCTGTTCTCGGAACTGGACGCGCAATCGGCGAAACAATGGCGATAAGCCTTGTGTCGGGCAGCAGCGTTAATCTGCCGCTGCCGTTTAATTCGGTGCGTTTTCTGACAACGGCAATCGTAAACGAAATGGGCTATGCGGCAGACCTTCACAGGCAGGTGCTTTTCACAATCGGGCTGGTGCTGTTCATATTCATAATGATGATTAACACGGCAGTTGCAGCCGTAATCCGCAGAGGGGGCGAGAGCAAATGACGGCGAAAAGAAAATTATATGATAATGTTCACTCGTTTTTTATCGGTCTTTCAGCCCTTGCCGTTTCCGCGCTTTCCTACGGAATGATAGTATATGTCCTTGCGGAGGGGCTGAGGTATGTTTCACCCGGCTTTCTGACGCATGTGACGAGCGTTATGAACGGAACAACGGGTGTTGCCGGAAATATCGTAAACACGCTTTATATAATTGCCATAACGCTTGTGACGGCGCTTCCGCTCGGCGTGGGCAGCGCAATTTTTCTGAACGAATACGCAAAAAAAGGGCGTTTGGTTCGAATGGTTGAATTTACAACGGAAACGCTTGCAGGCATTCCTTCAATTATATTCGGTCTGTTCGGGATGGTGTTTTTCGGAGAGCTTTTGAAGCTTGGCTACAGTATTCTTACCGGCTCACTTACGCTTTCACTGATGATTCTGCCGCTGATAACGCGCAGCACGCAGGAGGCGCTTAAGGCAGTGCCGGACTCGCTCAGAAGCGGAGCTCTCGGGCTCGGGGCAAACAAGTGGTATATGATCCGCACGCTGCTTTTGCCGAGCGCGGCTCCGGGAATTGCATCGGGAATTATTCTGTCAACGGGGCGTATCGTCGGCGAGTCGGCGGCTTTGATTTTCACTGCCGGCAGCGGATATCTGCTGCCGCGCGGAATGGTCAGAAAGATTTTCGAATCGGGCGGAACGCTCACGGTGCAGCTTTATCTTTCAATGTCAAAGGGGCAGTATGATGCGGCTTTTGCAATTGCGGCTATTCTTGTTATCTGCATTCCCGTGCTTAATCTTGCAACATCGCTTTTAACGGGGTCGTTTAAGTCTGGAAAGAGGGGAGAATGAAAATATGGATTCAATAATATCGGTTAAAAACCTTGATTTATATTACGGAAAAAAACACGCGCTGAGCAATGTCAGCATGGAGGTCGAGCGCGGATCGATAACGGCGCTTATCGGGCCGTCGGGCTGCGGAAAATCAACCTTTCTCAAAACGCTCAACAGAATGAACGACCTTGTACCGGGCGTTCGCATAACCGGCGAAGTCAAATACGACGGCA
>CAJJUC010000203.1 GCA_905195005.1 uncultured Eubacteriales bacterium | reverse complement strand
CTTTTTCTCCGGGAGAAAGACCGGAGTTCAATCAGTATGGGAGCCCTTTGGCGGCGGTTCAGTTGCGGGAATGTTCCTTCAGCCACGTTATTTCTTCGCCGTGCCCGGCGTCGTCCCTGGGCGTTTCCAGGAAGAAGGGCAATTTCCGCAGAACGGGATGGTTGATGATGTTGATGAAGGCCTGTTCTCCCAGGGAACCCTTGCCGATGGTTTCATGGCGGTCCTTGAAGGAGGAGAAGGGCGTCATGCTGTCATTCAGGTGGATGGCGCGCAGGCATTCCAGGCCCAGCACGGCATCAAAATGTTCCAGTACGGAATCCAGCCTGTTGACGATATCATATCCGGCGGAATAGACATGGCAGGTATCCAGGCATACGCCAAGTTTGTCCTTCAGGTCCACCCGCTCCATGATGGCGGCCAGTTCTTCAAAGGTCCGGCCGACTTCGCTTCCCTTGCCGGACATGGTTTCAAGCAGCACGGTTGTCGATTGATTTTCCGTCAGCACACTGTTGAGCAAATCCGCGGTAAGCTCTATCCCCTTTTCCGCCCCCTGCCCGACATGGCTGCCCGGGTGAAAATTGTAAAGATTCCCCGGAACGTTTTCCATGCGCTCAAGGTCGTCCTTCATGATGCGCAGCGCCAGCTCGCGCACGCGCTCGTCTGCCGAGGAGGGGTTGAGCGTGTACGGCGCATGTGCCAGAATTTTTCCGAAGCCGTTCTCCGCAGCAACGGTTTTAAACTCCGCAACATCTTTTTCGCTGATTTCCTTTGCCGCAAAGCCGCGCGGATTACGCGTGAAAAACTGAAACGTGTTCGCACCTATCGAAACGGCTTCCTTTGCCATGTGCGCGAAGCCCTTTGAAGCCGAAAGGTGGCATCCGATATAAAACATAATTATCAAACCCTTTCAAATAAAAATTTTGTTTGCAATCCGAACCTATTTGTTATATAATAAAATTTAGCATATATTAAATAAAGCAATGAATCGGAGGTTAATATGAAAAAAGTATCCAACAGATCATACGCCAAGGTAAATCTCACCCTTGACCTGCTCGGCAAAGCAGAGAACGGTTATCACGAAATAAGAACCGTTATGCAGTCAATATCGCTTTTTGACATGATTACGGTTTATAAAAAAACCTCCGGGATTGAGCTTTCCTCAAACATTCCTTATCTTCCGCTCGATTCGGAAAACATTGCGTACAAAGCGGCGCAGGCTTTCTTTGATTATACCGGAATAAAAAGCGGAATAAACATTGATATTGCAAAACGGATACCGGTCGGCGCGGGTCTTGCAGGCGGCAGCAGCAATGCGTCGGCCGTGCTTAAGTCCATGAACGAGCTTTTTGAGACCGGGCTTTCGTTAAAGCAGCTGTGCTCAATCGGAGCAAAGCTCGGAGCCGACGTTCCGTTCTGCATTCTCGGGGGAACGCGCCTTGCCGAAGGTTTCGGAGAAAAGCTTTCCTCCCTGCCGAAAATTTCGAAATGCGGAGTTCTTATTGCCAAGCCGCCGTTTTCGGTCAGCACACGCGAGGCTTATGAGAAATCGGATACATACCGCGGCGAGCTGCTGCGCCCGGACACCGAGCTTGTTATAGAGGGACTGCACTGCAAAAATCTTCGCATGATAGCCCAAGGAATGGGAAATTCTTTTGAAAGCATCATTGCCGCGGAGCACCCGGTGATAGAAACAATTAAGGAAGAAATGCTCGAACGCGGCGCACTCGCCGCACAAATGAGCGGAAGCGGCCCGACGGTTTTCGGCATTTTCACAAATGTTACCAAAGCGCGCATTGCCAAGCAGGAGCTGTGGGAAAAATACAAAACCGTATATTTGTGCACAACTGTATAAAAATATCACTTTCCGTCAATACTTAGCTTTGAAAAGCGAGGTATCGGCATATGAAAAAAATATTTGCGGTTACAATTCCCGTGCTCCTTATTATTATCATTTTACTGGGATATACTCAAAGCGTAAGCTCATCGCTTTCGCAAAACATTGTGCGCCTTCATGTGATTGCCAACAGTGACAGCGATGAGGACCAGGCGTTAAAGCTTAAGGTCCGCGATGCAATACTGAAGCATTCTGAAGCAAATTTCACCGTGAAGGACGATGTTAAAAGCAATCTTGACATCTACCGCGGCATTGCGCTTCGGGTAATTTCCGAAAACGGATTTAATTACGATGTCAGTGTGGAATACGGAAATTTCAGCTTTCCGACAAAATATTACGAAAACCTTGCCCTTCCGGCAGGCAGGTACGACGCGGTGCGCGTTGTCATCGGCAGCGGCAGCGGCAAAAACTGGTGGTGCGTACTCTTTCCGCCGCTGTGCTATGTGAACGGAACAACGGACGCATCGGGCGCTGAGGCAAAGCTGCGCAAGCTGCTGAGCCGCGGCGACTATGACATGATAACTGCCAAAAGCGACGGCGGAAGCGTTCCCGTTGAAATCAAATTCAAGCTTGTTGAGTTTTACGGGAAAATGAGATCCGGAAGCAAGGTTTATGCAAAAGCAAGAAAGGACAAAACAAATGAGAATGAGATCAAGAGCGCACCTCACGGAAAGGCTGGCAGCGTGCGAAAATCTGACACTTGATAATTTCGGCGCGGACGGGGGCTTCACCTCCTCCGGCGCGCCGCTTTACATAGAGATAGGCTGCGGAAAAGGCGGCTTTATTCTGCAAAATGCAGCTCTTTACCCCGAAATTAACTATATTGCAATCGAAAAGGTTGCAAACGTCTGCGTGCTTGCAATGGAAAAGGCAGCTGCCGCCGGGGTTAAAAATCTTCGTTTCATGGTCGGCAATTTTGCCGATTTAAGCTTTGATTTTCCCGACAGGAGCGTTGACTGCATATTTCTTAATTTCAGCGACCCATGGCCGAAAAAGGGCTACGCGCGCCGCAGACTTACGCACGGCGGTTTCCTTTCAATATATAAAAGGATACTGAAGCCGGGCGGCTGCATACTTTTCAAAACCGATAACCGCGCGCTCTTCGATTTTTCACTTGAATCGTTCCCCGAAAACGGTTTCTCCGTTTCCGATGTTACATACGATTTGCACAACAGCGGATTCGAGGGCAATATAATGACGGAATACGAACAGAAATTCTCCGCTGAGGGGATTCCGATATGCCGCCTGTGCGCACGGTTTTCAGAATGATTTGTCGAAAGTGATGTGATCCGCGGTCACGCTTTCTATAAAGCTTTTGACCTTAATATGCCCGGGATTCGCGTCGTGCTCCGCAAGTGCGGAAGCGGAAATTTCACAAGCATTGGGCGCATATTTTCGTTCTTGTCCGATAAATTTTTCATTGTCCGGCAAACAATATGAATCGTCATTCAATCATCTCCATTCTAAAGTATAACACACAGATAATATTTTTTCAATTATTTTATACGAGGTTTTTCAAATGTTTAAAATAGTTCACTGCGCCGATTTGCACATCGGTGCAAGATGCGGCGGTCTTTCACCGGAGAAAGCGCTGATCCGCCGCGAAGAAATAAAGAAATCGCTTACATATATT
>CAJJUC010000202.1 GCA_905195005.1 uncultured Eubacteriales bacterium | reverse complement strand
TAACGCTTCTAATTTATTAGCCGTTTATGGCGCAGGCTGTCTGTTGGCAAAGAAACCGGAAGATGTTCTTCTTGCTTTAAGTACACTACGTCCTGTTGCCGGACGTTTTGATTCCTTGCGTTCACCCAAAGGCTATACAGCCATCGTCGATTATGCACATACTCCCGATGCACTAGAAAATGTATTGAATGCCATCCACGAAGTATTGAACGGGAAAGGAAAGGTGATTACGGTTGTAGGTGCGGGCGGCAACCGTGATAAAGGCAAACGTCCCTTAATGGCTCAAGAAGCAGCCAAGCAAAGTGACAAAGTCATCATCACGTCAGACAATCCCCGCTTTGAAGAGCCACAGGATATTATCAATGATATGCTTGCAGGATTGAATAAAGAAAATATGCGTAAGGTCATCAGCATAGCAGACCGAAAAGAAGCTATCCGTACAGCATGCATGCTTGCCCAAGCCAAAGACGTTGTGCTGGTTGCCGGAAAAGGGCATGAAAATTATCAGGAAATAAAAGGTATGCAAGGCAGCTTTTCCCGCAGCCCCGGCATTAAGTCTTTCAGCCTTTATTATACAGCGGCAGCGTAACGGTGACAATTGTTCCGTTCCGGTGCGGACTGTCGATAGAAATGCTTCCCCCGTGGCGGAGAACAATATCCCTTGCAATCGCAAGCCCGAGCCCAGTGCCGCCGCTTTGACGGCTGCGCGCCTTGTCAACTCTGTAAAAGCGCTCGAACACGCGCGGCAAATCCTCCGCCGGGATTCCGATGCCGTTGTCGCGCACGGTTATGACCGCATTTTTCAGGTTGCCGACGCATTTAACGTCAATTTTTCCGCCGTCCGGCGTATATTTTATCGAGTTGGAAACTATATTTGTCAGAACCTGCTCAATTGCGTCGCGTTCTCCGTAGCAGTCGGGGGATTCCATATTCTCCTCAACCGTTATTTCATGCGTGCCGCTGCATGCAACGGAAAGCTTTTCCGAAACGCTTCTGACAAGTGCGCCAAGGTCAAACATTTCCTTTTGAATATTGTATTTCGAGCTGTCAAGCTTGGAAAGCGTTAATAAATCCTTGACAAGCCGCGTCATTCTGTCCGCTTCGCTTTCAATAACCTTAATGAAATGCAGCACAGGGCTTCCGGCGTTATCCTGCTCCATTTCGGCAATTGTTTCGGCATAGCTCTTGATAGTGGTAATCGGCGTGCGAAGCTCATGCGAAACATTTGCAACAAATTCGCGCCGCGCATTGTCAAGCTGCAGGCTTTTCGTAACGTCCTGAAGAACAACAACAACGCCTGCCGTCAGCGAACGCTCCGCCGTGAACGGCGCAAAAAACGCACGCAGATTTTTCCCGTTCAGCTCAATATCGCGCTCAATCGTTTCGGTCGGATCGATATAAAGTATCCTGTAAAGCGAAATATTTGCGCCGAGCCTTTCGAACAAATCGTCAAAGCTTTCCGTCCTGAGCTCGCCGAGCAGCTTTTCACCGGCAGGATTTATATGAATCAGCCGCCCGTTGTTATCATATGCGCAGACGGCGTCCGTCATATGAAGCAGGATTGCCTCAACCTTGTTTTTCTCCGTCTGGATTTCTTCCATATTCATATTTATCCGCGCCGCCATGTTGTTAAAAGCAATTGTGAGCCGCCCGATTTCATCGCGCGAGCGCACCTCGATTTTATGCCCGAAATCACCCTCCGCCATGCTTTCGCTGCGGTGCTGAAGCGTTGAGATCGGCGAAATAATGGTTCGCGAAAGGAAAAATCCCATTATAGCGCTTATCAGCATTCCGAAAAGCAGCGCCCAGAAAATATTGATAAACATGTTTCCGATTATTTCGTTGACCTCAACCTTTGTATCGGTAATGTAAATAATATATTCCGTTTTGCCGCCGTGCATAACGGGCATTGCATAATCCATTATATCGGCGCTTTTATCGGTTTCCTCCCCGGTCGAGCCGCCGAGCGCAAGCAAAAGATTGGGAGCGGAGCCGAAGCTTTTGACGGAGTTGTCCGAGCCGCCGAGCACTTTGAGCGAATCGTCAAGAATATAGTAATTCCTGAACGAATCAATGCCCATTCTTATCGAATATACCTTCATAAGCTCAAGCATTCTGTCAACCGCGTCGTCTGACGAGGCAGCATCCGCCAGCTCTTTTGTAACGTCGGGGGTGAAGACCTGCTCACGCAGCGAATTGCTGAACTCGTTGTAATAATATGCCGTGATATTCTGAAGCAGAAATGTGCCCACGACAATCATCACGCTTACGGTGAGCAGCAGGAAAATCGCAATTATTTTCCATTGTATGCTTTTAAACATTCAGATTCCCCGCCTATTTGTTAAAATAATATCCCACGCCGCGCTTTGTCATGATATAAACGGGCGCGCCGGGATTATCCTCAACCTTTTCGCGCAGACGGCGGACGGTAACGTCAACCGTGCGCACTTCGCCGAAATAGTCGTAGCCCCAGACCTTTTCCAAAAGCGCCTCGCGCGAGAAGATTTTTCCCGGCTGCATAGCAAGAAATTTTAAAAGCTCAAATTCAAGCAGCGTCAGTTCAAGCTCTCTGCCGTTTTTCGTAACCTTGTAAACCGAGGGGTCAATCGTCAGACTGCCGAAGGTCATCGGGCGCTGATTGTCCTCCTCACGCGTTTCGTAATTGCGGCGCAGATTCGCCTTGACGCGCGCCGTAAGCTCGCGCACGGAAAACGGCTTCGTGATATAATCGTCCGCACCGAGCTCAAGCCCGAGGATTTTGTCAACCTCCTCCTCGCGCGCAGTGAGCATAATAACCGGGGTTGACTGCTTTTCGCGGATTTTGCGCAGCACCTCAAAGCCGTCCATTTTGGGCAGCATAACGTCAAGCAGAATCAGGTCGGGCTTTTGATTGATTGCAGCATAGTAGCCCTCCTCGCCGTCATAGGCGACAATTACCCTGTAGCCCGACTTCGTGAGATTGTATTTAAGTATTTCCACAATGGGCGCTTCATCGTCAACGATTAATATAAGCCTCTCCATCATCAACCTTCCTTTAACTTATGTTATACTGCTATTTTAATTCATTTCGGAAATTATGTCAATATTCCTTTCGTGAATATTGCGCCGAAAACAAGAAAATTTCATAAAAAAGTCAATAAAATATTGACTATATGCGGTCGGATAGTATATTATTAAAGAAGTGACCCGAAAAGATTTTTGTGAAAGGGAGGCGCATTGTATGAACGGCGCTGCGTATATAATGGTCGTTTTGGGAATCCTGCTTGCCAAGGGAATCGGATTCCTGCGCGATATGGTTTTTGCGTGGGTGTTCGGCGCAACCGCGTACACCGATATATATTTCCAGATATTCGGACTGGTCAATCTTATTTTTACGGGAATCGGAGTGGCGCTGTCCACGCTGATAATAAAAAATCTCAATAAAAGCGAAAACAGCGGCGAGGAAAAGCAGCGGCGCTATGTTTCGTACTTTATAACGCGGACAACGCTGATTGTCGCAGCCGTAACGTGCGTTTTGTATGCATTTGCGCGCCCGGCCACGCGCCTTTTGCTGCCGGGACTTGACAAAGGGCTTTACGGCACGGCGGTGAAGCT
>CAJJUC010000201.1 GCA_905195005.1 uncultured Eubacteriales bacterium | reverse complement strand
TTATATACTTATTTTACTATAGTGTATTCACTATGTCAAGACATTTCTGCAACTGCTTCGTGCACCTCATTTGATGCAAATTCTTCATCAATAGACGCCAAATCTCTTTTTGCGTTTGTAAGCATAAGCTTAATTCTGTTTTCCTGGTTGACCTTTGTTGCGCCGGCGTCGTAATCAATAGCAACAATGTTGAGAAGCGGATTTTTATCCTTCAGCGGCTTCATCATTCCCTTGCCGAAAATGTGATTCGGAAGGCATCCGAACGGTTGCGTGCACACAATGTTATACACGCCGCGGTCGGCAAGCTCAAGCATCTCTGCCGGGAGCAGCCAGCCCTCGCCCATCTGCGCGCCTGTTCCGATATACTTTTCGGCAGCTCTTTTTGTACTTTCAAAATGTGCCGGGGGCATAAATCTGTCATTTGACATTATTGAATCCACCAAAATATTTTGCAGATACAAAAGAAATTTATATCCGAGGCGCATTGCTATCTGATTTTTCTTTTTCATACCGTACAGTTTAAAATCCGATATATTTGTATAGACACTGTAAAGACAGAAATCAAGCAACCCGGGGCAGACAACCTCCGCTCCCTCGCTGAGAAGAAACTTTTCGAGATTATTGTTGCCGAGCGGTGAATACTTCACAAATATTTCTCCGACAACGCCAACCTTAATCTTTGGGACGCTGTTCATCGGTATTTTCGAAAAAGCGTCGACGATTTCCATAAATGACGAGCGCGTTTTAGCGAAAAAGAATTTATCCGTATCCATTTGCGCTGCTATCTTTTTTGTATAAACACGTGCAAGCTCATCAGTATCGCCGCGGAATCTTTCATAAGGCTTGCACTGATTCACAAGATTCTGAAGCAAATCACCGTATACAACAGCGTAAAGCATTTTAAAAAGCATTGACGCGGACGGCGAAAAACCGGGGTGCTTTTCAAGTCCTCCGAGGCTGAAGCCGATAACGGGTATGTAATCATAGCCTGCCTTTTTAAGCGCTTTACGAAGAAGGGAAACATAGTTTGACGCGCGGCATCCGCCGCCTGTCTGAAACAAAACAAGCGCTATTTTGTGCGGATCATACATACCGCTTTCAATGGCGTTGATAAACTGCCCGATGACGAGAATTGCCGGATAGCATGTGTCGTTATGAACATATTTAAGACCGGCATTAACAATCTCGTGCCCCTGCGTTTCAAGCAGCTCGGCTTTGTACCCGTAATTTTTCAGCACCTGTATAACAAGCTTAAAATGCATCGGAAGCATATTAGGCACAAGAATTGTATACTCGTTTTTCATTTCCTTTGTGAATGGAATGTAGCTGTTCATTGCTGCTTGCCGCTCCTTTCCTCCATTGCACCCATAAGGCTGCGCAGCCTTATCCTGACAGCGCCCTGATTGGTTATTTCGTCAATTTTAATCTGCGTATAAAATTTACCGTGGCTTTCAAGGATTTCCCGAACCTCATCCGTTGTTATTGCGTCAACACCGCAGCCGAACGAAACAAGCTGAACAAGCTGAACATCGTCATTATGAGTTGCAAATTCCGCCGCGCGGTAAAGCCGCGAATGGTATGTCCACTGATTTAAGACATGCAGCTGCGGAAGCTGCCCGAAATTGCACACGCTGTCCTCGCTGACAACAACAAACCCGAGTGATGCCGCAAGCTTGTCTATTCCGTGCCCGACCTGTGCGTCCGCATGGTATGGTCTGCCGGCAAGTATCATAATCGGTTTGTTGTGACTCCTTGCGTATCCGATTGCTTCGGCGCCCTTCCGCTGCACAGCATTAATGTACTTTTTAAGCTCATTAAATCCGTTATCAACAGCCTTTCTGACTTCTTTGTATGTGACCGGTGCAAGCTTTTCGCATATAAATTTATGAAGTTCCTTTGAAAGCTCGCGCTTATTATTAATATTCAGGTATGGATAAAGAAACTTTGTCTGTTTGAGCTGTTCAACATTTCCGTCCAGCAGCTCGGAATAATATGCGACAACGGGGCAGTTGTAAAAGTTGTCGGATTTCTTTTCGTTAATATTATATGTCAGGCAAGGGTAAAATATGGCATCTGTTTTATTCTCAAGCAATTCCGCAATATGTCCGTGCATAAGCTTCGCAGGATAGCATGCAGTGTCAGACGGTATTGTGAACTGACCCTTTTCATATGTTTCTCTTGTTGACATTTCCGACACGCGCACGCCGAAGCCGAGCGATTTGAATGTATTGTACCAAAGCGGCAAAAGCTCATACATCCCAAGTGCAAGCGGCAGTCCGACTGTTATCGGGCGCTCGCCTTTCACAGGAGCGAACGAAGTCAGATATTGTCTTTTAAATTCATGCAGATTCGGAAGCTGCTCGGCATTTTTGTTTCCGGTCATTTTTTCGCACTGATTTCCCGATATATATTTCTTTCCGTCCGCAAATGTATTGACTGTCAGGTGGCAGTGATTTGTGCAGCCGTTGCAAACAGCCGATGACGCTTTATGCACGAAAAGCGCAAGCTTATCCTGTGTTATAAGTGTTGAAAAGACCGCACGCATTGCATAAATTGCAGCTCCGTAAGCGCCCATAAGCCCGGCAATGTCAGGGCGGACAACCTCGCACTTAAGCTCCCGCTCAAAGGCACGCAGAACAGCATTGTTATAAAATGTTCCGCCCTGAACGACAACGTTTTTACCGAGTTCTTCCGCACTTGACGCACGGATTACTTTATACAGTGCATTTTTTACAACGCTGATGGAAAGCCCGGCTGAAATATCTTCAATTTCAGCGCCTTCCTTCTGGGCTTCCTTAACGGAGGAATTCATAAACACCGTGCAGCGGCTTCCGAGATCAACCGGGCGTTTCCCGAAAAGACCTTTTTGAGCAAAATCCTTTATGCTGTAGCCAAGCGAGCCGGCAAACGTTTCAAGAAATGAACCGCATCCGGAGGAGCATGCCTCGTTAAGCATGATGCTGTCAATAGCTCCGTTGTGAATCTTGAAGCACTTAATATCCTGACCTCCGATATCCAGAATAAAATCAACATCCGGCTTAAAATATTTTGCCGCGGTAAAATGCGCAATTGTTTCAACAATTCCGTAATCCACGGAAAAAGCATTTTTAATAAGCTCCTCGCCGTACCCGGTGACGGCGCTGCCCTTTATCCTTATTCTGTCGCCGCAAAGAGTGTATATTTCATTAAGACATTTGCGGACAACATCCACGGGGTTTCCTCTGTTTGAGGAGTAATAGGAATACAGGATTTCTTTGTTTTCGGAAATCAGCGCAAGCTTTGTTGTTGTGCTTCCGCAGTCGATGCCGAGATATGCTCCGCCGCTGTATGCATTAATATCTATCGTCGGAACATGAGCCTCCGCATGGCGCTTTGCAAACTTTTCGTAGTCCTCCTCCGATTCAAAAAGCGGCTTAAGAGGCGCCTTACTGCTTGCAAGCTTAGTGCTGCGGATTCTTCTCAAAAGCTCATCCGGAGTAATTTTTGCAGGCAGGCTCATTGCATAATATGCCGCGCCGAGCGCAACTGATATACGCGCATAATCGGGAAGGACTGCGTTGTCCTTTGAAAGCCCCAGCGTATCCCTGAAGCTGTCGCGCAGC
>CAJJUC010000200.1 GCA_905195005.1 uncultured Eubacteriales bacterium | reverse complement strand
CCTATGACCCTCTGCTTGTAAGGCAGATGCTCTCCCAGCTGAGCTATGCTCCCACATTGCGACAGCTTTAGTGCCGACAACGTTGATATTATAGCAAAGAGTTTAGTGAATGTCAATACTTTTTGCAAATTTTTTTAAAAAACTTTTTTCGGAATATTTCTGAAAAAATCCTCTTTAAATCAGACAAGCTCCCCGGCGGCGCTCATAACCGCAAGGCGCGCGCTTTCGTAGGTTATTCCGCCCTGCATAAAGCAAACATACGGCGGTTTTATCGGTGCGTCGGCGGAAAGCTCAATGCTTGCGCCGGATACGAAAGTTCCTGCCGCCATGATTACTTGGTGCTGATAACCGGGCATGTCCCACGGCATCGGCAGCGCATAGCTGTCAACGGGGGAGGCTTTCTGAATTGCCTGAATAAATTTTATGAGCTTGTCTTCATCGCCGAATTTTACCGCCTGAATTATGTCCGTATGCGGCTCATGCGGCTTGGGATTGACCTCGCAGCCCAATTTTTCGAGCAGTGCGCCGCTGAATACGGCTGTTTTAAGCGCCTGCGCAACAACGTGCGGTGCGGTGAAAAATCCCTGATACATAAACCTGTTCTGACCGAGCGTTGCGCCGCATTCCGCGCCAAGCCCGGGCGCTGTCTGCCTGTATGCCGCAAGCTCGACATATTTCTTTTTCCCGGCAATATATCCGCCCGACTGAGCAAGTCCGCCGCCCGGATTCTTTATAAGCGAGCCGACAGTTAAATCCGCCCCATGCTGCGTCGGTTCTGTCCTTTCGGCAAACTCTCCGTAGCAGTTGTCAACAATGCACACGGCATCGCTTTTTATGCTCTTAATAAATGAAATTGCTTCGCCGATCGCCGCGCAGCTGAGCGTTTGCCGCCAGTCGTAGCCCTTTGAACGCTGGAGAATAACCGCCTTAACATCTGGCGTGAGCGCCGCTTTGAGCGCCTCAAAATCAATTGTACCGTCCTTTTTCAAATCCACCTGTTTATAATTAACTCCGAAATCGCGCAGAGAACCGTTTCCGCTTTCACCGGAAATTCCGATAACCTCCTCAAGCGTGTCGTAAGGCTTTCCGGTTGCGGCAAGGAGCGTGTCCCCCGGGCGCAGCACCGAGAAAAGCGCAATTGTAAGGCAATGCGTTCCGTTTACAATGTTGTGGCGGACAAGTGCGTCCTCCGCGCCGAACACCTCCGCGTATATTTTATCGAGCGTGTCACGCCCGGTATCGCCGTAACCGTAGCCCGTCGTATGGCTGAAGCATGCCTCGCTTACCCTGTTTGAAATAAAAGCGTCGAGAACCTTTTCCTGATTGAATCGCGCCGTTTCGTCAATTTCCTTAAACTGCGCCGCACATTCGTCCTCGGCAGCGGCGGCAAGCCGCCTTATTTCTTCTTTAATCTGCATTATTTACTCAATCTCCCTTTAATTTCATACAAGCGGCGTTTTGTTCGGATATACAAAGGACCTAAAATCCCCCAAAGCCGAAATTCAAGCGTTCCCGAATAAATCGGTTTTCCGCCGCGGATAACACATTTAACAACGCCGATTATATCGGAATCTGTGATACCCGTTTCAAATTCGTCCTGATGGTCGCCGCGCATGAGATACTGCCCGTCAGCCGTCTTTTTCACAAGCCTGTGCATAACGAATGCGCCGTTTTTCCTGCGGTAAAACGGTATATCATACTTTTTCAAGCCGCCGCCGTACGCCCCGATGACAACCTCATCGATTCCCTGTCTCACAAGCGGAAGCATACTTGTGCCGTTCGGCTTGAAGCGCACCTCGCCGCCGCTTTTAAGCTGCTGCTCTATAAGCGGCAGCATCTGTTCAAAAGTAACCTTGTCGTTCATGTCGGTCAGTCTTCCAGTATTCCGCGGCTGCGCAGCTTTTCGGCAAATGCGTCAATATCGGCTGCCGCAGTTTGCACGTCCACTTCATACTCGGCTGTGACCCTTTTCAGCATATCGTCCTTGCTTATCCCTTCGGAAAGAAGCTGCCAGAAAAACAGACCCGTGTCGTTCAGCGTAAGCATTCCGTTAAAATCAACCTGAGCGCCGACCGGAACCACAATATTCTTGCCTGCAACGCTTTTTAAAATAAATCCGTCGCGAATTTTCATTTTAAACACCTCGAAAAGTTATTTATAAAGAAATTTTAACATAGATAAAGAATAAAATCAAGAAAATACTTGCAAATCAGAGGCGTATTATGTTAAAATAATTAATCGTTAAAAGGGGGCGCGGTGATTGAACGAAAAGATAACGGAATTTCTGAAAAGCCGTCTTGTGAGCGACATCGGATTTTCGCGGTGTGAGGATTCGCCTTTCCCGAAGCTTAATAACGCCGTTTCAATCGTAATGCATCTTTCGGAAGCGGTGGTAAACGGGATTGAAGACGCTCCCACGCATACATATTTTCATCATTACAGAACGATGAACGCTTATATCGATTCCGTGACGAACTGCCTTGTGCTTTATTTGCAGGAGCTTGGATTCAATGCGGCTGCGGTTCCGTCAAGCCAATCGATAAACGGGCTTCAGGGGCTTTATTCGCACAAGAAATGCGCCGTTCGCGCAGGGCTGGGACAGATAGGGAAAAGCGCGCTGTTTCTGTCATACAAGTTCGGACCGCGCGTCAGGCTCGGAACGGTTTTCACGGACGCGCCGCTTGAAACGAAATGCTGCGCGGCGGAGGATATTTGCGGAGCGTGCAATATCTGCTCGCAAAAATGCGGAGCTATGGCGATAAAAAACGTTGCATACTGCGAGGGCATGCGCCGCGAGGATATTTTTGACGCGCGCGCGTGCAGCGATTATATGAAGGATAAGTTTAAAAGTATCGGCAGGGGCGCCGTTTGCGGCGTTTGCATGAGAGTTTGTCCGAAAGGCATGGGAGGAATTAAAAATGGCTGAAAAGTGGAACGGCTTTGATACTGAAAAATTTGATTTTAACGGGAGAGAGGCAATTGTTGTTTTTGCCGCGGAGGAAAACAGAACGGCGAAATGGCTTATGAAAACAGAATATTTCGGAGCATTCCCGAATGCGGAAATTGAGCTTGTGCGCCGCGGCTTTAACCTTGCGTATGCTGCAAACGAAACGCGCTGGTGCAATGATTCCGATGTTGACGCAAAGGCGGACTTTGTGCGTTTTCTTGCGGAAAAATACGGATTTGAAGAAAGATGCGCCGTTGTCGGCATGAGCTGCGGCGGCATGATAGGCGTTAAATTCGCCGCAAAATATCCCGGCATGGTGTCGGCGCTTTATCTTGACGCGCCGGTTATGAATCTGCTCAGCTGCCCGGCAGGCTTGGGAAGAGGAGGGAACAGCATGTGGGAGGAATTTAAGCGCGCAAGGGGAATGGATATGGCGCAGCTCATTTCTTACCGGTATAACCCGATTGACGTTATGGACAGCCTTGCTGAGCATAAGAAGCCTGTGCTGCTCGTTTGCGGAGACAGCGACAGTGTTGTTCCCTATGAGGAAAACGGTGCGCTTCTGCGCGAATGTTATGAAAAGCATGGCGTTCCGATTACAGTTATCGTTAAAGAAGGGTGCGACCATCATCCGCACGGCTTCGATGACCCCGCGCCGATTGTGGAATTTATCGAAAGGAATGCATAAATGTAAAGGGGCTGTAGCAAAATGCGCAGAACGCATAAAGCAAAGAGAAAATCGGAATA
>CAJJUC010000199.1 GCA_905195005.1 uncultured Eubacteriales bacterium | reverse complement strand
GGCGCTGCCGCTGCTCTTTTCCGCACGGACGGAGGTGCTTTCGCAAAGGATGACCAAAACGGTTATTATCGACGCCGGTCACGGCTTCCCGGACGGGGGCGCTGTCGGCATGCATGGCAGTGTTGAAAGCACACTGAATCTGAAAATAGCAAAAAAAACTGAAAAAATACTTAAAGACAAGGGATTTCATGTCATTATGACTCGGCGAAAAGAGGACGGCATACATTCCTGTGAGGGAAGCGTTGCGCAAAAAAAGAAAGACGACATGCGCAAGCGCCTTGAAATTATAAATTCGGGAAAAGCCGATATTTTTGTGAGCATTCACATGAACAAATTCACCGACGCGCGTTACCGCGGCGCTCAGGTAATATATTCCGCAAATTTTAAGGAGTCGGAGGAGCTTGCACAATTGCTTCAGTCCGCTTTTTGGAAGGTTGACAAATCATGTGCTCACCGCGAAGCGATGCGTGCGCCGTCGGGAATATTTCTTTTAAAAAACGCGAAGATTCCGGCAGTTATTGCTGAATGCGGCTTTCTTTCAAACGCTGACGATGAGCAGCTGCTCGGCGCTGACAGCTACCGCAGCGCCGTTGCCCGGGCAATTGCGGACGGAATTGAACATTATTATCGGGAATCGGAGGTTAATTAATGAAAATTTTTGTGACTGACAAATACAGAATAATAACCTTTTTGATGATATGCGCGCTGATAGGAACAGCCGCATTCTGCGCAAAAAACTACGATTCGCGCGAAACTGCGGCAGAGGTGCGGAAAGTTCCGATATACAGCGTTTCACGCGATGACAATCAAATTGCCGTGACATTTGACTGCGCATGGGGTGCGGATGATATCGATTCAATCATTCAGACTCTTAAAAAGCATAACTGCCCGTCAACATTTTTTGTTGTCGGCACATGGGCTGAAAAATATCCCGAAGCCGCAAAGAAGCTGGCGGAGGCAGGGCATGAAATCGGAAACCACAGCTATAATCATACATACTATACGGAACTTTCGGAGAATGAAATCATTGATGACCTGAATAAATGCAATGAAGCCGTAAAAAACGCCTGCGGCTTCACGCCCGTGCTTTTTCGCGCGCCCGCCGGGGAGTACAACAATACCGTCGTATCGGTTTCGGAAAAGCTTGCAATGCCATGTATTCAGTGGGACGCCGATTCACTGGACTGGAAAGGGCTTGACGGGGCGCAGATGACGGCGCGGCTTCTGCCAAAGGTTAAAAGCGGCAGCATTCTGCTTTTCCATAATGACACGGCGCACACCGCCGAAGCCCTTGACGGTATTCTGACCGCACTGCGCGAAAAGGGCTTCACATTTTCAACGGTCGGCAAGCTTATCTATAAGAATAATTACATAGTTGACCCGACAGGACTGCAAATAAAACGGTAAAGAGACTTGCAGCAAATTTTGCTGCAAGCCCCTTTTGGGGCGAAAGAAAAATAGCCCCTTTTATTTTATTTCTAATTTTTCAAACTCTTCCCTGTCCTCTTCACTGAATTTATCCGGTGAGGAATAAAGCTTTATCTGTCCGTCGGAAAGCATATCGTCAAGGGAAGCCATAAAAAAATCGGCTCCGCTGCCCTCGGAATAATACAAAAGCAAATTCTTTTTTATATTAAGCTTGCAAAATACTTTTTGATTCATATAACTGCCGACAAACCAGACATAATTATTTCTCTTCTTATAACCGTCAATTTCTGATATAACGCCTTGATCGTGCTTGCAGTTATAGAGGCACAGCTCCTCCTCGGAGCTGTCGGAAACTCCTCTGAATATTTGATAAGTGCCGTCGCCGAATGATTCTTTTGTATCCTTCCACGAATCATACTTAACGCCGTAATTGCATCGCCACGAAAGAATTGTAAGTATAACCAAAACAAACAATACCTTTTTCATGTTTGCCTCCTAAAACTTTTTTGTATAAGTAATCTCGACTTTCACTGGATCTAACAGCCCCCATTTTTGATCATAATACGCAACATTGTTCGCAGTCCATAATAGACCTTTTAATAATGAATCTTCACCTGCATTCCACGCTCTATAAACCGGATTCTTTTTCTTTGCAACCAGTTCGTATTCCGCGAGAGAGTCGGATAATCCCGAGTCCTTTGTATGTCCGCCTGTTATTATCGAATAACTTTCCTTTTTTGCTTTCTGGCTTTTACTCTCATCAATTCCGTCCCATAACGACATTTTTGCAAATGCTGAAAACAACCGTTTCCATCCTTTTTCCTCCGTAAACTAAATTTTTCTTGATTTAAATTTGCGGATATGCTAAAATACAAATTGGTTAGGATTTGTTTTTCCATATCCTTTATCCTTGATTAAGTACATTTAGAAACTGTTGCCGCAGTTTGCTAATGTACTTTTTCTTTTTCAATCATAGAATCACCCTCTTTCTCAAAACATTTGTTCGGCAATTTTGATTATAACATTCCCGATGACGAAAATCAAGGCTGATTTTTCTGTATTATAAAGCGCAAAAAACGGGCAGTTCTCTGTTGAGAATTGCCCGTCCTTTAAACACGGCTGTATTTGCGGAAGTTAATTATCGAAATCGTGCCAGAACGAAATAAGCGCGCGCTCGTACCCATGGGGGTTCACATAGCAGCTGCCTGCATGATCCGCGCCCGGCACGATAAGCAAACGCTTCGGCGCGGAGCACGCCTTGTAATTTTCATAAGTCATTTCAACGGGAACAAAGCTGTCGTCCGACCCGTGAATAAACAAAACCGGAATATCTGTGCGGCGGAGCGCGTCGAGCGTTGAATATTCGTCCGATTCCATGTTTATTCTGCTTTTACAGAAATAATCGGCAATTACGCCGTGCAGCCCGAAAAGTATATGCAGATTTTTGTGCGCAACATGCCGCCAGATTGCCTTGGGGGATGTGAAGCCGCAATCGGCTATTATTCCGCGAACACTTGGCGGCAAATCAAGAGCGGAAGCCATCAGCACTGTTGACGCGCCCATTGAAACGCCGGCAAGATAAATCGGAACATCGGTTCCGCAGCGCCCTGCCGCCCAGTTTGCCCACTGCACGCAATCGAACCGCTCCGTCAGTCCGAAGCCCATGTAATCGCCGCCGCTGTTATTCTGACCGCGCTGCTCTGCATAAAGCACACTGCATTCGTTTCGGTGCAGAAAATCGGCAATCAGCCCGTAATCACTGCTCCAGCTTGAGCGCCACCCATGAAACGCAATTATAACTCTTTTTGCATTTTCACAAGGGTAAAAATGCCCGATGAGCCGAACACTGTCATCCCCCAGGATTGCCACCGTTTCATGAACGCGCGCTTCAAGGCGCGTTTGTGCCTTGAAGCGTGCTTCCTCAAAGCCCGGATCGATTCTTTTGCCTGAGATACGCTTTTCTCTTTTTTTCATAATCTGCGGTGCTTCCCTGTCAAGAGCGGTTCTGACAAGCAGCCGCGTTGTCAGAAATGCAGCTGCTGCGCATGCAGCCGCAGCACCTGCAAATGCTGATACTGTCAATGCGGTTTTATTATCCTTCATGATAGCCACACTCCTTTTCAATCTATTGGTAATATTATTCCGCACAGTCAAAAAAACATACAGGTGGCTTCAGCAAAATGCACAGAACGCATAAAGCAAAGAAAAAATCGGAATAAACAGTCGGGAAACAGATTGTGGAAATTCGTTATGCAACGAATTTCTATAAAAAACGCTTTATGCTACGAACA
>CAJJUC010000198.1 GCA_905195005.1 uncultured Eubacteriales bacterium | reverse complement strand
CTGTAACAACAACTTTTCTCTTTTCGTCTGTAAGACCAACGATTTCAACTTCTTCGTTAAGCTGGAGAGTACCTCTCTCAACACGGCCTGTAGCAACAGTACCGCGACCTGTGATGGAGAATACATCCTCGACGGGCATAAGGAAGGGCTGATCTGTGGGACGCTGAGGAGTAGGAATGTACTCGTCAACCTTGTCCATGAGCTCAAGAATAGGAGCGTATACGGGATCGTTGATGTCTGTAGAAGTAGACTCAAGAACCTGAAGTGCGCTGCCGCAAACGATCGGGATTTCATCTCCCGGGAATTCATACTCTGTAAGAAGATCTCTAACTTCCATCTCTACGAGTTCAAGAAGCTCGGGATCGTCAACCTGGTCAGTCTTGTTAAGGAAAACAACGATGTAGGGAACGCCAACCTGACGGCTGAGAAGGATATGCTCACGAGTCTGAGGCATAGGACCGTCTGCAGCGGATACAACAAGGATAGCGCCGTCCATCTGAGCAGCACCGGTGATCATATTCTTAACATAGTCAGCATGTCCGGGGCAGTCAACGTGAGCATAGTGACGCTTGTCTGTCTCGTACTCAACGTGAGCTGTGGATATCGTGATTCCTCTTGCTTTTTCTTCAGGTGCCTTATCAATCTGATCGTAAGCTGTGTAATCAGCCTGACCCTTCATGCCAAGAACCTTTGTAATAGCTGCGGTAAGAGATGTCTTACCATGGTCAACGTGACCGATTGTTCCAATGTTAACGTGGGGCTTATTTCTTTCAAAAGTAGCCTTTGCCATTGTAAAATCCTCCTTTAATTGTTAATTTGTTATGCTCATAGCTTTATTATAATACAAGCCATGATAAAAATCAATTGTTTTTTTATAAATTTCCGCTTAATTTTGCGGATTTAAAGCATTATCAGTCTTTCTTATTTCTGAGAGAAATAACTTCTTCCATAATGCTCTTCGGAACCTCTTCGTAATGAGACGGGCTCATCGAATAGCTTCCTCTTCCCTGCGTCTTGCTGCGCAGATCGGTTGCATAACCGAACATTTCTGCAAGCGGAACAAATGCGGAAATTGACTGACTTCCGTTTCTTGCTTCCATACCCTGAATCTGACCGCGGCGTGACGAAAGGTCACCGATTACGTCGCCCATGTATTCCTCGGGAACGTTTACGTCAACCTGCATGATGGGCTCCTTCAAAACGGGATCAGCCTTTCTGCAGCCTTCCTTAAACGCCATTGAACCGGCAATCTTGAATGCCATTTCGGATGAATCGACTTCATGATAAGAACCGTCGTAAAGAGTTACTCTTACGTCAACAACGTTGTAGCCTGCAAGCACACCGGACTGCATAGCGCCCTGAACACCTGCGTCAACAGCGGGGATATATTCCTTCGGAATGGCGCCGCCGACAATTTTGTTGACAAATTCGTAACCGCCGCCGGGCTCAAGAGGCTCAAGCTCAAGAAGAACATGACCGTACTGACCCTTACCACCGCTCTGGCGCGCATACTTATGCTCAACCTTGACAGCCTTGCGGATTGTCTCGCGGTAGGATACCTGCGGCTTACCAACGTTTGCTTCAACCTTAAATTCGCGAAGCAGACGGTCTACGATAATTTCAAGATGAAGCTCTCCCATGCCGGCGATAATCGTCTGACCGGTTTCTTCATCCGTATAGGTTCTGAAAGTGGGATCTTCTTCAGCAAGCTTTGCCAAAGCAATACCCATTTTTTCCTGACCTGCTTTTGTTTTGGGTTCGATGGCAACACGGATAACGGGCTCCGGGAACTCCATCGATTCAAGGATAATCGGGTGATTCTCATCGCAGAGCGTGTCACCTGTCGTTGTATTTTTAAGACCAACGGCAGCAGCAATATCTCCGCTGTAAACAGTTTCGATATCGCGGCGGTGATTTGCGTGCATCTGAAGGATGCGGCCGAATCTTTCCTTTGAATCCTTAGTGCTGTTAAGCACGTAAGAACCTGTGTTGAGCTTACCCGAATAAACTCTGAAGAAGCAGAGCTTACCTACGAACGGGTCAGTCATAATTTTGAAAGCAAGAGCCGAGAACGGTGCATTATCATCTGACGGGCGCTCGTCCTCTTCCTCTGTGTCGGGGTTAACACCCTTAATCGGAGGAATGTCCGTGGGAGCGGGCATATAGTCAATGATTGCATCCAAAAGCTTCTGAACGCCCTTGTTTCTGTAAGAGGTACCGCATGTTACGGGTACCATTGTATTGGCAATAGTAGCCTTGCGGATTCCGCGCTTAATCTCATCGATTGTAAGCTCTTCACCCTCAAGGTATTTTTCCATAAGGTCTTCGTCTGTTTCGGCAACATGCTCAATCATTTCGGAATGATACTGCTCCGCCAACTCACGCATATCCTCGGGGATTTCCTCTGCACGGATATCCTTTCCGAGGTCATCGTAATAAATATAAGCTTTCATTTCAACAAGGTCAATAAGACCCTTGAAAGTATCTTCCTTACCGATAGGAAGCTGAATCGGAACGGCATTGCAATGCAGACGATCCTTCATCATTGCAACAACATTATAGAAATCCGCACCGAGAATATCCATCTTATTTACATAAGCCATTCTCGGAACGCTGTACTTATCCGCCTGTCTCCAAACGGTTTCACTCTGAGGCTCAACGCCGCCCTTTGCGCAGAAAACGGTAACGCTGCCGTCAAGTACGCGAAGCGAACGCTCAACTTCAACCGTAAAGTCAACGTGACCGGGTGTATCAATGATATTGATTCTGTGACCTTTCCAATGAGCTGTTGTAGCAGCGGAAGTGATGGTGATACCTCTCTCCTGCTCCTGATCCATCCAGTCCATTGTTGCGGCACCGTCATGGGTTTCGCCTATCTTATAGTTTACACCCGTGTAGAACAGAATTCTTTCTGTTGTTGTTGTTTTACCGGCATCGATATGAGCCATGATACCGATATTTCTTGTTTTTAACAACGGAAATTCTCTAGGCATAATATCCTCCTTGTCTGACTTTTACGAGAAAGCCTACCAGCGATAGTGAGCAAACGCCTTGTTTGCTTCAGCCATCTTATGCGTATCTTCTCTCTTCTTTACAGCTGAACCCATATTGTTTGTAGCATCGATAATCTCTGCTGCAAGGCGTTCCGCCATGGTTCTTTCGCTGCGGGCTCTTGAATAAAGAGTAAGCCATCTCAAGCCGAGCGTCTGTCTTCTTTCGGGACGAACCTCCATGGGAACCTGATATGTCGCACCGCCGACACGTCTCGCCTTAACCTCAAGCACAGGCATGATATTATCCATAGCTGTGTGGAATACTTCAACAGGCTCTTTACCTGTCTTTTCACTGATTATTTCGAACGCACCGTATACAATTTTCTGTGCAACACCTTTTTTACCGTCAAGCATGATGTTGTTTACAAGACGTGTAACAAGCTTAGAATTGTATACTGGATCCTGAAGCACGTCTCTCTTTGTAACTCTACCTCTTCTTGGCACTTTAATTCCCTCCTTCACAAATAATGAATTCACAGGTACTCGCTCTGTAACCACGGCGCACAGCCGTTTTACAGCCCCGTCAGTTCCTTGTAGAGTCAACTAATATATATTAATCACTCCACATAAACTGTGGTCTTCGCAATATGCGACAATGAGTTATTACCTTGTTACTAAAATGAGCTTTTCAGTTTTTGACTACTTGGCTGCTCCTGCCTTTGGTCTCTTAGCACCGTATTTAGAACGGGCCTGTTTTCTGTTAGCAACACCTGCAG
>CAJJUC010000197.1 GCA_905195005.1 uncultured Eubacteriales bacterium | reverse complement strand
ATCGGCAAACAGAATCACCATATCGGCATTTGCTGCGATTTCACGCAATGAAAGCTCATCTGCCTTCGCCGTTCCGAGCCGTTTTTTCAGCCCGCGCATATAAGATGCAACATCGCGCATGCTTTCACGCATTGAAGCGTCGGGCTTTTTTCCCGTGCGCATCAGCGTTCCGATAAGCGTTGCATTGAAAACATTTTCCGATTCAAGGAACATATATTTTCCCATTTTAAATACGATATCCGAAACCGAAACGCCGTTTGTTACCTTATAGATATATTTATCGGCATATGCTTTGCAGTCCTTAAGCAACGCAGCTCTTTCCGCTGCCGCAATTTCATTGTTATGGCTGCCTGCACCCCATGCTGCCGCTCCGCCGAGTACCGGCGGAAGATATGTGACCGACGGAAACTGCGGATGACCGCAGTCTCCCCATTCCGTCAGCAGAAAGCCCTCCGCCCCGTAATATGCTCCGCTCTCCGCTGCCTTTAAAATATTTGCCGCATATACCTCGCTTCTCCCGGTGTAGCTTTGCCACATGGAGGTTCCGGGGCAGACATAAAACCTCAGATTGTTTTTCCTTATTGCTTCCAGATGGCGGTCAAACGGATGATCTGCCTCATAGCCCCACTCCATAACTACTGCGTCCTTCGGAATCCTTGAAAGCTGCTCCTCATGCTTAAACACTATATCCGCCCAGAACATCGGCGTTTTTTTATACTTGTTTTTCACAAGGTCAAATATTTTAAGCAGATAATCTGTGTATACCGCGCCGACTCCACGCTTTTCACATTCTTCCTTCGTTTTTCCGCTTCCGAGCTCCCAAGGCTCATCCATTCCTATGTTAAACAACCCCGAAGAGAATGACGGCAGCAAATCGCCGTAGATTTTGTCCATTAACTCAACCGAACCGGGATCGAGCGGATTCAGCGTTGTTACTTTCTCCGCATTTTCATCGATTGCCAGCCTTTTGAGCTTTTCATTTTTCAGCCATTTTTCCATATGTCCGAGGCTGTTCTGATTGGGAACAAGCTCTATAAACCGCTCTGCGCAGTATTTGTCAAGCTCGGCGATATCTTCACTTGTGTAATGGTCACTTTCGACAATATCGGGAAAGCTTTTATAATCAAAAACGGGGCTTTCCATATAAAGCTGAAGCTGATTGTATTTAAGGTCGGAAAGCATATCCGCAAGCTTTTTAAGCTCGGAAAGCTTCGGCAGTTTTCCGCGGCTTATATCGAGCATGTATCCGCGCGTTTTTATATCGGGATAATCCTCAATTTCGCAGCACGGAACACTTCCGCCGCCTTCGCAGCATAGCTGTGAAAGCGTTGTCATAGCGCGGAACTTACCCTCCTCCGTTCCAAATGATATTGTAACGGATGTTTCAGATATATTTATTTTATAATGCTCTCCGCAAAGCGACGAGTCACATATAAGCTCAGCTTTTGCGAGCGCACCTTCATAATCGCTGCATACCTTGCAAAAGCCGTCCGTGAAAACCGCTTTTTTGGGTTTCGGGATTATCACCATAACACTTTTTCCTTTCAAAGATATTGCGGACTTTTTGTCGTTAAACTAAGCTTTTGCCCAATACGTCAGCACCCACACTGCCATTTTGCTGTCATCATTCAGCGTTTTCCCTGCCGAAGCATAATCCGTTACATGAAGAGAGTCTCCGTTTTTGAGCGGCACACACATCTCAAGCATGTTTTCATACGGCGCAATTTTATTTTCGGCAATAATGGCATTCACATATCCATCGGCTTCAACCTTTATATCCGCAGGGCGGTCAACACTATATCCGAGCCTGTTTTCCTCGGCAAGCATCACGGGGCCGCGGCGCAATGCAATATGGCGCTTTGCCATCGGGTCCTCCTCGTCATATGTCGGAACAACATAATTCAGTCCCCATATGACCTTATTCATAAGAATATCATGACCGTACGGAATCGGATAAATCGCCTCCGTGCGCATATCTAGCAGCAGCTCAATCACATCGCCGTTGTTCCATGTTCTTTCAATGCCGATATATCCGCCGCAAACATCTGTGCTTTCCCCGTTCACAGAAAGCCTTGTTGTTTTGCTCCATTCGGGATTCCGTATCATAATATTCATTTTTTCGGGATTTTCAAGCAGAAGCTTTATTCGGATTTTACCCGAAACGGGATAATCGGTTTCGGTTTTAAAAACTATCTCATTACCTGACGGAGTTTTTGAAGTTATGCCGCCATCCATATAGAGGTTTATCACAAATCCGTTTTCGGCAGTCAGCAAGCTCATCTTTGCCGCAAGTCCGAACCCGATAGCTCCGATGCAGGCGCAGCAGCCGTAATAGCTTCCGTCGCTCAAGACCTTAAATCCTCCGATTCCGTTTCCGCGTGAATCGGCTGTCAGCGGACTGTAGCTGTCAAACGGCATCGGCTCCCTGTGTGAAACGGAGTTTTCAAACTGCCCGAGGCTGCCGATTGCCTTATCGGTGTTTACCGACCCGAAAAAAGCATTGTACATTGATTTTTCAAATGCATCGGCATAATGAGGTTTACCCGTTATCAGCATGAGCTGATAAAAAAACTTCATCAGAGTTACCGTAACACAGGTTTCCTGTGAAGCCACACCCATTGACCTGTTTGCCTGGCGCACCGAGGAATGGTCGAACAGCTCATGGGTGCAGCCGCAGCTTCCGATAACGGTGAAATCGCTCTCAAGGATTTTGTCCGCAAAGTTTATAACAGCCGCCTTGTACTTTTCAATGCCGGTAATTCTGTAATATTCAAGCAGACCTTCAAAGCACGAAATCATTTCGTACGCCTTGGTAACGGGATACTGATACGGATACAGCTTGTTTTCATAGGCAAGCTTAAAAATATTTTCACAGTCTGCACCGCCGCACTCTACTATATACGACGCAAAATCGAAATACTCTTTTTTCCCCGTTATTGAATACAATCTGACAATCGGTTCAAGAATCGACGAGGAATTTAATCCGCGCCAGTGATGCGTTGCCGAGGTTATCGGGATTTTGCCGTCCTCCTTTCGCCCAACCTTGGAAATAATATAATCGGACTGCCTGCACATGGATTCCGTAACCTTTTTGCAAAACTCCTTATCGGGGCATATTTCAATGAAGTACTGCATTCCGAGCAGCACATATTTTCTGCCCCAGAGATCCCATGCGTCAAACTCATGATTTTCGGCATATGTGCTTATCCGCCCCTTTTCCTCCCAAACGGACAGCATGTCCGAAACGGTTTTAACAAGAGATTTCATAAGCGCTTCATTGCGAGTCATTGAATATGTAAAGCAGGCGCCGCGCATCATTTTTCCCCAGTATTCGCCGCGCCATCCGCTGTCAAAGTCGGCATCCTCCTCGCGGAACTGGTTGACAAATCTGCTCCAAAGCTTATCATCCGTCAGCTGAAAATCTTCAATAAAATCAGCAAGCCTTTTTATATATCCGTTCAAACGGTATATATTACCGTAATCAACAAAAAACTTATCCGTTTTAAGCCGCGGATAATTTGCCGAATTTTTTTCATACAGTTGTCTCATTTCGGTTTCCTTTCCTCCCGGTTATTGCGGCGGCACGCTGAAATTTACCATGTGCCGCCGGGTGATGTCATATGAGTCCGATTTCCTTTTTGTAGTCATCCATGTTAATTACTCTGTGTTCAAGCCTTGACTTTTCGGCAGCAAATGCAATCAGATGATTTTCGGTTGATATGCCGATTTCGCTCAGCAGGTCACTCTTGCAGCCAACGGTCAGATATTCATAAAGCGTGTTGACAATTCCGCGG
>CAJJUC010000196.1 GCA_905195005.1 uncultured Eubacteriales bacterium | reverse complement strand
CCTCCGTTTTTATATAGATTTTCTTCGCTTGAAGCGCCGGTTAAGCTCCTCGATTTCTTCCTTTGACCTCATTCCGCTGACGGAATCGGGTGCGGAAAGATTCATCGCCGCTGCTGCGGAAGCAAATTCAAGCATATGCACATCGTCATAATCATTGTACAAGGCGTACAGGCAGGCGGCGGCAAATGCATCCCCCGCGCCGACGCTTCCCTTTATATATCCCTCCGGCAGCTCAAGCGAAGCAACCGCTGTAAAAGTTCCGTCAGCATCGAGTGCAAATCCGCCCTCGCAGCAATGGATTATCACCTTGTCGGAAACGCCGTATTCAATGAATTTCTCCATCGTTTTTCGGATTGCCTCCACATTCACGCTGCCGTCAGCGCGGCGCGGATTTGCACCCGTAACGTTGCAGCATTCAATTTCGTTCATAATAACATAATTGCAGTATTTAAGCGCCGGAATAATTTTTTCCGCAAACAAGCCCTGCTCCGAGCTTACGGCGTCGATTGAGGTTTTGATTCCGCGCTGCTGCACATGATGCAGAAGCCGCGCCATTTTCGTGCCGTATTCATCATCACTTTTGTCAAGGCTGTCGAGCAGCAGTATGTATCCGATATGAAAAATTTCACAGTCAAGCGTTGAAAGCTCTATATCGTCCTCCGAAAAGTCGCTTGTTGCGCCTTTAAGGCAAAAGAACGTTCTCTCGCCGCTTTTTTCCTCCGTCATAACGCTGCTGAAGCTTGTCGGAAGCTCGGAGGATATTTTAACGCGGCTTGTATCGATTCCGTACTTCTTCATCTCGGATGTAACATAACGTCCGTATTCATCATCACCTATTTTCCCTATCGCCGAAAGATACAGCTGCGAATCAATCCGCGCAAGGTCAATGATTGTGTTCGTAACGCAGCCTCCGACAGAGCGCGTGGATTTGCTTATGTGCGTGAGCATGTTTTTGTCGGGATATTTGTCGATAATATTAACAATATCGGTGAGAATGTTGCCTGCAACGGCAATTCCGTTCGGATTGCCCTTTAAAAGGCAGTCAATCGAAACGGAAAAAATTTCCGCCAATGCCGGCAGCTGCGTGATTTCCGGGTAGCCCGCACCGTTCTCCCACTTGCTTACCGCTTTGTCGCTGACATTGAGCCGTGCTGCAAGCTCGCTTTGCGTGAGCCCGTGCTTTTTGCGCAGCTTGTATATGGTTTTTCCGAAGTTATTGTTTTTCATTTCGCACCCCGCTTTTCTTTTATGGTTTTATTATATATTATCGGCTCCGCATTGTAAACCTACCCTTATTTTATTTTTCGTTAAAAAAGGCACGTCAACTCTACCAATCGTAGAGCCGGCGTGTCTTACCATGCTTATTTCATTCTTTCAAGAGCATTTTTTGCTGCTCTCTGCTGCGCGGATTTTTTGCTGTTACCGCGGCCGCTGCCTAAAACTTCACCGTTGCAGCGCACATTTACCGTGAACATGCAGTCATGCACAGGGCCAACAGCTTCAACAATATCATAATCGATAACACATGCGCCGTGCTGCTGCAAAACCTCCTGCAAGGTTGTTTTGTAGTCAACAATATTTCCGCCGGAAACGGTGTCGTCAATAAGTGTTCCGTAAACGGAACACAGATAATCACGCACATTGTCAAGTCCGCTGTCAATATAAAGCGCCGCAATATGCGCTTCAAACATGTCGGCAAGAATTGACATGCGGTGACGGTCACCCGCCTGCTCCGCCCCGTGACCCAAACGCATTATCCTGTCAATTCCGATTTCTATCGCAAGCTCGCTGAGTGTTTTTTCACACACAAGCGTTGCCCTTATTCGGCTCATATATCCCTCATCCAGCTCGGGGTAATGCGTAAACAAATATTCCCCCACGAGGAAATCAACAATGGCGTCGCCGAGAAATTCAAGTCTTTCATAGCTCTTCGTTTTATTCTCGTTCGCATACGACGTATGCGTGAACGCCGCTTCGATAAGCTCGCGGTTTTTGAATATATAACCGATTTTTTTCTGAAATTCAGCTATATCCACCTAAGATTACTCCTTTGCTCAGTTGAGGATTGCTTCGATACGCTCAACAACATCACCAACGGTTTTAATGCCCTCAAGCTGCTCGTCATCGATTTCAATGTTAAATTCCTCCTCGATGTCGCATATGATTGTGGCAATATCAACACTGTCTGCGTGAAGATCGGCAATAAATTCCGTGTCCTCATAAATATCCTCAATATCAACACGCAGACGCGATCCCATTGCATCGGCAATAATATCCTTAACTCTGTCAAAAACCATTTTTTCTGTCCTCCTGTTATATTGTTGATATAATGATAATATAAAATATGCCGTACGTCAAGCGTTCATTATCAAAAAGAGGAAAAAAATCCTCGGTTATTTAAGAAAAAACTTTTTAAGATATGCATTGCTGCGGATTACAGTCATGATAATTACCGCCGCAATAATGCCGACAGCTGCTTGTCCGCAGTTTCCGGGCACATCGATTGCAGCCGTTTTTGCGCCGAGTGCAAAGCATTCATAAATATAATACCCGCCGATCATTATTATTTCCGCAGCAATCGAAGATAATACCGATGTTGCAGCATTGACCTTTTTGGCGCGCAGAACATAAATTCCGTATGCCGCAAGCGCCATAACTCCCTTTATAACAAAGGTTGCGGGAGCGTATGCCACATATCCCTTCAGTAAATCCGCAAGAGCCGAGCCGATTGCCGCCGCAAGCGCGCCGAGAGGCGAACCGAGCAGGATTCCGCCCGTAATTACGAAGCAATCCCCAAGATTGGCAAAGCCGCCGCCCGGAAGCGGAATTGCAAACACCATCGTTGCAATGCAGATAAGCGCCGCAAAAAGCGCAGCCGTTACCAACCGCTGTACATTTGTTTTCTTCATGAAAACCACCTCCATGCCAATATAATAAACGGAAAAAGCTCCGTTATCAAGGCTGTTTGCCTTACTTTGTAAGAAAAAGCACCGTTTGCGGCGGATTTCGGCAAGAAACGTGAAAAAAACCTTTTTTCGGGCGATTATCGCTTGCAAAAAAATGCATATTTGTGTATAATACATATCGGGATGTGAGTTCATGACAGCGCTTTACGATAAATTAAAAAAATATAATTCCGTCAGAATGCATATGCCGGGGCACAAGGGGAATCCGCTTGCCGCTCCGTATATGAACACTGACGCGTCATTTGACATAACAGAAATAAACGGGTTTGACAATCTGCACGATGCGCAGGGTATTCTGAAAGAATCTATGGAAAAAGCCGCCGAGCTGTGGCACAGCGAAAAAAGCTTTTATCTTGTTAACGGAAGCACATGCGGAATCCTTGCCGGAATCGGCGCTTCGGTCCGCCGCGGCGATAAGATAATCTGTGCGCGCGGCTGCCACATGTCGGTTTTTCACGCTGCTGAGCTTTTCGGACTGCGCCCCGTTTTTTTTGCTCCTCCTCAGCTTCCGTGCTGCGGCGCGTTTGCATCGGCAAATGTTGCGGAAATTGATAAGCTGATTGAAAAAAATCCCGATGCAAGCCTGATTGTTCTGACAAGTCCGACATACGAGGGCGTTATATCCGACATTGAAAGCATTTGCAGCGCTGCGCACAGGCGCGGCATTAAGGTGCTTGCCGATGAAGCGCACGGCACCCACTTCTACTTCGGCAACGGCCTGCCGGTGTCGGCCATGGCAGCGGGGGCGGACATGGCGTCCGTCTCCATGCACAAGAGCGGCGGCAGCCTGACCCAGTCCAGCCTGCTGCTCATCGGGCCCAACGTGCATCCGGGCTATGTGCGGCAGATCATCAACCTGACCCAGACCACCTCCGGCAGCTACC
>CAJJUC010000195.1 GCA_905195005.1 uncultured Eubacteriales bacterium | reverse complement strand
GCCTGACGGAGGCGGGTTTCGGAAGAACAAGACCGAGAACCACGCCCGTCAGAATCGCCGCGCCGAAAGAAATCAGCCACGCTTTCCGTTTTCTTAATACGCCGATCGCCTCTTTGAAGCACGAAAAAAGAGCGTCCATATTTTTTATATATGCCGCCTTTTCGTAAAATATGATAAAAATCGGCAAAAATGCCGATTTTTCGCGTTATCCTGCGCTTTTCATCATGGTTTCTATCGCTACGCCGTAACCGCGCGCGGGATCGTTCAGAAAAACGTGCGTTACCGCGCCGATGAGTTTTCCGTTCTGCATAATCGGGCTGCCGCTCATTCCCTGAACGATTCCGCCCGTTTTTTCAAGAAGCCGTTCATCGGTTATTTTAATCATAAGACCCTTTGCGGCGGCGCCGAAGGGCATTGTCCGCACTATTTTAATATTATAGGAGCGAACCTCATCGTCAACGGTTGAAAGTATGCTTGCGTCGCCGGTTGTCACCTGACCGATAAGCCCCACGGGGTACAGCTTTCCCTCAACACCGGCGTCGGCTGCAAGTGACCCGAAAATGCCCGAATCGCAGTTTTTTGCGACCGTGCCTGCAATCGTACCCATTGATGAAAAGCTGCCGCATATTTCGCCGGGAGTTCCGCGAACGCCCTTTGTGACGGAAACAACGCTGCTTTTTTCAATCGTGCCCTTCTGAACGCTGAACATAATTCCCGTGTCGGAATCATTAATTCCATGCCCGAGTGCACCGTAGGTCATCGTTTCGGGGGCGTAATATGTCATTGTGCCAACGCCTGCAGTGCTGTCGCGCACCCATGCGCCGATGCACAGTGCGCCGCTCTTGTCATGCGCCGGGCTGAGCGTTACGCTTTGCTCCCTGCCGCCGCGCAAAACCGTCACGCTGTTTTCGCCGTCACGCAGCAGCTTGCCGACATCGCGCCCCTCGGCAGGAAACGAGCCGTTGATTTTTGTGATAATATCACCCTCGCATATTCCTGCGTCGGCAGCAGGGGAAGCCGTTCCCTCCGCCGTTTCAATCCTCTGCGTTCCGAGAACTATCAAACCGTTGTTATATATCCGCAGCCCTATCAGACTGCCGGACGCGCACACCGATTGCGGCTTTGTTACGCGCAGCCTCACCTTTCTGTACGAAACAGCCCCTATTTTAAGCGTTGCATTGTATTCCCCGTCCGCAACCGGCGTTACGGTGTTTTTTCCGGTATAAACGCAGGCATTTTCCGGAATGTTTCCGATGCTGATTCCGGCGCCGAGCCGCGAGCTCGCCGGCTGACCGTTATACATGGTTATCTCGGGAGGGAACGAGTAAATCATTTCAATATACATAAGTAAGCCCACAGCGCCCATAGCAGCAGCGCTTTGCAGAATTTTTCGCAGAATTTTCATGCTTTTTCCTCCGAACATGCAATCTCTTGTATTATCATGCCACAAGCACAAAAACGTATGCGCCGGTACTGCAATTACATTAAATTAACAAAATGGGGCTTTATAAAAATGCGCACATCATGCAAAACAATCGGGTTCACTTACCGGCGCTCTTCAGCACATTTGCCTGATGCGCGGAATTTGTCGTCCCTGATGAATGACCGACGGAATTGTAAAAGTATATATCAAAATGTCCGCTGCAATCGTTCCCCTTAACATAGTCGTAATTTATTCCGGCGCCGTAATTTCCGCTGCGCCATTCCGTCCACACGCCGCCCGGCGCCCACTCGTTTCCTGCATGCATGGCGCTCGCCGCGCTTGCCGCAATTTTTCGCCCGTTTATCTCAATAATAACGCTGCGCTTGTTCCAGTTAAGCGTTCCGCCCCATATTTCTTTCATAATTTCCGTGTCGGAAGCGGTCAGAGGTTCGCAGTCGGCATGTCCGCTGCCGACGGTTCGGCGCGCTTTAAAGCTTTTGCCTGTTGTCAGATCCGTCACCTTAAAGTCTGCATTTATCGGAACAACATACTGCGCTTCGGTGTACCAGTCGAGCAATTCGCCGTACTTAGCCGACGGGGCGCTTTTAACGGGAATGTGATGCACGGGGATTGTGAGCTTCATTCCTGCGTAAATTATACTTGATTCAGTAAGTGAATTGGCGTTTAAAAGCTCTTCAAAGGGGATTCCGAACCGGATGGCGATATTCCAGAGCGTGTCATCGTTTTTGACAGTGTAGCTCGTATATGTCACATATGGCTTTGAAGAGGAGCTGCCCGACGACGGAATACGCACCTTGTCACCCACATACAGCACGCTTTTTTCAGTTGCCCCGTTAGCGCTCAGAAGGCTTGAAAGCGACACACCGTAACGCTGCGCTATAAGATAGTATGTATCGCCTTTTTGCACGGTGTAGCTCCGGTCGGCAAGGGCAGCCGAGGGAATCATCATTATTGCTGCCGCCGCGCCTATTAAATTTCTTTTTTTCATAAATAATCACTCTCCTTACTATATATATTCTCCGCAAAAAGCCGGAATCATTTATGTAAAATGAGGCTTTAAAGCCTTTAAAATCCAAGCTTAAGCTTACAAATATTTTGTTGTATAATTGGGTATAATTGACGGGAGAACAATATTTATGGATTAGGAAAAAGAGCTGTACCTTTCATGCTGACCTCCGCCCGTCCGTCTTTAAGCGATTCAGCGCTGACGCACCGAAGCTCACTCACGCGGATTCCCGTTGCGCATATAGTCTGCATCAGCAAAAACAGTTTCCTGTTTCCCTTTGATTTTGCCGCCGTCAGCAGTCTGTTATATTCCGCCTTGGAAAGCTCTTTTTCGTTTCTTCTTTATATATTCTGCCACGAATATGATAATATACTCTGAAGCCGCGTACTATGTCGGTTTTAACAACATGTCATTTTTCCGGAAGCCGTACAGCTGCACAAATTAATCCAATAATCCGTATTTCAGCTTCACCCTTTCAAGCTTTTCTATCATCGGTTCGGATATAAGCCACAGGAAAAATGCGCTTGAAAGAGCATGAATAAGGTCAAATGGCAAGCCCATCATCAGCGAGGACGCAATCATGCCCGTATTCGGCGCGGTTGTCATCATAAGAACAGAAGCAACGTTCATGATTACGCCGTAAATAACAAGTGCCGCCGCAAATCCGAACACTGAAAGCGCTGCCCTTGTTTTCGGCAGCAGACCCTTGTTGAATACCACTCCGGCGATGAAGCCGACCGTTCCGAACGCAAACATCTGCCACGGCGTCCACGGACCCTGACCAAAAAAGAAATTTGAAACAAAGGCTGTCACAGCCCCGACAAGAAATCCCGTTTCGCCGCCGAAGCATATGCCCGATATTACCACGATTGCAAGCACAGGCTTAAATTCCGGCAGCATGTAAAACGCTGCTCTGCCGGCAACTCCGATTGCGCACAGCACGCTGATTATAACAAGCTCTCTTGCCTGCGGCTTTCTTCCCTCAAACACAGTGATGAACGGCAGAAAAACCTCAAGTATGATAAGCATGCTTATGAAGTAATATTTTCTGTCACCCAGGCGATATATACCGAACCAAATTGTCAGCGGAACTGCCGCAAGCAGAAAAAGCGAGACAAACAGCGTTCTTTGCGAAAGCTTTTTCGCACTGTTTTCGCGCGGCTCGGCTTGCTTTAAAATCGGCTTGCTCTGCGGCGCTTTTTCGCGGATGCTTGCTTCGGGCGGATCTTCGGATACTGTGCCCGAACCGCCGGCGGGGCGATTATCCTCACTCGGCGTTTTTCCGATTATCGCAATAAGGTCATCGGCAAGGAGCACATTTTTCACATAATCCCTCGCCATGCGGTTTGCGCTTGTCGTGTAGAAGCTGTTGCCGCAGAAAAATTCGCGCGGTGTTCCCGTTGCCGTTAT
>CAJJUC010000194.1 GCA_905195005.1 uncultured Eubacteriales bacterium | reverse complement strand
GTTTTCCATGTTTTTCAGAAGAAGTCTGACGCGCTCCTCGTCATCCAATCCCGCACCGCCGTAACGGGCGCTGTATATTCCCGGTTCTCCGCCGAGTGCGTCAACCTCAAGTCCGCTGTCGTCGGCAATTGACGGAAGCCCCGTTGCAGCAAAAACCGCCTTTGCCTTAAGCATTGAATTTTCTTCAAAGGTTGTTCCGGTTTCCTCAACGTCAATGTCAACGCCTGCGTCCTTTTCGGTTAAAATCTCAAATCCGCTTAAAATTTCACCGAATTCCCGCACCTTATTTTTATTTTGCGTTGCCGCAATTATTTTCATTCAGCATCTTCCTTTCTTCCGGCAAATTCGCCGAAGCCACCGGCCTTTGCTCCCTCAATTGCAGTGAACAAACGTTTTTTGAAGCCGGGATTTTCCTTTTCAAGCGTTCGGACAAGCGTTTTTATGTATTCGCGTTTGGTGTGTTTGTCCGCGGGGCAGGCATTTTTCACAACGGGAAGCCCAAATCTTTTCGCAAATCCCGATATATAACGCTCCGGGGCATATATCATCGGGCGAATCAGCTTTATATTTTTTCTGTCCAGGAACGTCACGGGCGAAAAGCAGTTCACGCGCCCCTCGTAAACAAGACATAACATAAAGGTTTCAAGAACATCATCCTCATGATGACCGAGAGCAACCGTCCTGCTGCCGAGTTCAAGAGCCGCATTATGCAGCGCACCGCGCCGAAGCTTTGCGCAGAGCGAGCATGGATTCGATTCCTTGCGCATATCAAACAGAATTTCCGCAATATTCGTTTCCTTTATCACCAGCGGCACACCGAGTTCATCGCACAAACGCCGCACTCCGTCAAAATTCATTTCCTTATATCCCATTGAGACGGAAACGGCGGAAAGCGAAAACGGTTTCGGATAAAATTTTCTCAGCCTCGCAAGCGCGCACAAAAGCGCAAGACTGTCCTTTCCGCCCGAAACGCCGACGGTTATATGATCGTTTTCGGAAATCATACCGTAATCGTCAACGGCTCTGCGAATATAGCTCAGCAATTTTTGCACCGGTGCACCTCCAAAAGCTGCTTAAAGCACATCTGCGCCCTCGGCATACCGGAGCGCAGGCGCAGCTTTCCCGTATTCTCCTATGCAGTTACCACCGCATTGCCGCCGAGTGCAGCCTTATCATTGACATGCTTCAGAATTTTTCTGCGTGTTACAAGACCCATGAAATATCCTCTGTCATCTATAATCGGGATGAAATTCTGTTCAAGCGCCGTGTCAAAAAGCTCATCAGCCGTCGCCGTTATTCTTGCCGGAGGATTTTTCTCTTTTGTTATTATATCATGCAAGGTTGCATTATTCAAGTCCTTATTCTCTAAAATATACCACAAAAAATCGCCCTCGCTCACCGTTGAAACGTATCTCCCGGCTTTATCTATAACCGGAACGGCGCTGTAGCCGTACTCCTTCATTCTTTTGAGCGCCAGCTCCAGGGGGTAAGTATCAAGTAAGTATCTCGCCGAAAATTTAGGAATCAATAAGCTTGCTGCTGTCATAACAATCTCCGTTCCGCCGCCTAAGCAGCTTTTATTTTAGGTATGAATTGCCTATCTTTAGTTCAGTATAATATATGTTATTATCCAAAGAATGTCCAATATTTAAATAAATTGTGAATTGAATTGTGTATTTTTAATATCTTTTACAATTTATCGGTCAAAATATTTGCTATTATGTACATTGCTAATTCAGGAAATATGTGTTACTATTATATAGCAATTAAAATACATATGGTGGTATGATTAATGGAAACAGTGGATATCGAACTTTTTTACAAATGCGTTGAGCATTACGGTCTTTTGCCGGTTCTTGCTCAGATTTTCGGAACTCTTAAGGTAAGCATCGCACTTACCAGCGCAACGTGCGCAATATCCATTAAGGATATGGATCTTTCGGTAAGGTCATATAACGCGCTTATGGCACACGGTGTAAAGGATCTCGGCTCACTTGTCGACCTTCTTAACTCAGGCAACCTCAGAGATGTGCGCAATCTCGGCGTTAAAAGCGCAAAGGAAATTCAGCTTAAGGCGCTTGAATACAGTTACGAAGCGCTTAACGAACGTGATAAAAAGGATTTTCTTCAGAATCTTCTTAAAATCAATTGCGAGGCTGAATAAAATACATGCGTCAATCGGCAAGGCATATCCGCGCGGTATGCCTTGTTTGTGTTACACTTATATTTATTAAAATATGAAACAATATGCATCGGATATGGAATGTTTTGTACCGCTAATGAAAAAATTCAGCAACACATATGGATTCTATCCTCGCTGTCCGGTAGCTGATGCAGGCTACATCAACTATCTGATATGAGTTTATTTTGCTGCCGAAAAATTTAATTTTTTTTAAAGAAAATCAAAGGGGCTGTAGCAAAATGCGCAGAACGCATAAAGCAAAGAGAAAATCGGAATAAACGGTTGGAAAGTTAAATGTGGAAATTCGTTATGCAACGAATTTCTATAAAAAACGCTTTATGCTACGAACAAACTTCACCTCTCGGAGTACCTTTGTACGCCTTCGGGTTCAGTTTGTCCGTTCTGCGCTATTTTTCTTTCGCCCCAAAAGGGGCTGCAGCAAATTGCTGCAGCCCCTTTTTTTGTATATGTTACATCTGAGGACCGGCGGAAACAAGTGCTTTACCTGCTTCGTTGCCTTCATATTTTGCAAAGTTCTTAATGAAGCGCGCTGCAAGATCCTTTGCCTTCTCTTCCCACTCGGACGCATTCTTGTATGTGTCACGCGGGTCAAGGATAGCCGGGTCAACACCGGGAAGCTCTGTCGGAACTTCAAAGTTGAAGAACGGAATCTTCTTTGTGGGTGCGTTTGCGATATCTCCGTTCAGAATAGCGTCGATAATTCCGCGGGTGTCACGGATTGAGATACGCTTGCCCGTGCCGTTCCAGCCTGTGTTTACGAGATATGCCTTCGCGCCGCTCTTCTGCATTTTCTTAACAAGCTCTTCAGCATACTTTGTGGGATGAAGCTCTAAGAATGCCTGACCGAAGCAAGCCGAGAATGTGGGCGTGGGCTCTGTGATTCCGCGCTCTGTGCCTGCAAGCTTTGCAGTGAATCCGGAAAGGAAATAATACTGCGTCTGCTCGGGAGTAAGAATCGAAACGGGCGGAAGCACGCCGAAAGCGTCTGCCGAAAGGAAGATAACATTCTTTGCGTCGGGCGCAGCCGAAACAGGGCGAACGATATTTTCGATATGGTCAATCGGATAGGATACACGTGTGTTCTCCGTTACGCTCTTATCGTTGAAGTCAATTTTTCCGTCTTTATCAAGAGTTACGTTCTCCAAGAGAGCGTCACGTCTGATTGCATTGTATATATCGGGTTCGGACTCTTTATCAAGGTTGATAACCTTTGCATAGCAGCCGCCCTCAAAATTGAACACGCCGTTATCGTCCCAGCCGTGCTCGTCATCACCGATAAGCAGGCGCTTGGGGTCTGTTGAAAGAGTTGTCTTTCCTGTTCCCGAAAGACCGAAGAAAATAGCCGTGTTTTTTCCTTCCTTATCTGTGTTTGCGGAGCAGTGCATCGAAGCGATTCCGCGAAGGGGCAGATAGTAGTTCATCATAGAGAACATGCCCTTCTTCATTTCACCGCCGTACCATGTGTTCACAATAACCTGCTCGCGGCTTGTGATATTGAACAAAACGGCTGTTTCGGAATTAAGACCGAGCTCCTTATAATTCTTAACCTTTGCCTTTGATGCGTTGTAAACAACGAAATCGGGTTCAAAGTTTTCAAGCTCTTCAGCGGTGGGCTTAATAAACATGTTTGTTACAAAGTGAGCCTGCCAAGCAACCTCAACGATGAAACGGATTGCCATGCGCGCGTCTTTATTTGTT
>CAJJUC010000193.1 GCA_905195005.1 uncultured Eubacteriales bacterium | reverse complement strand
AAAAAAGATGTTTAGCAGGGCAATACTTCCTTACCGGGCTGTGGCTAAATGAAATTTCATTTTGCCGCATCCCCTTTGTTTTGCATTATGCGATTTTATAAAAGGAATATTCCGTGTTCCATGCAGGTTGAGCGCATTTCATCAGGCCAGACCGAAACCTGAACTTCACCGATGTGCGCCTTTTCGAGCATGAACATGCAAAGGCGCGACTGCCCGATTCCGCCGCCGATTGTCAGCGGAAGCGTTCCGTCCGCTATCATTCTGTGATAATCAAATTTCATTCTGTCGGACGCGCCGGCTTCCGCAAGCTGCTTTTTAAGCGAATCCGCGTCAACCCTGATTCCCATTGACGACAGCTCGAACGAACGGCCGAGAACCTCGTTCCAGACAACTATATCGCCGTTTAACGACCAGTCGTCATAGTCGGGTGCACGCCCGTCATGCGGCTTGCCGCTTTTAAGGTTTTCGCCGATTTTCATTATAAATACGGTTTTGTGCTCCTTTGCGGCAGCGTCTTCGCGTTCCTTCGGCGTAAGCCCGGGGTACATATCCTCAAGCTCCTGCGTTGTCACAAAATACACATTGCGCTCAATTGACATTGCAAGCGACGGAAATGACAGATGCAGGGCGCTCTGTGCATCGGCGGCAGCCTTCACAATGCGGCAGACAATCATTTTAAGAAATTCTTCCGTTCTCTCCCCGCGGCTTATCACGCGCTCCCAGTCCCACTGGTCAACAAAAAGCGAATGAAGATTATCAAGGTCGTCATCGCGGCGAACAGCATTCATATCCGTATATATTCCCTCGTCAGCCTTGTAACCGTACCTGTAAAGCGCCATGCGCTTCCATTTTGCGAGCGACTGCACAATCTCCGCAACCTCGCCCGTCTCCTTCATTTCAAATTCAACCTTGCGCTCGGTTCCGTTAAGGTCATCGTTTATGCCGCTTGATTTTGTCACAATAACGGGCGCGGTCACTCTGTCAAGATTCAGCTCGGCGGCAAGCATCGTCTGAAAATTATCCTTTACAATTTTTATCGCACGCTGAGTTTCGCGCAGCGAAAGCTTCGATTTATACCCCTCGGGCAGAATTAATTCTCTCATAATTTTTCCCTCGTTTCATTTTTTACCGTTACAGCCTTTGATATTTTACAGCAGCATTATACTTTTGTCAACAGCTGTTCGGGATTTTTTTTAAATATAAGCGAGATAATCCACCGGACGTCTCCGCCGGAAACTCCGTCGGCTATATAAACAGCCATAAAATAATATGCTGCATAAAGCATTGCTGCGGCATTTCCGCCCGTTATCCGCGCCGCAGCTCCGGAAAGTGCGGCAATTGCAAAGGTGACAGCGGCAAACCGCGGCGAAATACCGAGCGGCGTTATGTGCGAAAGCCGCCCGATGCTCAGCGCAAAATTAAACGCTACCTTTATATATACGGTAAAAATGTATCCGTCGATTGCATAGCGCGGCAGAAGCTGCGTCAGCAGGACAAGATTTAAAATTGCTTCAAGAATATTAAAAAGCATTGAGTGGAGCTGCTGCCCGAGCCCTTTAAGACAAATGTCTGTCACATCATCGAGATACATCACTGTAACAAGAGGCGCAAACATGCGTATGTATCGTGCTGCTTCGGAGCTTTTGTATACTGCCATGCTTATTCCGTCCGCAAAAAAGAACATAAATCCCGAAATAAAGCAGCCGAAAACAAGCGTCAGCCGCAGCGAGCGGCTTGCCATATAGCTTATACCGAGCTTTTTGCCGCAAACCTGCGCGCCCGTCAGCTTCGGGATAAGAATGTCACCGAGCGCGGCAAGTGCAGCTGCCGGAAATGTTATTACGGGGAACGCCATCTGATGAATTATCCCGTACACTGCAAACGACTGCGCTGCACTTGCGCCCGATTTTTTCAACCCGAACGGAATCAGGATATGCCCTGCGGAGGAAAGCCCGATTCGCATATATGAGCTGACGGCAAGCGGAAAAGCTGTTTTTGCAATGCCGCCGTTTTTTATGCCTTCATCCTTTTTCCCGCGAACGTCTGAGAAATAGCAAAAAAGAACAATCAGCATTGAAACAAAATCGCCTGCCGCAGCGCCGCAGGAAATGCAGTTGCAGATATGCTCCGCCGTGCTATTCCCCGGAAGAAGCCAAACCGTGACGGCAATTGAAACACACTGATTCAGAAGCTGCACTGCGCAAACGCGCACATTTTTCTCCTTTGCCGCAAAATACCCCTCAGCCGCTGCGCGCAGCGGCAGGCACGGAAGCGTTACCGAGAGCACTTCAAGCGGCAAGCGCATTTCCGCTGCGCCGATTGCTTTCCGCGCGGCAAAGGGCGCCGAAAAAAACATTGCCGCGCATGACAGCGCACCGAAAAACAGCGCGTAAAAAAACGCTCTGCGCATCAGACGGCGCGGATATAAATTCCCGAAGCCTATCTGCTGCGCACACAGCCGCGTTGCCGCGAATCGGATTCCCGATAAGCTGACGGTTGCAAAAACAAGATAGACAGACATTATAAGTCCGTATATCCCCACATTTTCCGCCCCTGCCTTTCTCGCAAGGAAAGACGAGAACCCGAGCGACACCGCCCGCATCAATATTTCTCCGCCGGCAAGCACTGCCGTGTTTTTCAGAAGAACCGTTCCGTCGCGCATATTCCGACCCCCCCTCTTTTTATGCATATGCACGTTTTTTAATGACATACTGCGGAAATATAAACTTATTTTCAAAAAAATCCGTGTTTTTTTGAAAAAAAACTTGCAATCCGTAAAAAGTTATGTTACAATACAAAATGTTTCATAATGTTGTGGAGGTGAAAATAATGCCTAACATAAAATCAGCTAAGAAAAGAGTTTTGGTTATCGATAAGAAAACTCTTCGCAACCGTATGGTGAAGTCTGAAATCAAGACCGAAATCAAGAAATTTGACGTTGCTGTTGCAGACGGTAACAAAGCAGCTGCTCAGGAGCTTTTCGGTTTCTGCGTTAAGAAGCTTGATCAGGCAGTGGCTAAGGGTGTGTACCATAAAAACACAGTCAGCCGCAAAAAGAGCCAGCTTTCAAAGGCGCTTGCATCTCTCGCGTAAAAATTTTTTACCGAACATCATCGGAGTATACATGTTTTATGTATACTCTTGTTTTGTTATATGGAAGTTTTGTGCTAATTTGATAAAAATTTATCGATATTTTTTTCTCGATATGTTGCATTTACCTCTTTACAAGACAATTATTTTATATTATAATGTAAACAGGTCAGGTAATATTAAAGGTATAAAAAAGAATGCGTAAAGGAGAATTGGCATGAGCAAACAAAGACAAATAATTGACAGTGTTGAAACGCTTGAAGCGGAAATTATCCGCCTGCGTGATGCACAGAGAGCTTTTGCAGCTTTCTCTCAGGAGCAGGTGGACGCCATTTTCAAAGCGGCGGCAATCGCAGCAAACAAAGCAAGGATTCCTCTTGCGAAAATGGCGGTCAGGGAAACCGGCATGGGAATTGTTGAGGACAAGGTAATCAAAAATCACTATGCCGCGGAATATATCTACAACGCTTATAAGGACACAAAGACATGCGGCGTTATCGAGGAGGACCGTGAGTTCGGGATAACGAAAATTGCCGAACCGATCGGCGTTGTTGCGGCGGTTATTCCGACAACGAATCCCACCTCGACGGCAATATTCAAAGCTCTTATTTCGCTTAAAACACGCAATGCAATTATAATCAGTCCGCACCCAAGGGCAAAGGAATCAACAATTGCCGCGGCAAGGGTTGTTCTGGACGCGGCGGTTGCCGCAGGCGCACCCGAGGGCATTATCAGCTGGATTGACGCACCGGCGCTCGACTTGACAAACCTTGTCATGCGCGAAGCGGACATTATCCTTGCAACCGGCGGTCCGGGAATGGTTAAGGCGGCATATTCAAGCGG
>CAJJUC010000192.1 GCA_905195005.1 uncultured Eubacteriales bacterium | reverse complement strand
TATATGCAGTGCAATTTCAGGGAAAAAGCAAAGCAGCGCAGGAATCTTGTCCGAAACGACCTCAGTCGGATGATAATGCCCGTTATCCATGAGCGGCAGGCAGCCGTCATGCATTGCGGCAAACGAAAGCGTAAATTCCGCAGAACCCGCCGTGAAGGATTCAACGCCGATGCCGAATACCTTTGATTCAACGCAGGGCTTTACAAGATTCTTGTCGAACGGCTCGGAAAGAATTTCCTCAATCGACTGCTTGTAACGCATTCTCGGACCCATTCTGTCGGCAGGAATGTCCTTGTATCCGTCACCCGTCCATATGTTCATAACGCAGGGAACACCCGTTTCCCGGGCAAAATACTGCGAAATGCGCACGCAAGCCTTTCCGTGCTCAATCCAGAAACGGCGCGTTTCCTCATCGGGGCTTGAAAGGGTGAGCCCGTCTTTAACCTTGGGATGTGAGAAGAAGGTCGGGTTAAAATCGATTCCCATTCCCCTTTCCTTTGCAAAATCAACCCATTTTTTGAAGTGCTTCGGTTCAAGCTTGTCACGGTCAACAAATTCGCCCTGTTCAAAAATTGCATAGCTTGCATGGAGATTAAGCTTCTTTTTGCCGGGGCAAAGCTTCATTGCCATATCCATATCAGCCATAAGCTGCTCCGGAGTTTTAGCCTTTCCGGGATAGTTACCGGTTGTCTGAATGCCGCCGGTAAGCGGACCGTCATGGTCAAAGCCCGTAACATCGTCACCCTGCCAGCAATGCAGCGAAACGGGAATGCTTTTCAGCTTTGCGATTGCCGCGTCCGTGTCAACGCCGAAAGCCGCATAAAGCTCTTTTGCCGATTCATATCTTGTTTTCATTTTCGCTCATACTCCTTTTCAGAATAATTTAATTGTATTTTATCACATTTGCGCAGTGCAAATAAAGTCACTCATTTGACTGAAAAAGAGTCCTTATTTGCAAACGCGGTATCTGCGCGGAGAAACGCCGAAACGCCCCTTAAAAATGCGGTGAAAGTAGCTGAAGTTTGAATATCCCACATATCGGCAAACCTCGCTGACCTTGAGATTTGTTGTCCTTAAAAGATAACACGCTTGTTCAAGTCGCTTGTCCTGCAAAAGCTCCGTGAAGGTTTTCCCCGACTGCTTTTTTATTTCACGGCTCAGCCAGCAAGCGTCATAATGCATCTCACTTGCGGCGCAGCCAAGCTCGGCGTCGGCATAGTTTGCGTCAATATAACGAAGAATGTTCAGCATTAATCCGCTGCCCGATTTTTCTTCCGTTGAAAGGCTGTCGGTGTGATTTGCAAGCTGCATGAACAAAAGCCCCATCGTCAGCTGATTGATGCTGCGTTTGTTGCTCTGCCGGTTCAGCAGCGTCCAGATAAGGTTCTCAACAAGATTCTGCACCGGCAAAACATCCGAAACCTTGAAATGAAGCATGTCAACGCCGTTTTCGCCGCCGCACATGCAGCCGATTAAAAAGTCGTGAATCTGATTGCCGGCTTCGTCAATCATGCGCACAGCGGTGTCGAAAAACTGCGGCAGAATAATGAAATTCACCGCAACATCGTTTTCGGAAGCCGGAAGAATTTCCTGCTCGGCATTCTGATTGAGAATCAGCAGCTCGCCGCATTTGAGCGTTATTTCGGTTCCGTTTATAATATGGACAGTTTCACCGCTGCACATGTAAATCATTTCGACATAGTTGTGCGTGTGCTTCGGAAAATGCGCAAAACGAGTGTGCGGGCGCAGAGTGATAAGCTTTCCGTGCTCAAGCAGAAGCGCCGCGTCTATTCTTTCGGAATCCGCGTCTGTATAAATGGTGCGGTCTATTTCGCGCCGCCCATCAAGCAAGCTTTTTTCCTCCGGTGTGATTTCTTTTAATCGGTTCAGAAGTTCATCGTTCACGGGGGCACCCTCTTATTACCACTTAAATTCGGAATTATGATAAGGCGTTCCCACAAACCCTATCTGCGCGAAATCCTCGGGATTATTCCTTATTATATAATCTATGTACGATTCAACCATAAGCGCCGTCAGACGGTAGCCTGCCGCGTTCATATGCCCTGCAAGAAAGAAATTGCGGTAAAATTCTTCATCGTAAACGGGCGCATATTTGCGGAAATCGAGAACATAACAGTTTACAAACATATCCGCAAGCTCGTGAATCAGCTTCGCATGCTTGTCGCCCCATTCCTCGCGCGCGGCATCATTCGTGTGGCGCGGAATTGTCATCAGGAAGAATTTTGCTTTTGGCTGCATTTCCTGATATTTCGCAATTATTTTAGCATAATACCCCGCAAAGGTCGGCTTGTTTTTGGCGCAGTCGGCAAGGTCAATGTCGGCCGTGCTGCCAAGCTCAAAGTCACCGTCTATAAATCCGGTAATATCATTCACGCCGAGAGCAATTATGTACGCACGGCATTTGTACTTATCCTCGAAAAAGCTCTGTTCGCGTGCCATATCAAAAAATGTGCTTGAACGCAGTCCTCCGCGCGAAAGGTTCAGCACCTCGCTTCCGGTATCGCGCGCAAGGAATTGCCCCCATGAATAATCGTAATTGTCATGATAGCCGCGGTTTCCGTTCTCAAACGATTCAAATTCCCCCGAGGAAAGGCTGTCCCCTATGCAGGCAATTTTTCTGAAAATGCCGCAAAATCCTCCGTTTACCGCCATATTGTCAAGCGGTTTTTCGTTTTTGTTCGCCGTAAATTTTGATAAATCCATCGTTATTACCCCTTTTATTTTATATTAATACGTGCCGTCGCACCTGATGCTGCAGCAGGCTCAACCTGCCGCTATCGGCTTATCTGAATTTTATCATATACTGAGGTTAAAATCAACAGCGCGGCGGCAAAAAAGCTGTTTTTATTTGCTTTCATATTCAAGCGGCGCACCATGACCGCCGAAGATAAGCCACTTGCCCGGTTCGAGAAGCTTTTTTATCTCCTCCCGCTCAAGCGCTGCAAGCGCAGGGTCAGTGTCAACAGACGTCATCAGAAACGGCGCAAGGCTGTTGAATTTTGCCTGTTCACGTGTGAAGCCTTTTATGTTCACAATAATATCTCCCGTGAATAATATGCGCTTTCTTCTCTCGATGAAAACAGTTTCACCGCGCACATGACCGCCGCGAGCCTCGTAACATTCAAAGGAAAGCTCACCGAAACCAAGCGTTCCGATATACTCTGTCAGTCCGTCAATATCGCCGCTCTTTCCGCCGATAACACAAAGCCTGTCCACATCCAGCGGCTTATAATGCGAAAGAATTTTGCTTATGCGGACATACGGCGCATGGAACGGGTTGCGCTCTCTTAGGTTCGGGCTTCCCTCATTATCGCAGATGAAATTATCGCTGCACTTTTTGCTTACATAGATTTCATCAAAGCAATCCGCAAGCCCGACATGGTCAACATCGGCATGGGTAATAAGCAGCGCTTTATCCCGGCATTCGAAATCGGGATAAAGCTTTTTGATTTCCTTTAAGGATTCATCGCGGTAGCATGAAAAGCCGCCGTCAATGCACAAAAGCTTCTCACCTGCCTCCAAAAGGCAAACATTGCTGCCGCACGGCGGTTCAATCAGCGTTATTCTCGTACCTCCGCAGTCAAATTCCGACACTCTTGCACAAAAAGCATCTCCCTTGTATCGCATAAGATCCTCGGCAAATTTGCCGATATAATCAAAGGTTTTGTACGGTGGCTCGTTTTTCTTTGTAAGAATATCCATTATTAAATTGGAATCAATCATAATGCCGCGCTTTTCCTTTTCACCGAGATGATTCAGCTCAGCAATTTTGTTTGCAAACGAAACGTAAAAAACGGTGTTATCAAGTGAAATTCCGAGCGGATTATAATTGATTATCCTCAAATCGCAAAGCTCCGAGGCCTTTTTCAGCAGCTCAGAAATATCACCGCCCTCGCGCACAAAAAGACCCATGCGGAAATTCTGC
>CAJJUC010000191.1 GCA_905195005.1 uncultured Eubacteriales bacterium | reverse complement strand
TGGCGTCCATAAATACAACCGCATAGATTTCTTCAAGCGGTCTTGACTGCCATTCACGAACAATAGGCAGTATTTTATCCGTTATTCGACTTATGGTTGTGTCTGAACATTCCAAACCGTAAATATCCTTGATGTGTGCTTCTATATCGCTTGTGGTCATGCCCTTTGCATACATAGATATAATTTTTTCTTCAATGTCACCGGTCAGTGTTGTTTGATTTTTCTTTACAAGCTGCGGCTCAAATTCACCGTCTCTGTCTCTCGGCACTTTGATTTCCGTTTCGCCAAAGCTTGTTTTAAGGGTCTTTTTAGAATATCCGTTACGGCTGTTTTCGCCCTCTTTGTTGCGATAATCATACTTTGTATAGCCTAATTCATCGTCAAGCTCTCCGTCAAGACCGTTTTCAAGCATTTCTCCGACCATCATCTTAAACGCATCTTTCAGATCATCAAAATTTTTCACATCGAGTCCTTTCATAATATTGCGCAAATTCTCCTTGCGTTCTTGCGCTGCTGCCCGTTCTTCTGGACTTAATTTGTACTTTGGCATAATTTAAACCTCCAAAATGATATTTTTATCATACATCATTTTGGAGGTTTAGGAAAGAGTTTACACAAAATCCGGGATTGACTCGAATTTCAAAGCCAACGCAAAAGCCGCCTAACCCTATTGGTTAAGCGGTTTTTGCTGGTGAGCCATCGGAGATTCGAGTCAGCCCTGCTATTTTTTAGGTGAGTTTGTCAGTTGTCTGAGGGCAATAAAAATCCGATTATACGGATTTTATTGCCCTTATTCTTACCGAATTAATACCGGTGTAAGCGTTTTCAAATTTTCAAAAACAAATACTTTCACTTTTCCGCTTACAGGATTAAATGATGGCTTAAATTCCACCCTTGTTTCCTTTGCTCCGCTAACATGTTTTTCTGCAAGTTCAACGTTTTTCAGTACACCGCATTCGTCATAAGCCGCAGCGCACAAATATATCGTTTTACCGGAATTGTAAGCCGTTTCAACAACTGTGCTTATAATTCCGTCTGCACTAATCTGCGGCGTCGTCGATTTCACTGAAAAATCTGCTGTCGAAAATGAGATTTCCGCAGGAGCAGCAGCATATCCGTTTTCACTTGTCACTCCGCTCAATGTCAGAAAATATAGAGCGGCTTTGTCCGGATCGTTCAGCTTCACTCTGACAGTATTATTTTCAATTGACACGTCATACTTTTCTTTTTCAGCTCTTATATCATTCTTTTTCAGCGCAATGTCAATAGAATCAGCAGTCCTGCCCTTATCAATCCTGTCGGTATAAACAAACGAAATCTCGTCATCAAGCAGTATATTTTCTGTTTTTCCGCTCAATACATTTATCGTATCGGCACAGAAAAAGCCTTCATCGTCAGACATAATGCTTTCGTCGGTGAAGCAGTGCAGATTGTCAATGTAAACACTGCTGTTGCCTCCGTTTGTGTATCCGAATTGAATCCTTTCACAGCCCTCGGAGGTATAACTTTCATCGCCGAGATAACCGCTGAAAACATTCCAGCTTGCTTCTTCTGCTTTTTTTATTTTCAGTATACCGTACTTTGTTTCGGGACTGAACGATACCTTTATATCATACCAATTATCACTTATGTAGCCGCAAACTCTGTTATTCAGGAAATACACACCGCCATCGCTGTTAAACCGGCATATATATTCAGACCTTCCGCCCTTCATACGCATTTCATAAACAAATGACGATGAATTTATATCGCATTTTTTTAAACTGAATTTTGTCGTAACAGGACTCCTTACAGCTCCCGGATAAGCGCTGTTATAAGAAAAATACATTCTCAGAGCGCTGTTCTGACTTTTCCTTGTGAGCAAAACACTGTTTCCGTAACCGGATTCAGCCTCAAAAGGTGTAATTGTGCTGCCTCCCTGTATGCCGCTGTTTGCATTTTCAAAGGCAGAATGACTGTTCTCCATTTCTATCAGTCCGGTTGAGGTCATATAGCTCTGCAACGAATCAACGGATTTCACATTCTCAAAATCGAGCAGACCGGAATCAAAACGGTCACCGCCCTTGCACGACCACTTGGAAAGCGGAATAAATGAATCGTCATAAGCTGCCGGGGCATTATTTTTTGTAAATACAACCGATAAATCAAGATTTTTACAGTTTTCAATATGTATTGCGAGCTTTTGTATTCCGGTGTTCGGACTTTGCGACGGAACCTTCGGAGATGCGGGAAGTCCTGCTGCGTCCATAACGCTAAACTGCGCCCCCTGACCGCTGACAATACTGGCACGAAGCTTTTTACCGTTTTTTGTGAGAATAGCTGTTTTTTTATCTGAGCTGATTTCTGTTTCGGCGTCAGTATGGGCAAACCACCAAAAATCAGCCGGTTCAGACAGCCTAACCTCATCCTGAACCGTTACGCAGCTGCTGTGCCTGTCCAGCTTTATGCCTCTCTGCATACGCAGAACCCCGTCATTTTCATCATAAGCCTTCGTTAAATCTCCGATGGCAAAGCTCTGCTCTTCACTGAATTCATGCCGCGTTATACGGGCGGTTCCTCCGTATTTCTGACCGTAGTCGGCATCGGGATTGAGGACAATTGTGTTGTGCCCTTCGGCACGCAGTCTGTAGCACTGAGAGTAACCCTCAATATTATAGCTTTCAGACCCTAAATCAAGGAAGAAATTTTCTCCCATATCATCGAGCACAAAATGCCCAACGTCCATATGGTCGTGACCTCCGCCGTCACCCATTGGATTGTCACAATGAAAGCCTACATACATATCATCCGCCTCGTAACCGCTTCGCATTGTTGCAAGCTCCGAAACAGGAAGGTAATAATCAAGCGGTAGTTCATCTTCCTGTGCTCCCGCCAAGCTTATGTCATACAAAAGCATGTCGCAGACAGAATCGTCGCAGCCGATAGAGCCTTCCATTATTTTTTTTATTCTCTTGGATGCCTGATTCGTTTTATTAAAATATTTTGACGTAAAAAGCATTTGAGGCGGATAATAATTACTGTTCGGACCTGCATCATGATAATTAAACGTTTTTCGGGGACCGTTGACAGCAAAAATATAATCATTGGTAAGCTTCATCCCCGGTACATCCGCATAACCGAAATCATTTCCCAAAGAGCTGTTCAATGCTTCGATATAAAAGCTCAGATATTTCATACTGTACGCCCAGTATGAAACCCCTTCCTCATATGCTCCCTGCGGAGCAAACAGACTCAGAGACTCTCTTATATCAATAAGTGTCTGTGTTATGGCGCGCTCTGCATTGATAAGCTCCTGACCTGACAGCTCATCCACAAAGGCAAGTCCGCTGCAACCGACCCCCGATACCACAAAACGCCAGTTATCGGCAAGCTCGCCTCTCCAGTCCCATGAGCGGCTTCTTACCTTGCAGTCAAAATCATCCATCAGCGGATAAATTGCTTTGCTGACAATTGCATTCCTTATCAATTCACGCTGCGACTCATCCATCCAATTGTAAAGCCAGTCATAAGCAAATCCCATGCACGAAGCCATCTCACCCACATCAAGAAAATGATACGGATTCCAATCCTTGAAATTTGCGGCAGCTTCCATTTCCCGATAGGCGCGGACAGCATATTTTTCTTCTCCGGTAATGTTATATATTATGGCACAGCTCAGCATTCTGTCGCTGCATTCGCGGCAAACGGGCAGAAGTCTTTTTCCATCACGCAGCTCATAAACGGCAGGACTTACACCGAGAAATGAGTCCGCATAATTTTTCAATCTTTCAAATATTTTTTTATATACACTGTCACCGTCGGAGCTGTATACCTCGTTTCTTATTTCCTGCAATTTTGCATTTGTAAGTATCAGCCTCGGATGTTGATTGTTCGGATAATTAGCTTTAATCGCAGAAAGGATTTCGTCACCGGATACATCATCGTATATAAAGCTTTCCTCAATTTTGCGCATGATTTTTCCGTTGCCTGTCCAATC
>CAJJUC010000190.1 GCA_905195005.1 uncultured Eubacteriales bacterium | reverse complement strand
TCGCAAAAAAGATGTTTAGCAGGGCAATACTTCCTTACCGGGCTGTGGCTAAAAGGTTTCCGTTTTTTTATTACAATCCTCATCTGAGAATATTTATGAACAACGCCGCAAGAATCAGGGTACAGGCTGAAAATATAAAAATATTTGCGGCGGTGCGCAGCCTGTGCCTTTTCTTTTCGGAGCAAAGCGGACTGTTCAGACTGCTGAGATATGCGTCTATCAGCCTTTCCGCTTCGCTCACGGCATCGGTATCGGCGCAAAGCTCCGCGGATTCATCGGGGCAGCCTGTATCGCGCAGGATGAAGATTGCCTGCTCAATGCGCGGCGATTTAAGCTCATTGAATATAACGATTTTCTTTGTGTTGTTCTCCATACTATCACTCCTCCTGCTATGATTATTGACGGTTTTGCCTGCCGTAAAACAAAATTATCCGATAAAAGCTGCAACAACCGTAATATCGTCGCGGATTTCTTTGTGTGAGGAGCTTTTTGCGCGGTCGAGAATAAGGCGCGCGAGCGGCTCAGGGTCTGTTCCATCATATTCGCTTATAACGCTCTCAATCCACGGAGCCCGAACGTTTTCGGAGGTTGTCACCCCGTCGGAAACAAGAACAATCATGCTGCCCTGCTTGGAGCTTATTTCAAATATTCCCGTATCGCCGCTCGTCACTGCGCCTGCCGGGAGTGATGCCGAATCAATCAGCGTTACGCTTCCGTCGGTTTTGGCATATGTGCTTGCGCCGCCGCATTTATAAAGACATGAGCTGCCGTCCGTCAGGCTTACAAGGCAGAGATCGATTGCCGCAAGCGTTCCCGTTGAAGCGCACAAAAGCATTGAGTTGACCATGTTCATCGCGTCCTGAGGTTCCATGCCCGTTTCAAGCATCCGCATCAGCATGGACGCGCAGGTGCGGCTTTCCTCACGCGCAGATTCGCCGCTGCCCATTCCGTCGCACAGGATTATGGCGTAGGTCGTTCGGTCAACAAGAGCGTACAGCGCATAATCTCCGCTGACGCGGCGGTTTGTTTTGATTGCGCTTGCAACCGCCGCAGAAATTGAAAACTGCGGTTTGACAACATATTGACAGACACATTCACCGCACCGGCGGCAGCCGAGCTTCACAAAAGGCTTGCCGCACGCTTCGTCAATCACCTTGCGGACTGTTGTTTCACACCGCCCGAAGCCGCCGCAGCTTTCAAGCGTCACGCGGATTTTTGTGCCGTCACCGCTTCCGCTCACAAAAACAGATTTTGCGGCAATTCCCTCGCGGCGCAGACGGCACTTTATGTCATCGGCGCAAACACTGTCACATTCGGGCATTGAAAGCAGCTTGCCGCGCGAAATTTCCATAAGGTGTGAAATGCCGCCGAAGCTGTCGTAAACGGCGCTTTGCAGCTCCGAGATTTTCGCCGCCCAGACGCAGTCTGTTTTATATATTTCATACATTGAAATAAATTCACCGATGAATCTGTCGCCGCGCAGGCAATGGGTAGGTGCGTCCTCCGCAGTAAGCTCGGCTCCGCTGCGAAGCTTTTCAAGCAGCCCGTTCATGGATTTTTTCGTTGCAACGCTGTCGCGCCCCCAGCAATATTTGCGCAGCCCGCATCCGGTGCATATTTTGTGCGCGGTGCGGCGGTAAAGCAGAATACGGTTCGATTCTTCGCTGCTTTGCAGCTCATATATTTTTCGGAAGCTTTTTTCGCAGCATTTCAGCGCAGACTGCATGTCGCCGAGCTTATCCGCCGCAAGCTCCACGCCTGGATGGGTGAATGTGCCGATATTGCATATTGCGTCAAACACCTTTGCAGGCACGCAGTAAAGAATTGCTCCGGCAACAACAGTGTCGAATATATTGATAAGAACCTCCGTGGAACCGTTTGCAAGAACGGTGATGACGGCATTGGACATAATGAACGAAACACACGCCGCCCATTTCCCATGCTTTGCAAAATACCCGGCGCACAAGCCCGACACCGCGAACGACGCCGCACCGGCGTCAATTCTGCCGCGGCTCAGGCAGCAGATAATACCCATAACGATTCCCGCCGTGCAGCCCTGCATGCTGCCGAAGCGTGTTGCAAATACGAGCACCGTCAGCACGCACAGCGTTTCCGTCACCGAGAACAGACCGCCGATTTGAATTTTGCCGAGTCCGCAGATAACTCCGCCTGCAAAAAAAGCAAGCGAAACCGTTTCTTCGGCGGTAAGGCTGCGCCTGATGTTAAGCGAAAACACAAGAGGAACGGAGATTGAAAATGCGGACGCGGCAAGCCACGCCGTTGCGCATTCGACAATCAGAACAACAAAGTCGTAAATAAGCGGATAGCCGCCGACAGACGCGGTTATAAACAAAATGAATACTCCCGAAAGCAGGAGAGAAACCGCAGAGGTTAATGCACGCGCGCGCCCTCCGTGCAGCCTGCGCGGAAGAAATCGCTCGTTGACGAGCGAGAAAAGAATCATTGCAATTATGTATTTCCCGATTTGCGGAAGCGAGGCTCCCCCTGCGAGCAATCCGAGCAGCGCCGCCGCGGCGCAGAAATAACCGTCGCTTCCGCCGAAGCAAGCGGCAAACAGAGCATACCCGAGCGGACATGCGCCGCCGATAAGGCTTGTCCCCGAAAGCAGAAATGCCGAAATGCATTTCAGGCTCAGCCGCGGTGTGACATATTTTTTCAGTACCGGAATTATTCTGCGTTTGCCGGCGCTTTTAAAGCGTTTCCGCCGTGCGCGCCGCACAAGCGGCTTAAGCACTGCCTTGTTCATTTGTGAACCACCCCTTCAGATAATTGTCTTATTCTATTGTAGCATTGGATAGGTGGTAAAATTTGTCAAAAGTAATACGCATATGAAAAAATATTCCGCCTTTTTCCGGCGGAATATTTTAAATAAACCGATAATAACAGGATTTATATGTGCGCGGAATTACGTATACGGCTGCCTGTTTACGAAGTATAAACTTAAAGAACGGCTTTCAAAACCAATACTTCCTTATCGGGTTGTGGCTGTATATTCCGCGCGCTTTTTTTTGAACAGGATAACAAATCCGATGAAAAGAATCAGCGCCGTGATTCCCCATGAATACCAATAGGAGATATAGAGAATTATAAGGTCATGAAGCTCTTTGTAAGGACCGCCGAATATCACGATGATGTTGCGCAGTCCGCAAACGCCGACTATTGTGATAAGCATCGGGGAGAGTGAGGCGCCGAGCCCGCGCATTCCCGCGTTGCACACATCCATCATTCCGCAAAGGAAATAAAGCGAGTTTATGTAACGGATTCGCGTGCTGCCGCAGGCAATAACCTCGGGAACCTTGGAATAAAATGTTATAAGCTCCTCGGGGAAAAGGCAAACAAGACCGCCGAGTATAACACCTGTGGCGACAACGGAAACAAGCCCGGCAGCAAGACCTTTTTTGATACGGTCAAATTTGAAAGCGCCGTAATTCTGACTGATGAATGTGAGCGTTGCATGGTGGTATGCGTTCATCGAGGTGTATACGATGCCCTCCACCGCAACGGCGGCAGCGTTTCCCGCCATTGCAATCGAGCCGACCGCATTGATTGACGACTGAATTATAATATTCGAAATCGGGAAAACAGTGCCCTGGATTCCGGCAGGTATGCCGAGATAGAGAATTTCAAGAAGCTCGTTTTTGAAAAAGTGTATTTTTCTGATACAAAGCTTGTAGCTTTCGTTCGTTCGGATAAGGCAGCGGACAACAAGAATTGCCGAAACCACCTGCGACGTGACGGTTGCAATGCCGACGCCCGCAACGCCGAGCTTAAATATAATTACCGTTATGAGGTTGAGGATTACATTTATAGTGCCGGCAAGCAAAAGATAATAAAACGGTCTTTTCGTATCGCCGATAGCGCGGAGAATGGCGCTGCCGAAGTTATAAATCATGATTGCCGGGCAGCCGCAGAAATATATTCTCATGTAAAGCGTGGCAAGATTGATAACCTCATCGGGTGACCCCATCAGCTTCATAAG
>CAJJUC010000189.1 GCA_905195005.1 uncultured Eubacteriales bacterium | reverse complement strand
TGTATGAAAAGGTGTGCAATGACATATACTGCGCACTTGAAATGACGAAAAAGTCGCTCTCCCCCGAAAGTCTTTATCTTGCCGCGCAGAAAATCAGCTCCGCAAAGCGTATTGCTATTTTCGGGCTGGGAAACTCCGCATCGGTCGCGATGGACGCAGGGCATAAATTCCTCCGCGCCGGACTTAATGCGGTTTCCTATTCCGATAATCACATGCAGGTAATAGCGGCTTCGCATCTCACCGATGAGGACGCTGCAATTGCAATATCCCATTCGGGCTCGTCAAAGGACATTATTGACGCGCTCCAAATTGCGCGCGACCACGGCGCGGCAACAATCACAATAACAAATGCCGGAAAATCACCGATTTTGAAGTACAGCGATATTGTGCTTAATACCTCGGCAATGGAAACGCGCTACAATATTCTTGCGCTGAATTCGCGTATTGCGCAGCTTTCCATTATCGACGCACTGTATTTTTACGTTGTGTATAACCACAGTGAAAAAGCAATTGAATCGATAAAGGAAACCGAACATTCCCTGCTTAACAAAAAATACTGAGATAGGGGCTGCAACATTTTTATGCTGCAGCCCCCTCAGGCTGTCGAAAAAGCCGGTCAACCACAAGCAGGCTATAATTTTAAAAAAATGACTAATTTGTAACGGCGGTTGACAATTCGGCATAAATTATGTTATTATAAAGGATGAAATATAAGGTAATAATTTATGAGAGGCGGTATATACTTGTTCAGTTCTTTAAGCTATTCCTTTTCCGCAATTCTGGCACGTTTTATTGTGCTGTTTTTTGCAATAACCGTACATGAATTTTCGCACGGCTATACAGCATATAAGCTCGGCGATCCGACTGCGAAATACAGCGGACGGCTTTCGCTCAATCCGCTTGCGCATCTTGACCCGATCGGTGCGCTGTGCATGCTTTTGTTCCGTTTCGGCTGGGCAAAGCCCGTGCCGATTAACCCGATGTACTTCCGCAACCGTAAGCGCGACACGGCGATAACTGCGCTTGCCGGGCCTGTTGCAAATATTCTGCTGGCGCTCATCGCGGTGATTCTGCTCGCTCCGCTCATTGTTTTTGTGCTTCCGCACCACAGCAACTTTATCACAGAGTTTATTTACAGACTTTTGATTGAATGTATCGGCGTAAACATGAGCTTTGCCGCGTTCAACCTTATTCCTTTTCCTCCGCTTGACGGAAGCAAGGTTCTGGGTATCTTTCTTTCGTCAGAAAACTATAACACTCTTTTGCAGTATGAGCGCTTCGGATTTCCGATTCTGATTCTGCTTTCCTTCACGGGGCTTTTGTCAAATGCAATTACTTTTATAACAACTCCGATTGCCGCTTTTTTGCAGTTTGTTCTGAATCTGCTTATCCGCCTGCTCGGATAGAGGTATTGTTATGAGTGAGCTTTCTTTTAAAACTGCGGCGTTTGAAGGGCCGCTTGACCTTCTTCTGCATCTGATAAGCAAAAACAAGGTCAGTATATATGACATTCCCATTTCCGAAATCACGGATCAGTATTTTGAATATATATCTCTCATGCAGGAGCTTGATATGGAAATCGGCGGAGAATTTCTCGTAATGGCTTCGCAGCTGCTTCTGATAAAATCGCGAATGCTCCTCCCCGTTGATGAGGAGGAAGAAGAGGATCCGCGCGCAGAGCTTGCAGACAGACTTGAGGAATACAAGCGTTACAAGGAGATCGCCGTTGTTATGGACGAAAAGCGTCATACGATGGAGCATGTTTGCTTCAAGGACGCGGAACCGCTTGACTTGCCGAAGGTTAAAACGGAAAATAAGCTCATTCCGATTGAAAAGCTGTTCGATGCGTTTTTCGCCGTTATCGACAGGAGTGCGTCACGCAAGCCGATTGACCCGAAAACCTTTAAGCGTGTTATCGGGCGCACCAATTACTCCGTCCGATATGCTTCAACGTGCGTTATGGACAGGCTTAAGCGCGGCAGCAGGGTTCAGTTTGAATCGCTTTTTGACGGGCTGCGCGTGCGAGGAGAATATGTTGCAACGTTCCTTGCAATTCTGGAGCTTATCAAGGAAAATGTTATGACAGTCATGCAAAACGGAGACCATTTGTACTGTGAACGGGGTGAAAAAGATGCTGAACTTAACATCGGGGAAGAATATTGATTGCGCAATAGAAGCGGTTCTGTTCTCAATCGGAGACGCTGTGGAAATATCCAAGCTTGCCGAAGCGCTTGAGGTCAGTGAGGACGAAATCCGTGACATTTTTGAAAAACTGAAAAGAAGATATGACGATGAAAAGCGCGGTATAAGGCTGATTGAGATTGACGGCTGTATTCAGATGTGCTCCAATCCCGATTATTACGAATGTATCGCGCGCGTCACACAGTCAAAAAAGCAGGCAGGGCTGTCATCGGCAGCGCTTGAAACGCTTTCAATAATTGCATATAACCAGCCCGTCACAAAATCCACGATGGACTTTATCCGCGGTGTTGACTGCACATACTCGGTTGCAAAGCTGCTGGAACGCGGCTTTATCGATGAGTTGGGGCGCGCCGAAACACCCGGCAGACCGATTCTTTACGGAACAACGCTTGAATTTCTACGCTGTTTCGGGCTTAAATCATTGGAGGATTTGCCGCCGCTGCCTGTAAAAGAGGCTCCGCCCGAGGGCGGAATGTTTCCCGAAAAGCATGATGTTATTGAGGATTATATTTCCGAAACCTCGGCAGACAGCGCGGAAGCTTCCGCAGACGCGCATGAGGCATCGAGCGCGGATACACAAAATAATGAAAATGCGGAGATGAACGGCTGATTGTTAAAGCTTGTGTTAATTGTAATATTTGTCATTTTAATATGCATTGCGCTGCTCCCTGTCAGGGTATACGTGCGCTATAACGGCAAGCTTTCGTTTTCAGTGTCCGTTTTCGGAATAAAACTCGGTTCGTTCGGGAAAAAGAAAAAGACAGCGAAAAAAACCTCCGAAAAAAAGGAATCAGCGCCTGAAAAGGGAAAACGCTTTACAGAAGAAGCCGCGTCACTTTCCGAGCGGATAACAAAATTCACCGATAAATTCAGCGCCGCGGCACGGCTCACAAAAAAATACTTAAAAGTGGATAAATTCACCGTGCAGATTACCGTCGGCACGGGCAGCGCACCGTCAACCGCGGTTTCCGTGGGTGCGCTTTGGGCAGCTGTTTACAATATAATCGGACTTTTGAGCGCGGCTCTGTATGTCGGAGAGCCGAAAATTGAGATAATGCCCGATTATAATAACGCTGTTTTCAAACCGTATGCTAAATGCATAATATCAACGCGCATTGTTTATATTATACTTATCGGCATTGTAATTTTAACCCGAAAGGGCAAGGAGGAATAAATTATGGGAGAACATCCGATAAACAATTTAATGGGAACTGTTATGGAGAACATCAAGGGTATGGTAGATGTAAACACAATCATCGGCGACCCTGTTGAAACAAGCAGCGGCACGATAATTATCCCCGTGTCAAAGGTTGGCTTCGGCTTTGCAGCAGGCGGCAGCGACTTCTCGCCGCGCCCCGATCAGACGGCTTTCGGCGGCGGCAGCGGCGCAGGTGTTTCAATTTCGCCGATTGGTTTTTTGGTTGTAACTGCGGATCAGATTAAGCTGATTCCGATTTCATCAACTAACACGCCGATTGATAAGCTGATTGATTACATTCCCGAAGTATTTGACAAGGTGAACGGTCTTATTAAAAAGAACAAAAATGATAACTGATCAGAGGCTATAAACAGTAAATCGGAATAAATAGTTAACAAAACCGCGCTGAGGCAAAATTAAATCAGTTTTGCCTCAGCCCCTTTATTTATTCAAATGTCAATGCTCAGTCTTGAATTATATGCTTGAAATCATTTGTGTTCATAGCAATATGCATCGCCCTGTTCATAAATTACGAGTTCCTTATCGGCATCCTTTTAAAAAAACGAAAAAAACTTATAAAAAAAACTTTACAAATCCGCGTCTTTAGGCTATACTAT
>CAJJUC010000188.1 GCA_905195005.1 uncultured Eubacteriales bacterium | reverse complement strand
TTCGCAAAAAAGATGTTTAGCAGGGCAATACTTCCTTACCGGGCTGTGGCTAAAAGTCGGTTGACTTTTTTCTCAGCCCGTTTGCATTTTTTATAAAACCTTGTTAAGGAAATCAATTGTGCGCGGATTTGTCGGATGCCCAAAAACCTGCTCGGGCGAGCCTTCCTCAACAATAACTCCGCCGTCAATGAATATAACCCTGTCGGAAACCTCACGCGCAAAGCCCATTTCATGCGTAACGACAACCATCGTCATTCCGTCCGCCGCAAGCTCCTTCATAACTGCCAAAACCTCGCCGACCATTTCGGGGTCAAGCGCCGATGTCGGCTCGTCAAACAGCATTATATCGGGGGTCATGGCAAGCGCACGCGCAATTGCAACGCGCTGCTGCTGACCGCCCGAAAGCTGGTGCGGATAGTAATCCGCCTTGTCGGCAAGACCGACGCGTGCCAAAAGCTCCTCCGCTTTCTTCTCGGCTTCAGCCTTTGACATTTTTTTAAGCTCCAGCGGAGCAAACATTATGTTCTTTTTAACCGTCAGGTGTGAAAACAGATTAAAGCTCTGAAACACCATTCCGATATTCTGGCGAACAGCATTTATATCCGTTTTTTTGTCGGTAATGCTGAAGCCGTCAACAATAATTTCGCCCTCTGTCGCCGTTTCAAGCCTGTTCAGACAGCGCAGAAAGGTGGACTTTCCGCTTCCCGAAGGACCTATTACGCAGACAACCTCACCCTCGTTTATCGTTATGTCAATTCCGTTCAGAACATGAAGCTGACGGAAGCTTTTTTTCAGACCCTTAACTATTACCTTTTGATTTTTCATAATTGAATTTCTTCTCCAAATATTTTGAAATTAGCATCAGAACAGATGTTACAATCAGATAATAAAGTGCAACAATAAGATATGTCGCAAAAAACTGATATGACTTCCCGACATAGACCTTGGCCTTATTAACCAGCTCCGCCATGCCTATAACGGAAAGTATCGATGTATCTTTAATTGTTATGATGCACTGATTAACGATTGACGGCGTTGCAATTTTAATTGCCTGCGGCAGCACAACCTTCAGCATTGTTCTGCCGGAGGACAGCCCAAGGCTTCTCGCTGCTTCAACCTGACCCTTGTTCACTGCATTTATGCCTCCGCGGAAAATCTCCGAAAGGTATGCTCCGGCATTAAGGCTGAGAGTTATTATACCCGCGTTGTACGGCTCAAGCCTGAAATCCGGCACAAAGGTTGTTATCAGCTGCGGAATACCGAAATACACGATGAATGCCTGTACAAGCATGGGCGTTCCGCGGATAATCCAAATGTAAACGGCAGCAATCCACTTAAGCGGCGCAATCCTTGACCGGCCCATTATGCAAATAAAAAAGCCGATAATCATTCCGATAAGAAGCGACAGAACCGACACCAAAACCGTAAGCTTTACGCCCTCGTTCAGAAGTGGCATCGCCTGTGCTATAACTCTTTCAAAATCCATAAAAACAAAACTCCATTTCAAGCCGCGCACGGTTTTCGGCACATTCCGAATTTCGTACAACGGACTGCGTGAGAAGGGTTTCTGCCCCTCTCACGCCGATTTTACCTGTTTATCAATATCCGTACTTAGCAAGAATCTCGTCATATTTGCCGGATTTCTTTATATTTTCAAGACCCTTGTTAAATTTCTCAACAAGCTCGGAATTCTGACCCTTCCTAACCGCAAATCCGTACTGAGCCGGCTTTACAACATCGCCGACCGTCTGAAGTTCAAGCTTTTCCTGCTTGATTGCCCATCCGATAACGCTTCTGTCCTCAAAGCAAGCTGCATTTGTTCCGCTTGCAACCGCTGTGTACATTGTGGGGGAATCCTCGTAATATACAACCTCAAAGCCATACTGCTTTGCATATTCTTCGGTAATCTGAGCGCTCATGGTGCTTGTTTTTGCAGCAACCGTTTTCCCGGCAAGCTCGGAAACATCCTTAATATTGCTGCCTGCCTTTGTTACCATAATCTGACCGTCCTCAAAGTATCCGTCGGAAAAGTCAAACGTTTTTTTTCTTTCATCGTTGATTGTCATTCCCGCAATCATCGCGTCTGCCTGACCGGACTGAACGGAACCCATTGCCGCGTCAAAGCCTTCGTTCTTAACCTCGTACTTAAAGCCCTGATCCTCTGCAACAGCCGCGAGAATGTCCATGTCAACGCCTGTATATTCATTTGTGTCCGTATCAAGATATTCAAACGGAGCAAAGGAGTTATCCGAAGATATTTTATAAACCTTGTCCTGTCCGCTTGCCGCCTTTTTATCTGTCTGAGCCTTATCGCCGCATGCGCCGAGCGTGAGCATTATGGCAAGAGCTGAAACTGCCGCCAAAATCTTTTTCATTTCAATCATCCTTCCCCAATCAATAAAAATATAATACTTTTGTATTATATCACAATTTTTGCTATCGGTCAACATTTTTTGAAAATCCGTTTTTTTAGCATGCGATAGACATAACGGATTTACTTTTCTTTTTCTCATGTTTCAGCTTTAATACCGAGGCCCGAGTGTGTTATTTATATATTTTTTATCCGCTTATGATAAAGATGAGCAAACATCAGAATTGAGGCTAAAAGTGACACTGCCTCAGCAATGGGAAAGGCATACCAAACTGCAAATTCACCGAATTGAGACAGATAGTACGCCACCGGCGCTATAACAATAAGCTGGCGCAGCACCGATATAAACAGACTTCTCACGCCGGAACCCACGCCTTGAAAGAATGATGAGAATACAATTCCGAGCGCCGCCGGAACAAAGCAAAGACTGATTATGCGCAACGCGCGGACGCCGATTCGCATCATATCATCGGAGTAATTGTAAATGGCGATAAGCTTGTCCGGAATCAGCTGAAACAGCGCCGTGCCTGCCGCCATAATAATTACGCCGATTACACAACCGATTTTCACTGCGGACAGCATCCTTTTTTTGTTGCGTGCGCCGAAGTTATAGCCGATTATTGGCAGCAAGCCCTGCGTCAGACCGAAAACGGGCATAAACACAAAGGATTGCAGCTTGAAATAAATTCCGAGCACATCAACGGCAGCCTGCGAAATATTAATGAGAATCATATTCAGAATACTCACCATGAACGATCCTATTGACTGCATGATGATTGCCGGGAAGCCTACGGCGTAGATATTTTTAACGGTTTTTCCGCTGAAGCGAAAGCCGCGGAGTGATATGCGGATATAGTGATTTCCGTATATTGCAACAATAATGCTGAATATCATGGAAAGAATCTGCCCGAGAACCGTTGCAACGGCGGCGCCGAAAGCGCCCATTTTTAAGCCGAATATAAATATCGGATCAAGAATAATGTTTGCAACCGCACCCGTAAGCTGAAACAGCATCGGAAAAATCATGTTTCCTGTTGCCTGAATTGACTTTTCAATATTTATTTCAACAAAAACGCCGAAGGAAAAAATCATAACGGTGCTTAAATATGCAATTCCGTTTTCGATTATTTCCTTATCATCGGTATACATATTAAAGAAAAGCTTCGTAAAAAAAATCCCTGCCAGCGCAAACACAAGCCAGCTTATAATACCGAGCACAACCCCGTGCGATGCAGCGCTGTCAGCTTCGTCATTCCGTTTTTCGCCCAGCCTGCGTGATACCAAAGAGTTTATTCCGACTCCCGTTCCGACCGCCACGGCAATCATAAGCATCTGAACAGGGAAAGCAAAATTGACCGCCGTGAAAGCTTTCTGAGAGTAATTCGAGACGAAAATACTGTCAACCACATTGTATAACGACTGTATCAGCATTGAAAACATAACCGGAAGCGACATTTTTAATATCAGCGGTATCATGGGAGCAGTACCCATTTTGTTTTCTTTAATTTGTTCTGCCATTTTGCGCACACCCTTTCCGCGAATTATGCAGCAGCTTTTGTATATTTTTTAACTCATAAAAGTATAAAAGAGAGGCTTCAACAGAAACCTCTCTCTTCAGTTCCGGCGACGACCTACTTTCCCGGGCAGCTTCCCGCCAAGTATCATC
>CAJJUC010000187.1 GCA_905195005.1 uncultured Eubacteriales bacterium | reverse complement strand
ATACGAAGTGTGTTTACTACATCATTGTCATATCCTGTGATCGGCATATCATAAGGAATGGCTTTTACTGCCTGATATCCTTCATGGATAAATTTGCTTCCGCCCTTTTCAGGATCGTACTCTACTCTTACATATCCGCCGAAGTGTACTTCCTTGGCATATTCCGGACGACGCAGTTCGAATGGGTAGCCGTTCTTTAACCAGTTATCCGGTACCTCGATCTGATAACCGTTCTGGATTTTCTGTTTGAACATTCCGTAGTGGTAACGGATTCCGCAGCCATATGCTGCGTAATTTAAAGTTGCGAGAGAATCAAGGAAGCATGCCGCCAGTCTTCCGAGACCGCCGTTTCCGAGACCTGCGTCTCTCTCCTGCGAGGAAATCTCCTCCAAACTGCACCCCATTGAGCGCAGAACCTTATCATAATCCTCCGTAAGCCCCGCATTCAGCAGATTATTGCCGAGTGAGCGCCCCATAAGAAACTCAAACGAAAGGTAAAACAGCTCCTTGCGCTGCGCCGTTCTCTGCTGGCGGCGGTAAGCCGTCCATTTCTCCATCATGCGGTCGCGAACCGTCAGCGCGGTTGCCTTATATATATGCTCTTTTGTAGCATCATCCAAGGTTCTTCCGTAATGACGATTCAGCTTTCCGATTATTTCATCTTTAATTTTCTGCTGTGAAGCAGTAAGTTCCTTTGCTTTGACAGTCATTATCCATTTCTCCTAACCATAGAAATCTACTTTCTATAGTATACTACAATGACTTATATACGTCAATATACTCTTTTGCTGAATTTCGCCATGAAAAATCAGCTTTCATTGCTCTTTTGACCATAGACTGCCACGCTTTTTTATTATTATACCATGTTGCCTTGGCATAATTTATTATACCTAACATTTCATGGGCATTATAGTTGGCAAAGCTGAAGCCCGTGCCGGTATTTTCATATTCGTTGTAAGGTTCAACGCTGTCACGCAGACCACCCGTCTCGCGCACTATCGGAAGTGTTCCGTATCGCATGGATATCATCTGGCTGAGACCGCACGGCTCAAAAAGCGACGGCATCAGAAATGCGTCGCATGCTCCGTAAACGCGGTGGCTTAAGGCGTTATCGAATTTTATAACGGACGCAACCGTTCCCTTGTATTTCCATTCGTAATGGCGGAGCATATTTTCATACTGTGCCTCGCCCGTGCCGAGGAACACCATCTGAATGTCGCCGTGCTCGAAAATATTGTCCATGACGCATTCCACAAGATCCATGCCCTTCTGCCCCGTGAGGCGCGTTACCATGCCGACAAGGAACTTCGAATCGTTTTCTTCAAGCCCGATTTCGCGCTGAAGCGCAAGCTTATTTTCCTTTTTCTGCGACACGAAGCTGCGCCCGTCGTAATGGAAAGGAATCATCGGGTCGGAGGACGGATTCCACACATCGTAATTAATTCCGTTGATTATTCCGCGCACGCTTGCACTGCGCGCCGCAAGCAATCCGTTAAGATGCTCGCCGAAATAATCCGTCATGATTTCACGGGCATATGTCGGGCTGACGGTCGTTATGAAATCGGCATACACAAGACCGCCCTTAAGGAAGCTTGCGTCCTTGTAAAACTCAAGCTTGTCCGATGTAAAATAGCTGTCGTCCAGCTCGCACACATCGGCGATTGTGTCCTTGTCGTAAATACCCTGAAATTTCAGGTTGTGAATTGTCATCACCGTTTTAATTCTGCTGTAACGCTCGTCGTACGGATAATGTGCGCGCAGCAGCACAGGAATCATGCCCGTCTGCCAATCGTTGCAGTGAATCACATCGGGCCAGAAGCCGATAACCTGCAAAAGCGCCAGCGCCGCCTTGTCAAAAAAGGCAAAGCGTTCAATATCCTCCGCCATTGACCCGTAAATCGTCTGTGAACCGAAATAAAACTCGTTATCGACAAAATAGTAGGTTACGCCGCCCTCGCAAAGCTCGAACACTCCGCAGTACTGGCTGCGCCACCCCATTTTGATATAGATATTACTGATATAGTGCATTTTATCCTTATATTCCTGCGAAATTGCACCGTATTTCGGGATTATAACACGCGCGTCGCACCCCTGTGCGCAAAGCTCCGACGGCAGCGCTCCGACAACATCCGCAAGACCGCCCGTTTTTATAAACGGAACACACTCGCTTGCCGCAAACAAAATATTCATAGTTTTATGTCCTTTCCTATAAGGGGCTGTTTAAAAAGTCAATTGACTTTTTAAACAGCCTCCGCTTTTTCCTCTTTTCTTGCGTTCCGGAGTTTTTTAACATCCCCTATTATTATAATAATGTGCGCTTCTGAAGTATAACGGGATAGCTCGGCTGACCGACAAGCCTTTTTGACGGACGAAGCGTGCACTCCTTATCGATTACAACGTTTTCAATGTCGCAGTTTTCTTCAACAACGCTGTTCTGCATTACAATGCTGTTTTTGATAACCGTTCCTTTTCCGATGTGAACGCCGCGGAAGATGATGCTGTTCTCAACGGTTCCGTTGATCACGCAGCCGTCGGCAATCAGCGAATCGCTGACGGACGCTTCCGAACCGTACTTCGTCGGCACCTGGTCCTTAACCTTTGTGTATATAAGCTGCTCCGCTCCGAAAATTGCCTTGCGGATTTTTTCGTCAAGCATTGCCATGCTTACGGCGTAATAGCTCTTTATCGAGTCAACTCTGCCGACATAGCCCTTATACTCATAGCCGTAAATATTCAGGCGGTTGAGCTTTGTGAGCAGAATATCGCGGATGAAATCATGACTGCCGCCGGCATATGCCTCCTCAATCATGCTTATAAGACGCAGGCGGTCAACAATGAACATTTCCATTCCCGCGAGCGTTGTTTTCGGACAGCGCGGCGCATGTTCAATGCCGGTTACTCTGCCGCTCTTGTCAATCTCATAAACCGTTGAGCGGCTGAGCTGCTCGTCATATTCTCCGCAGTCGTGATATATTACCGTTACGTCGGCTTCGTTTTCAATATGCTTTTCTATTGCCTCGTTAAAGGTCATGTTGCAGACAATGTTTCCGCTTGCGAGAACCACAACCTCCTGGCGGCTTCGGCGCAGAAACGTCAGCACACCGTAAAGCTGGTCAACATTCCCGGCGCTGATGGCATTGCCGGCGCCGCCCCTGATATACGGCGGCAGCATAAATAAGCCGTACTGCTTTCTGTTCAGATCCCACGGAGCGCCGCTGCCGAGGTGATCCATCAGCGAGGAATAGTTTATCTGCGTTGTTACGCCGACATTGATTATTCCCGAATTAACCATTCCCGAAAGAATGAAATCTATAAGCCTGTATCTTCCGCCGAAAGGAAGCGCCGAAACCGAGCGCGTTTCCGTCAGCTCGTTCAAGCGGATTTCCGTGTTATCGGCAAATATTATTCCCATTGCATCTCTCATCTTCATCACCCCTTACATTGAATGTGAAACCATTTCTTCAACACCGATTTTCTTTCCGTCGCTCAGCTTAACGCCGCCGCCGACAAGCGAAATTCCGCCGGTGCAGTACTTGCTTTTCAGTTTTACGTCCGATGTATGTTCATCGCCGACTATGCAATCCCTGCCGATTATCGCCTGTTCGCCGATAACGGCGTTGCGGATTACGGAATTTTCGCCGATAACGCTGCCGGGGAAAACAATTGAATCCTCAACAACGGCGCCTTTTTCAACCGTTACGCCCTCAAAAAGAACGCTGTGGCGAACCGTTCCGTAAATATTGCAGCCCTCGGTCACGCAGCTGTCTTTAACGACTGCGCCTTTCGCCGTGAAGTGCGGCGGTTTAACGGGGTTTCGTGAGAATATGCTCCAGTCCTTGTCATACAAATCGAATGCCGGCGGCTGCGCGATGAGATCCATATTCGCCTCCCAAAGGCTTGTCAGAGTTCCGACGTCTTTCCAATACCCCTCAAACGGATAGGCGAAAAGTTTCTTTCCGTCGGCAAGCATTGCGGGAATGACATTTTTGCCGAAATCTTTTGAAGACTCGGGATCGGCTTCGTCTTTTATCAGATATTCGTCTGTACGGCTATAGAATAATGACCAGAATTTACGG
>CAJJUC010000186.1 GCA_905195005.1 uncultured Eubacteriales bacterium | reverse complement strand
GAGCCTCCCGAACTGCCGCCCGAAAGATTGCTCTGCTTGTTGTACATACTGTTTGCAATTGATATAAACTTATCATATAGCTCGCTCATGGTTCTCACGGACTTAATTTCCGCGAAAACCGCGGTAATCGTCTCGGAACGGTAATAGTCATTCAGCTTCTTAAAATTACCGTACGGCAGTTTGTTTTCGTCAATGTACGAAAGCAAAATTTTTTCCGCGTCGCCGGTTGATTCTGCACCGCTGATTTTGGCAAGAACTGCCGCGTCATTCACTATTTCCTCTGCCGTTCTTGCATCAATCGGAGCCGACTTGATTATTCTCCCGAATTCGGTCTTTTCCGATTCGTCCGAGCTTTTGATTTCGGATAAATCAGCGTCAAACCATTCCCCGTACAAATCCGCAAATTCCGCAGCCGATATTTGTCCTCCGCGCACTCTTGCAATGCCCTCGGCGCAGAGATATGCCTTTAGGAACGAATCTGCAGTGAAGCTGCCGCTTTTCTGATTTTTCACAAGGTTTTCTATAATCTGACCGTGTGCCCCGTATATATCATTATCCGCACCGAAGTCAACCGCCGCGCCGATGTTTTCGCCGCTGTTAAGCCGCGAAAGCAAATTGTTCAGCTTGGCATTGTCGCAGTTGATTAAAACATAGCTTTCCGATTTATTGTCAAAATCCAGATACAGAACATATTCCCCGGGTTCAATCTTCTTTTTTAAACTATACTCTCTTTTGAAAACAGAGTTACTCTGCCCGATTACGTCGAACATCATTTTATTGCTGTCAACTGACGCAATGTCAAGCTTCACGCGATCTGTTCCTATCGGAAGCAGCGATACATTCGCATATTTTTCCGTCTGCGACACGTCATTATATTCAATGCTCACAATGCCTTTTTCCGCGCTGTAAGAAAAACTTCCGGAGGCAATTGCCGAGACTTCTGCCATAATAATTATTATCGCAAGACATATGCCCGATTCAGCGAGTCGTTTAACAAATTTCTTCAATCAGCTCACTCCTTATTTATTATATGCCTGTTTGTAAAGCTCCTCGTTAATCTTTTTGATTTCGTCACCGCCGGCTTTTTTATATTCCGCAATCAGCTTGTCAACAACGGAATCGAAAGCTCCCTCAGACGCCGTTATTCCCTTTACATATATCTCATTTTCCGTTTCGTACAGGGTTGTTTCAAGCAGTGATTTGTTTTCATTTGTCGGCGGAAGCACCTTTGCGCAGAAGCCGTCCTCAATACTGTACTTGAAATTTTCTTTGTATACATCGGGAGCTATCGTTGCCGTTGCCGCCATATCGATTATTTTTTCGGGATCGGGATTATATTTTCCGTTCACAATCAGCGCAAGGTCAAAGCCAAGGTTATACCAATGAGTTTTATTTGCTTCCTTTGTATCTATAACCTCCGGAATACCGTTTTTGTCAAGCTTGTAATTTTTGCCCTCAAAGCCGTACTGCAATGTTTTAAGCACATCATCGTCCGCCATCCAGTTGAGATATTTCATCGCATTTTCCGCATTTTTTTCACTGACTTTGGGAACCGCAATATACATACCGTTCAGTGAATAAACGGTTTTTAAATGCTTTCCGTCCTTATTCGTCCATGTATCAAGCGCTGCAAATTCGGCATTCGGGTTTGATTTTTTAAGAACGCTGTATGTGCCGCCTGCCTGGAGCGGTCTGCCGAGGTCATCATTAATAAACCCGACATATCCGTTTGCAACATCGGAATCATACTGTTTTCTGTCCTTATCGAGAGCAAAATCGGGGCTGATCAGTCCTTCATTATACAACTTGTTTATAAATCGCAGACCTTCCTTAAATCCATCCTGCAAAATGATTGGCGTACACGTAATCTCTTTATCCGTCATATCCGAAGTAATGAAATTACGGATAAGATCGGTAAATATCGGCGTGTGGAATGCAAAGCCGTACGGAATGTTTTTATCCCCGTTTTTTCCGGGATCTTTTTCCTTAAATGCCTTAAGAACGGTATAAAACTCATCAATATTTGTCGGGATGTTCATTCCGAGGGCGTCAAGCCAATCCTTTCTTATAAGCTGACCTGTCTGTCCTCTCACAAGTCTTTTTGCAGGAACAAGGATTTGTTTGCCGTCTATCCGACCCTCTTTCAGCAAATCCTTGCCGAGAAATTTCGTAAGCTGCGGCGCTTTCTCCATATAATCCGAAAGGTCGGTAAGTCCGCCCTTGGCATAGAAATCATAAAGTATGGAATAACCGTATGTAAATATAATATCGGGCGCTTCGTTTGCCGCCATGGAAATATTCAGCTGTGAAGCCTCCGATGCACGCGGAACGGAAACATACTCAACTTTAATGTTGTTCGGGTCGCCGAATTCCTTCTGCACCCATTTTGTCATTGCATTGTCGGTTACAGATCCCGCTCCCTCGGGAACATCACCGCGTTCAAAGATTTCAATCCGCAGCACTTCCTTGCCGTCCGCGCTTGTTTTTTTGCCGCTGCCGCAGCCCGCAAGCAATCCGCTCAGCGCAACCGCGCCTGCCACCAATAGACTGATTTGTTTTTTCATCATAATCTCTCCTTTTGATTTATTAACCTTTAACAGAACCCAATGTTACTCCCTTTACAAAATACTTCTGTGCAAAGGGATACACTGCCATAATCGGAACGGCAGCAAATATAATACTTGCACTTTTCAAATTTTCCGGCGTCAGCTTTGAAAGATTTGCTCCCTCAAACTGAGTAAGCTCGTTTGACTGCGAAATATCAATCATCATCTGCAGCTTGTATTGCAATGTGAACAGCGATGTATTTTGGATATAATAAATTACATCCTGAAATGTGTTCCATCTGCTCACTGCATAAAACAGTGACACCGTTGCAATCGCCGGTTTTAAAAGCGGCAGTATTATTTTGAACATAATTGTAAAATCAGTTGCGCCGTCAAGCCTTGCCGATTCCTCAATGCTTGCCGGAATGTCCTCAACAAAGGTTTTGAGAACAATCATATTATAAGCGTTCAGAAGACACGGCAGGACAAGCACAAGCGCTGTATTGGTGATACCAAGTGATTTATTCAGCAAATATTGCGGAATAACGCCGCTGTCAAAGTACATTGTGATTACAATGATCGTCATAAAAATTTTTCTGCCGTACAACCTCTGCTGAGCGAGGGCATATGCTCCGCACAGAGTTACAAGCATGGCAAGCAAAGTATAAATCAAAGTAAGCGCTATTGTATATCCGAGCGAGAATATCATTGATGCGTCATTAAGCACAGTCTTATATGCTTCCGTGTTAAAGCCTATCGGAAACAGACTGACCTCGCCCTTCGTTATTGCTTCCGATGAACTTAATGAAACGGAAATTATATTAAAAAACGGAATTATCGCTACGGCAACTGCCGCAGTAAGGAAAATCATTATCCCCCAATGGAAAATTTTATCACCGGCTGTTTTGTTTTTCATTATGCAGACCACCTCAATCAAAATAATAAGCCAATTACCATATTCCCTTTTCGCCCAATGCTTTTGCGGAAACATTGGCAATCACCAAAAGCAGCACGCTTACCACAGACTGAAACACGCCGGCAGCGGTTGCAAACGAGAATTTACCGCCCTGCAAGCCGAGCCTGTAAACAAAGGTGCTCAGAACATCGCTGTATTCCTTCACAAGAGTGTTGCCCATAACGAAAGGTCTTTCAAAACCTATTGACACCATCGAACCAAGCTTCATGATAAGAAGCATTACGATCGTCGGCTTGATCGACGGCAATGTGATATTGATTATTTTTCTGAATGTTCCGGCGCCGTCAACCTCCGCAGCCTCGTAAAGAGCCGGGTCAATACCGGTAATTGCGGCAAGGTAAATGATTGTGTTCCAGCCTGCCGTTTGCCATATACCCGAAATCAAGTAAATAATCAGCCACAAATGCTTATTTGTAAGAAACGGAACCGTTGTTCCGAGCATTACATTCACCATACCGGTATTTGTGCTGAACAGCTGATACATTATACCTCCGACGACCGCCCATGACAGAAAGTAAGGAAGATAAAGCGCCGTTTGCGCGAACTTTTTGAAACGGACGCTGATTATTTCGTTCAGACACAGCGAAAGAATAATAGGAATGGGAAACGAAAAGAACAGC
>CAJJUC010000185.1 GCA_905195005.1 uncultured Eubacteriales bacterium | reverse complement strand
GGCTGACCCGGCATTTAATCTTACGCCGGCAAATGCCGCGCGTGAGGATGAGCTTTTGGCGGAATTTTCCGTTCCGACGGATAAAAAGCTGCTCGCGGTGTCGGTGCGCGGCTGGAAACAGCTCGGTGATGCATTCGAAATTAAAATGGCATGTGCGCTTGACAGACTGTCGGAAGAGGGATATTTCCCCGTGTTTATGCCGATGCAGATGAGCACCGACCTTGCAATTTCAAGGCGGATTATTCAGCGCATGAAAAAGGAATCGGTTATAATAGACCGCGAGCTTCCGGTTTCGGAGCTGCTGGCGCTTATCGGGCGGTGTGACATCGCCTGCGGAATGAGGCTGCATATGCTCATTTTTGCATCCGTTATGAACGTTCCGATGACGGGGATTGTGTATGACCCGAAAATCCGCGGTTTCATGGAATATATGAATCAGAAAAAATACGTTGAGCTTTCCGATTTCAACGCCGAAACATTTTTTGAAATGGTGCTTGAATGCGGAAAAAACAGCGAACAGATGAAAGCAGAGCTTAAGAAAACCTCTGCGCCGCTGCGCAAGCGTGCGCGCGAAAATGCACAGATGGCAATTGAGCTGTTAAAAAGAAAGAAAAAATAAATTGCCTTTTCGGGAGGGAATTGAATGAAAAAAGGAATGAAGATTTTTCTTATCGTAATCGCCGTGTTTCTCGTTGCGGCAGGTGCGCTCGCCGTTTACTTCAGGCAGTATATCGACATACTTGTAACGGGCGTGAGCAACAGCCGTGAGCAGATTATTTTAAAGCAGGAAAAGAACAACGAAAAGCTTGTTGATGAGGTGAACAATTACCTTGATGAAAAGCTGCGTGAGCCTACGGAGGAGGAAAAATCGCGGATTGAAAGCGGAGAATTGCAGCTTCCCGAGCTTTACGCGGGCATCCTTTCCGAACGCAGCGAAAATACATATTCGTACGATGCCGAAAAGAAAGAATTTACGGAAACTCCGAATGAGAATTATACCACGCCGAAAAAGGTAACTGATACGGATGCCATAGTCAGCAAATATATGGCGCAGCTTTACGCGCTTCAGTCATCGTTTTCCGCGCATGCGGAGAGCCTTATCGCGCAGGGAGACGCCTACTACGAATCTCTCAGAAAGAATGAGGGGAAGGACAAAGCGACTGCAAGGGCGGAAACAATATCGCATTTTACATCGGCGGTACGCGGAGTTCAGGCAAGCTGTGACAGCAGTGTTAATAAGGTCTGCGAAAACCTTAAGGCTGAGCTTGAGGCAGTCGGAGCGGACACTTCGATTGTCAAGACAGTTAAAAGCGCCTATGAAAACGAAAAAAAACTCAAGCTTTCATACTATGCAAATAAGTATCTTAAATAAAAAATGCGGGGCTGCAGCATTTTGCTGCAGCCCCATATCGGTTTTATTAAGAACTCGTCCAATCGAAAAAACTATAATGATGTGCTGAGGCATTTTTGAAATTGAGAAAATGCCTCAGCCGCATGATTTTGGAGGAAAAAAATAAATGCACGAACAAAGAAAAAAGCTGATTCATTACATTATACCGGCAATGTTTGCCAACATAAGTATGTTTATATTAACCATTGTTGACGGAATGTTTGTCGGTAACGGTGTCGGGACGGACGCACTGGGAGCAGTCAGCCTTGCAATGCCTTTCGTTATGCTTGTGGGCGCGTTTTCCGTGCTTTTTAACATCGGTGGGGTTGCAGTTGCGGCGGTTCGCTTCGGAAGAGGAGATAACGAGGGAGCGAATCAGGCGTTTATGCACGCGCTCACAATCAATGCGATATTGTTTTCCGTTATAAGTGTGAACGGGATAATATTCAGCGAAAGGATTGCAAAATATCTTGGTGCGAACAGCACTTATCTTTCAATGGTTTCCGACTATGTCCGCTGGTACTCCGTTTTTCTGCTGCCGTCAACGCTTTTTTATTGCTTCAATACATTTGCAAGAAACGACGGCAATCCGAATATTGCTATGATTACATCCGTTACCTGCACGGTTGTTAATATCTTCGGTGACTGGCTTTTAGTATATCCTCTCGGAAAAGGAGTTGCGGGTGCGGCATTTGCAACGGGATTTGCGAACTTCACGGGATTTTTGGCAGCGCTGAGCCACTTTGTATTTAAAAAAGGAAATCTGCGGATAAGAAAATTCAAAATAAATTTCCCGCTGTACGGGAAAATTATGCTTCGCGGACTTCCCGAGATGATAGCGCAGTTTGCAAATCCGATTACCACATTTTTTATGAACAGAATGCTTATTACATATCTCGGGAATGTGTCCGTCAATGCCTTTTCGGTTATCTGCTATGCGGCTTCACTGTTTGCATCTCTGATGTACGGACTGGCAGGCGGCTTGCAGCCGCTGTACGGATTAAGCTACGGGGCAAAGGATGACAAAAGTCTGCGCTATTATTTTAAAAGCGGACGGAGGTTTGCGCTTTTCGGTGGTCTGGCAATTTTTGCATTGACCTTTGTGCTGGGAAAGCCCGTCTGCCTGCTTTTCGGAGCAAAGGAAGCAGCTGTTGAAATTGTGAGAGCATCGCTCCCGAAATATTGCCTGAACTATGTGTTTGCCGCAAGCAGCTCCGTTATCGGCGCATACCTTTTTTCAACAAAGAGAACGCCTTACGCAATTACCCTGAATGTTTGCCGAAGCCTGGTTTTTAATTCGCTTTGCATAAATATTCTGCCGCGGCTGATGGGTTACGGCTTTGTTTGGTATTCCGTTGCCGTTGCAGAGGGAATTTGCCTTGTTATTGCCGTAACGCTGAAACGAATTTCCGAGAGAAACGGAATTATTTACAGATGATGAAGGAGAATTGAAATGTATTCATTTTTACTTGCACTAATTTATATTGCCTTTATCAGCCTGGGGCTTCCCGATTCGCTTCTCGGTTCGGGCTGGCCGGTTATGCATGCCGAGCTTGGGGTGCCCGTTTCATTTATGGGCATTGTATCTATGGTTATATCGGGCGGAACAATCGTGTCGAGCCTTTTTTCCGACAAGCTAACGCGAAAGCTCGGCACAAGGATTGTGACTGTTGCAAGCGTGTTCCTTACAGTGATAGCGCTGTTCGGATTTTCGTTTTCAAGCCGTTTTTGGATGCTGATTGTCTTTGCCGTGCCCTACGGTCTCGGCGCCGGAGCAATTGACGCGGCGTTAAACAATTATGTTGCGCTGCACTATAAGGCAAGGCACATGAGCTGGCTGCACTGCTTTTGGGGCGTCGGCACAATTGTAAGCCCGTTTATTATGAGCTATGCGCTGACAGCGCGCGACTGGAACAGCGGTTATCGCATAGTCGGGCTTATTCAGCTTTTTATTGCGCTTCTTCTGCTGGCAACGCTTCCTGTGTGGAATGTCAATAAAACGGAAAACGGAAGCGGCGGCGAGAGCGTCGGTCTTCTCAGTGCGCTGAAAATAAAAGGTGTTCCGTTCCTTTTGCTCGGGTTTTTCGCCTATTGTGCCGCGGAAGCAACTGCAATGCAGTGGGCAAGCACGTATTTTGTTGAGGTGAAAAATATTCCGGCGGAACGGGCTGCCGGTTTTGCGGCGCTGTTCTATATCGGAATTACCGCCGGAAGATTCATAAGCGGATTTATTACCGGCAGACTCGGCGACAGAAGGATGATTTTAATCGGCAGCGGCGTTCTTGTCTGCGGAATCGCGGCGCTGTTTGTTCCGACAAAGTCCTACACCGCTGCGTTTATCGCCTTTCTTGTAATCGGCTTCGGATGCGCGCCGATATATCCGTGCATAATTCACTCAACGCCGAGCAATTTCGGCGCTGAAAATTCGGGCGCGATTATCGGCATTCAGATGGCAAGCGCTTATGTCGGTTCAACCTTTGTTCCGCCGATTTTCGGACTTTTGGGCAATGCTGTCGGATTTTCGATAATGCCCGTATATCTTCTTCTTTTCTTTGCGCTGATGGTGATAATGGTTGAAGCAACCTTTCGTATAACAAGAAATAAAACGGATGTGCATTAAAAATATTGAAAGAGGCTGTTTAAAGAGTCAATTGACTTTTTAAACAGCCTCCGCTTTTTCAAGGGGATAGGAAAAAACTTTGAAATTAACAAACTGAGCCAAAGCTTCAGCTTTGGGTTGAGGCATAAGAAACCCGAACCTCATGCGGTTCAAAAAGGCAAATTTTCCGCAATAATGCGTTAAAATGCTCGTTAATAGAC
>CAJJUC010000184.1 GCA_905195005.1 uncultured Eubacteriales bacterium | reverse complement strand
ATACTCAAGCTGTTTTTCGATTGAAGCCGCACCCGTGCCGCCTGCCGATATTCTTTTCTCAACGCAGTTACGCAGATCGATATCGTCATAAAGGTCGTTTTCAAAAAGCTCGTCCGCCTTTTTATATTCCTCAAGCGGATAGGTTTCGAGCGTTTTTCCGCACTGTATGCACCGGGCGACAATCTGCCCCACGGTTTTGTATGCCGTGCGGAACGGACGACCCTTTTTTACAAGATAATCCGCAAGGTCGGTTGCGTTTATGAACCCCTCTCCTGCCGCGGCATACATTTTATCTTTTCTTACCGTCATTGTTTCAATCATCGGTGCAAAAACGCGCAGACATTTTTTCACCGTGTCAAGACTGTCGAAAACAGCTTCCTTATCCTCCTGCATATCCTTGTTATATGCAAGCGGCAGTCCTTTCAAAATCTTGAGCATTGCCATAAGGTCGCCGTAAACACGCCCCGTTTTTCCGCGCACAAGCTCAGCCATGTCGGGGTTTTTCTTCTGCGGCATAATGCTTGAGCCTGTTGTGAACGAATCGTCAAGCTCAACGAACTTAAACTCCCACGATGACCAGAGGATTACTTCCTCCGAGAAGCGCGAAAGATGCGTCATTATAAGGGCAAACGCGCTCATCAGCTCAACGCAGAAATCACGGTCGGAAACGCCGTCGATACTGTTGAGCGTTATGCCGTCAAAGCCGAGCGCTTTCGCCGTCATGCTGCGGTCTGTCGGATATGTTGTTCCCGCAAGCGCACACGAGCCGAGCGGAGAATAATTCATCCTTGCCGCCGCGTCCTCAACGCGGCTTATATCGCGGAGAAGCATCATGGCATATGCCAGCAGATGATGCGCAAACATAATCGGCTGCGCACGCTGCAAATGCGTGTATCCGGGAAGCACCGCGTCCTTGTTTTTCTCCGCCTGAGAGCATATTGCTTTTATAAGCTCCTTTAAAAGTCCGCACACCTCTGCCGCACCGTCACGCAGATACATTCTTATATCCAGCGCAACCTGATCATTGCGGCTGCGCGCAGTGTGAAGCCGCTTGCCGACGTCGCCTATGCGACGCGTCAGCTCCGATTCGACAAACATGTGAATATCCTCCGCCGACTCGTCTATTTCAAGAGCGCCGCTGTCAATGTCGTTTCGGATGCTTTCAAGGCATGCGATAATCTCATCCGCATCCTTTTCGGAAATTATGCCGCATGCGGACAGCATTGCCGCGTGCTTCATCGATCCCTCAATATCCTGGCGGTACATTTTGCAGTCAAAATGAATTGATGAATTAAAGTCATCCGCTTCCTTGTTAAGCGCCTTTGAAAAGCGCCCTGCCCACATCTTATCCATAATTATTCCTTTCTTCCATAAAGGGGCTGCCTAAAAAGCGGTGACTTTTTAAACAGCCCTTTTTCTCATTTTCTTGCAATCCGGAGCTTTTTAACATCCCCTTGATCGTTACTTATTTTTCTTGTCAGTCATTGCCTGAACAGTGATCGGAAGTCCGAACAGATTGATAAAGCCGTCCGCGTCCTTCTGATTGTAATCGCTTTCGCCGAAGGTTGCGATTTCCTCGGAATAGAGCGTGTATTTGCTCCATACGCCGGCATTAATCATATTTCCCTTGTAAAGCTTGAGCTTAACAGTCCCCGTAACCTTTTCCTGCGTTTTGTCAACGAAAGCCGAAAGCGCCTCACGCAGAGGAGTGAACCACTGACCGTTATATACAAGCTCCGCAAAGGTGATTGCAAGCTCTTCTTTTTTATGCGCCGTCATTTTATCAAGGCAGATTGTTTCAAGCACATTATGCGCCTTGTAAAGAATTGTTCCGCCGGGTGTTTCATACACGCCGCGGCACTTCATTCCGACAAGACGGTTTTCAACTATATCAAGCAGACCGATACCGTTCTTCCCGCCAATTTCGTTCAGCTTGAGAATGATATTTTTTGCAGACATTTTCTCGCCGTTGAGCGCAACGGGAATACCCTTTTCAAAATCAAGAGTGATATATGTCGGCTCATCGGGAGCGTCTATCGGAGAAACTCCCATTTCAAGGAAGCCCTTCTTTTCGTATGTCGGCTCGTTTCCGGTATCCTCAAGGTCAAGCCCTTCGTGGCTCAGATGCCAAAGGTTTTTATCCTTTGAATAGTTTGTTTCGCGGTTAATCTTCAGCGGAATGTTATGCGATTCAGCATAATCGATTTCCTCGTCACGCGACTTGATATCCCACTCACGCCACGGAGCAATGATTGCCATGTCGGGGTCAAAATGCTTTATTGCAAGCTCAAAACGAACCTGGTCATTGCCCTTACCCGTGCAGCCGTGGCAGATAGCGTCGGCATTTTCCTTATGCGCAATCTCAACCAGGCGCTTTGCAATTATCGGACGTGCAAACGCCGTTCCGAGCAGATATTCCTCATACTTTGCGCCTGCCTTAACCGAGGGAATGATAACATCGTCAACCATTTCATCGGTAAGATCCTCTATGTAAAGCTTGGATGCGCCCGTCTTGATTGCCTTTTCGTCCAGACCCTCAAGCTCATCGTTCTGACCGACATCCGCAGAAACCGCAATAACCTCACAGTTATTATAGTTTTCTTTCAGCCACGGAATGATTATCGATGTGTCAAGACCGCCGGAATAAGCGAGTACAACCTTTTTAATATCCTTCTTTTCCATAATTGACAACCCCTTTGAAAAGTTTTTTTGTTTCATTGATGTCATTATAGCACGTGTTGCATAAATATGCAAGAGTTTTTTATAAAAATTCGCAAAATATTCGATTATGCACAAAATCATGAATAATATTCATTTTTTTGTTCATTATTCGTTAAGGCTTAACAAGCATTGGGCGCATGTGTTCGAATCCCTTATGCCTACGCATTTTTGCGCCGTAATGCCGGAAAAGACTTCAAAAAAACGAGTTCGGATACTGCATCTGCTCACTCATTTATGTCTATGTCAACCCCGTTGACGCAAACGCCCTCTGCCGCTCGCACAAGTATATATTTTGTTCCGTCGATTATCCGCGTTGAAACAAGGTCGCGCCGCTGCGGATTCACGCGGATGGTAACATCGGGCGTTTCAAGCTCAAAGCGCCGTGTATTCACAATATTCTGCGGCTTTATCATCGCATTGCTTCCGAATTCTTCGTCATATTTCTTTTCAAAGGCTTCAACGGCGCTGTCATCAACTCCGCCGTTTTTAAGCATGTGTGAAATGTTGTCCTTTGACAGCTCGGGCTCGTCCTCCTCGCGTGCGATTTTGTGTTCTTCAATCACTTCTTCAATCTGCTCATGCACTGCCCTGATAACGTCAATGTCACATTCCTTGCCGACAGCCTCCTTCAGGCATTCGGCAAACGTTTCTTCCTGAACGGCAGCAGGCATCGGCGGTTCTGTTTTAAAAAGCGCATCAATAAGCTCATCGTATCCGCCGTGCGTATCACGCGCATAAAAAAGAGCATTGTAAATATTTTCTGAGCGTTTATCGAATGCCGGAAACAAAAATCCGGCATTGGGAGCGCTTATAACGCTGCTCGGCGATACGGTTTTAAATGCATTGTCATATGTGATAAATGAAAGCTCGGGCTTTGTTGTTTTCATTGGGCATATTGCGCATACTATGTACGAATATGTCCAATCGGAATCCTCTTTGCGTTTTCCGTCCTCGTAATATCCGAAAACATCGTAGCTTTCACTGCTTAAAAGCACAATGTATTTTGAATCCGAAATATAATTTTCCGCAATTTTTGCATAGAGCGCTTCAACTGCTTCCTCATCCTTCAGTGCGGAGGTTTTAAGGCGCATTAAAAGCTCGTGTTCCTCGCTTTTGACAACCTGCTCCGTTCTGAATACTATATCAATAAGGTTTGTTCCACGGCTGCCGGAAAGGCATTTTTTCATTATTGCCATCAGCTTTGCCGACTCCTCCGGAGCAGACAGTGTGATAGACTGCGTGAATCTCGTCACAATCTCCTTTTTTTCATTAATCATACAGCCGCGAACTGTTGTCATATTCGTTTTTTCCGCATTGAATCTGCGGCGCAGCTCTTTTATTTCCTTTTCCGTCATCAATTAATCCTCCCCGATAAAAAGGGGCTGCAGCAAAATGCACAGAACGCATAAAGCAACAATTTATTTTTTATAGAACAAATCCTGCAATCAAAAATAAATGTAGAAATTCGTTATATAACGAATTTCTAAAAAATGCTTTATGCTACGAACAAACTTCACCTCTCGGGCGTCGAAACAAGCGTTGTA
>CAJJUC010000183.1 GCA_905195005.1 uncultured Eubacteriales bacterium | reverse complement strand
TGGCCGTGCAAGGGCTTTGCGAAAAACGAGGAATATACCGTCAATCTTTGCGACTGGCGCATAACAGAGCTGTTTGCGGACGGTGAAAAGATATGCTTTTCCAACGGCATTAAAAATCACAGGAGAAGACTGGATTTCCGGCGCGGCGAAATTGTAAGAAGCTTTGACGTTTTGCTGAAAAGAGGCAAAACGCTTCATGTTGAAAGCATAAGGCTTGTAAGCCTCAGCCGCGTTCACGGCGCGGCGTTAAAATACACCGTGAGCTCACTTGATTTTGACGGGGAGCTTGAAATTCGTTCCTCTGTTGTTAAGAACACACCCATTAACGGAAAAATCACAACAAAAACCGTGAATGAAAAAGCGGAGGGCAAGGCGTTTCTTCTTGAAACAAGAACAAAAAGAACGTGCATGGATGTGGCGGCGGCTGTTCTGCACACCGTGATTGCCGCGGAATATACCGACGAAGTAATTAATTCCGAAAATACTTATACATACACAATTCGCGCAGCGTTAAAGCCGGGAAATGCAGTGAGCCTTGAAAAATATGCATCGTTTTATTCCGCAGCGGACGGCGCGGACAACCTCGCGGAATCTGCAATGAGGGGCGCGGAAAAGAATGCTGCGGACGGCTTCGGCACGCTGCGCAGCGAGCAGGCGGCTGCATGGGCAAATCATTGGAAAACGGGCGATATTTTAATTAAAGGAAGCAAAGCGGATCAGCAGGCTGTCCGATTCAGTCTTTTTCACCTCAGAAGTCAGCTTCCGACGGTGAACAATGCCTCAATCGGCGCAACGGGGCTGACAGGTCCGAACTACAGCGGAAAGGTTTTCTGGGATACCGAAATGTATCTCATGCCTTACTACCTTTTCACAGAGCCCGAGCACTGCAAAGGACTTATCCTTTACAGGATTAAACTGCTTGACAAGGCGAGAAAGCGCGCGGAGGAAATCGGAAACGAGGGCGCGCTGTATTCGTGGTGCAGCATAGACGGCGAGGAAACGAGCGTTGTTTTCGAGGCATCAACCGCGGAATATCATATAAACGCCGACATTGCTTATGCAGTGTGGCGATATGAAAAAGTAACGGGTGACAGCGGCTTCGTTTATGAGTATTGCAGCGAAATGCTCTTTGAAACAGCAAGGTTTTACGCGCACCGCGGCAGCTTTGTTGAAGCGCATGACGGACGTTTCTGCATAAATTCGGTTTGCGGTCCCGATGAATATGCGTGCGGCGTCAACAATAACTGCTACACGAATTTTATGGTGCAGCAGCATTTAAGATATGCTCTTAAAATTTACGGCGATATGCAAAAACATGCCCCGGAAAAGCTTGCCGAAGTGGCGGAAAAAATCTCTCTTCATGAAAAAGAGCTGAAGCTTTGGCGCGATGCGGCAGATAAAATGTACTACCGTGTAAATGAACGTTACGGGATTTACGAGCAGGATGACAGGTTTGTGTATAACGACGCGGTCGATATGGATACAATCCCCAAAAACTTTGACATAAGGCATTTGTATCATCCGCTTGATTTGTGGCGGATTCAGGTTCTGAAGCAGGCGGATGTGGTGCTTTTGCAGTTTATTCAGGGCAACCGCTTCACGCTTGAAGAAAAAAGGCACAACTATGATTATTACGAACCGAAAACCAATCACGGTTCATCGCTTTCAGCCGCAATCCATTCGATTATGGCAAATGAGATAGGATATACAAAGGACGCATACGAGTATTTCAGAAGCGCCGCATACATGGACATCGGCGATTTCAAAAAGAACACCTCCGGCGGCATACATATTGCATGTCACGGCGGCGTTTGGATGAGCGTTGTAAACGGCTTTATGGGAATGAGGCTTTATGACGAGGGTTTATTCTTTAGCCCGAAACTTCCCGAAGAATGGGAAAGGTGCGAATTTAATCTGGCATATAACAATGCGGTCGTGAAAATATGCGCGGAACGGTTTGAAACAACGTTCACGCTTGTCAAAGGTGAAAAATTTGAATTTACGGTGTGCGGAAAAGCGGTAACACTGGATGCGGAGCACGGCAAGTATGTTTTAACGACGTGCGAAAAGGGAAGCACCGCGAAAACGGAAGCGGTGATTTTTGACCTTGACGGAGTGATAGTTTCCACTGACGACTGCCACTACCGCGCGTGGAAGAAAATGGCTGATGAAGAGGGCATTCATTTTGACAGGGAGATAAACCAACGCCTGCGCGGCGTCAGCAGAATGGCAAGCCTTGATATTGTGCTTGAAAAAGCGGACAGGGAGTACTCCGAAAGTGAAAAACAGGCTCTTGCCGAAAGGAAAAACAATTATTACAGAGAGCTTATCACAAGGCTCACTCCTGGCGACATTCTTCCCGGGGTGACGGAAAAGCTGAAAATGCTTAAGGAGCACGGAATTAAAATTGCAATAGGGTCGTCAAGCAAGAACACGCCCGTTATTTTAAAGCAAATCGGGCTTGACAATTTCTTTGACGCCGTTTCGGACGGGAATAATATCACACATTCAAAGCCCGATCCGGAGGTGTTTCTGAAGGCTGCCGAAATGCTTGGGACTGCGCCCGAAAGGTGCATGATAGTTGAGGACGCCGACGCAGGCATCGAGGCAGGCAGGCGCGCGGGAATGAAAACGCTGTCGCTTCAGGGCGCGAAAGGCGCGGATTTTGAATCAAAGAATTTGGCGTGCTGCGACTTGCTCTCGCTCATATAACAAAACAAAAGGGGATGATTTCGGCAGAATTGCTTAAATCAGCCCCTTTTAGCTTGAAAAAGTATTTGTTTGAGGTATAATAAAAGAAAAAATTTAAAACAGTGAAACTTTTTTTCGCAATCCGGGATATATAAAAGTGTAAAGACTAAAAGCTTTTAACTTTGCAAAAGAAAGTTGGTTTGAAATGACGGATGAGACTAAGCTGCTGGTGCGGCTGAAAAACAGGAAACGAAATTCAATAGAAGAAGCAATTGAGGTCTACACGCCGTATTTAAGCACCGTTCTTTATAATATGGTCGGAAACAGGCTTCCGAAAGAGGACATCGAGGAAATAATGTCGGATGTGTTTGTAATGCTTTGGAAAAATGCAGAATACATAGACCCCGAAAAAGGCACGGTGAGGGGATATATCGCCGCAGCCGCCCGAAATTTTGCATTGAAAAGATTGAATAAAAAAACGGACTGCACATGCCTTGATGATATTGAAATTCCCGATGAAACGTCCGCGATTGATGAAAATGCGGAAAGCAGCGCCTTGTGGGACGCGGTTATGAGCCTGGGCGAGCCGGATAACGAAATATTTGTGCGGCACTATAAATTTGATGAAAAGCTCAGGGATATTTCAAAAGCAACGGGGCTTAACCTGTCTACCGTAAAAACCAAGCTTTCAAGAGGGAAACGCAAGCTAAAAAGAATTTTATCGGATGCGGAGGAAATGTTATGAATAAGAAAAACGACTTGTTTGAAGAGCTGAATTTGGATAATGACGGGCGTGACCTTTGCGCTCCGCTTGATATTGACATTCGGTCAGTCAAGCAAAGAGTAAATGCAAAACTTGCTTCCGCATACACGGAAAGGAAGTCTGTTATCATGAAATCAAAAAAGAAAATATCTCTTATTGTAATTGCGGCAGCGCTTGCCTTGGGTATAACGGCTTTTGCCGCAAGCGGAATCGTGTCAACCTGGTTCAGCTCGTCATCGTCAATACCCGACTATAAATCACTCCCGACGGTGCAGCAGGTGACTAAGGATATAGGCTATGCACCCGTTATTATCGAAAGCTTTGAAAACGGCTACACATTTAAAAACGGCAGCATTATAAAAAACAATCTTGCGGACGAAAGCGGCAAGTCAATTGAAAGGTTCAAATCCGTGTCCTTTGATTATGAAAAGGATGGCGACACCGTGATATTTGCGCAGGATAAGTTTAATTCCAAGGCGAAGCTGCAGGGCGATGTTGTTAAAACCGTAAACGGTACCGATATTTATTATTACAGCTACGCAAACAAGCTTGTTCCGCCCGATTACAAGCTGACCGATGAGGACAAAAAGGCTGAGGACAGCGGCGAGCTTGTATTTACCTACGGTTCTTCAAAGGTTGAAATCAGCAAGGTGCAAAGCGCAACATGGGTTAGGGACGGGGTGCAGTATCAGCTGCTGCAAACTGACAGCACACTCTCACGGGATGAGTTGACGGCGATGGTTGAGGAAATTCTCAACAAGTAAAAAAGGGGCTGTTTAAAAAGCCACAACCCGATAAGGAAGTATTGGTTTTGAACGCCGTTCTTTAAGTTTATACTTC
>CAJJUC010000182.1 GCA_905195005.1 uncultured Eubacteriales bacterium | reverse complement strand
CTTGCAGGGTGAAGCAAGGCTGTCGCCTTGCAAATCCCGAAAGAACGGTTGAGCGGAAATTCAGCAAGCATTGGGCGCATGTGTTCGAGTCTGTTATGCCTAATCTACCAAATGGAATTTGCGCTTTTATCTGATTTTAACACAAAAAACAAAGGATTACAAGCTTTTTTTGCATTATTAAGCTTTTTTTGTATTATTAATTTTTTCAACTGCCGCGCCGTCAATCTGATTGACTGTCACAAATTTTCCGCCGTAAAACACCGCCCGGTTGTTAAACACACACGGAAGCGCTTTTGCCTTTTCAAGAGAGTCAACCAAGATAAGCCGCGCCTCAATTTTATTATCATCGCAATACTGCCGCAGCTTTTCAATCCTCTGATAAATGAACGGGCACTGATAATCATAATAAACCGTCAGAACTTTATCATCGATTTCCTGCTTTTTTGCGTTGTCGGAAAAGTGCGACGTGTTACCGTCAAATGACAGTGCAAGCAGCTCATATCCGTCAGGAGTGACGTCAACGCATTCAAACCCGAACTTTTTTGCAAAGCTTTGATCTGACAGCCAAGCCTTCTGCTTTGCCGCTCCGAGCATACAAATCCCTGATTTTCCGTGTTTTTTCGCATCATCTATGCAATGGTTCATAAGCTCCGCTGCGTAACCGTGACCGCGCGGTGCGCCCTGCACCCAAAGGCAGTAAATGTAGTAATAATTTTCTCCGATGATTGGCGTCCATACACGCGCCGAGTGCATGTAAAGTCAAACAGCTTCACATGCACTCGTACACTATTTATTCCATATCAAAGATGAGTATTTCGCTGTCGAAATCATGCTCCGACAGTGCGCGCCAACCGTAATACATCAGCACATCGCCGCCGAAAACCAAATCTGTTCCGCGCAGACGATAGCTTCCGCTTCCTGCCAAGCCGCGCATTTTGATTCTTTCAGGCTCCTGCTCGGGAGCTGTTCTTATAACATAGCGGCACAAAACTGCTGTCTTTTTATCCTCCGAAACAAATTCCCATGCCGTGCGATTAGTTTCAAACGGAGAAACAAGGCGGAACATATCTCCGTTGTGAATAATTTCGCGCACAGACTTATATAACTCAATCTGTGCCTTAACCTCGGAAATCTCCTCATCGCTCATCTTCGTAATATCAAGCTCATAACCGAACTGACCGCATATTGCAACGTTTCCGCGCAGCTTCATAGGAGTGACGCGCCCCGTCTGATGATTCGGCACGGCGGACACATGCGCCCCCATGAATGCCGATGGCATAACCATGCTTGTGCCGTACTGAATGTAAAGGCGCTCGGCTGCGTCTGTATCATCGCTTGTCCAGTACTGACTGAAATAGTACATCATTCCGGCGTCAAACCGTCCGCCGCCGCCGCTGCATCCTTCAAAAAGCACATCGGGAAATTCAGCGGTCACCGTTTCAAGGATTCTGTAAAGCCCGAGCATATAACGGTGTGCAACCTCTGCCTGTCTTTCCGGCGGCAGCAGAGCCGAGCCGACCTCCGTCATGTTCCTGTTCATATCCCATTTAACATACGATATTTTCGCTTTTTTGAGAATGTCAGAAAGGAATGAGATTATATATTCGCAAACATCATCGCGCGAAAGGTCAAGTATAAGCTGGTTGCGCTGCTCGCTTCTGCCGCGGTCAGTGACATGCAGACACCAATCGGGATGAGACCTGTAAAGGTCACTGTCGGGCGAAACCATTTCAGGCTCGAACCACAAGCCGAATTTCATTCCGAGCGCTTCCACCTTTTCGGCAAGTCCGTCAATACCGTGCGGCAGCTTTTCGCGGTTTTCCGTCCAGTCGCCGAGCGAGCAATCGTCATTGTTTCGTTTTCCGAACCATCCGTCGTCCAGAACCATAAGCTCTATGCCGGCGCTTTTGGCTTTTTCGGCAATGCTGAGTATTTTTTCCTCGTCAAAGTCAAAATATGTTGCTTCCCAATTGTTTATAAGTACCGGACGTTCCTTGTCGCGCCATTTTCCGCGCGCAAGATTTTTCCTGTAAAGGCGATGAAATTTCTGCGACATATCCGTCAGCCCGCCGCAGGAATAAATCATAATCGTTTCGGGAGCTGTAAAGCTTTCTCCCTTGTCAATCATCCAGTTAAAGTCGAAGGAATTTATCCCCATAAATGCGCGGATTGTGTTATATGTATCCTTTTCGATGCCTGCCTCAAAATTTCCGCTGTAAAGCAGACTGAAGCCGTAAACCTCGCCGCTTTCCTCGGTTGTTTCTTTTTTTGCAAGTGCAAAAAACGGGCTGTGATGGTGCGAGCTGCTTCCGCGGCGGCTTTCGAGCTTCATTGTTCCGCTCATAAGGGGCTTTCTTTCAATATGGCGTTCTCTCGCCCACGAGCCCACAAGGTGGATAAGCTCAAAGCCCTCATCCTTCATATCGATATTCATGCTCATCATTGCGCTTATATCAATCGGGGAGTTTCCGCGGTTCACCGCACGGACGCTGCGCGCGATTGCGTCGTGTTTTTCGAATGCGGAATAGGAAAGCGCCAGTTCAAGCCCCGTGAGCTCATCACGCATTGTGATTTCAAGCGTCTGAACCGCGCCGTTCTCCCCGTCATACGTTGCCGGAAGTCCGTCAAGCTTTTTCTTGCCGTCATAAATCTCATGACCGATATATTTCATCTTTGTGATTCTGCTGCCGTCCGCATACCTTGCATGAAATGATGGCTTGCGGATATCCGCGCTTCCGAAAAACGCATATTCCTGCATAACATGGTCGGTTGACAAGCTGTCAAACATTTCTGCGGTTTCATAATTGCGCGCAGAAAATCCGATAGCATTCTCTATGGCGCGGAATCCGATTCCGCTGATGTTGTCAAGCCTTTTCCCGTAATACAAATGCTCGAGAACATAGTCGCTCTTAAGGCGCATAACATACGATGTGTTTTCTGTTGTGATATGGAAAATCCGTGCGTCATTGTCAAAAGTAATCATATTGTTTATCCTTTCATTTTATCTATCCTTCCGGTATAATATACCATGGGCTAACTCCTATGTCAATACAATTTTACTCTTCATTTTCATACGGAACGGCGGTAAATTCTTCGCCGGTTTTTTCGCAGACGGCGCTGCCGCGCGATATGTCGGCAATCATTTTTTCGAAGCGGTTTTCATCACCTGTCCGAACGCTGATATTCATTTTAACATCGCCTTCAAAAAGCGTTTCGCCGCTTATAAAGCCGCCGTTATTCACGGCATATTCAACCTTACCGTAGGTTGTGTAGTCACATACAACGCGGTATGTTGTGCAGCTGAGCATATTAACTCTCTGCGCCGCGTCAATCCCGATTTTTGCACCCTTTCCGTAGGCGCGTACAAGACCTCCCGCGCCGAGGAGCACACCGCCGAAGTACCGCGTTACCACAACGCATATGTCGGTGAGTCCTCCCTTTCGGATGACTTCAAGCACCGGAACGCCGGCAGTGCCTGCCGGCTCTCCGTCGTCGCTGTAGCGCATTATGTTATTTTCGCGCACAACATATGCATAAACGTTATGCGATGCCTCGCGGTTTGCGGCGCGCACCTCATTTATAAAGGCAATTGCCTCGTCCTCGTTTTTCACGGGAGCGCAGTATCCGATAAAACGGCTTTTCCGTTCAATCATTTCACTCTTTGCGGCTTTTAATACCGTTTTATAATCGTTCATTCGCCGTCTCCCTCCGATATTCTCGGCAGATTCCAGCGAAAATGCGCCGAAAGCAGCCTGATTACAATTACAACGCACATGCCGGAAAGCATTGCGGCATCTTTTCCGGCAGCTTTCCACAAAAGCGCGGCGGCAAGTGAGCCTGCAATTGACGCTGCCGCATATACGTGTTTCCTGAAAATATATGGCATGTCGCGCGCAAATATATCACGCATCACACCGCCGCCGACAGCCGTCAGCACTCCGACAAACACAAGGAGGAACAGCCCCCGTTCTCCTGCGGAAACCGCGGAAACAACCCCGGACACCGAAAACGCACCGAGCCCGACGGAATCCGCCGCAAGCATAAGGGAGTTAAATATCCGACCGCTTTTTTCCGAAAATTTTCCGCGGAAAATATATGTAACAAACGCGGCAAGCGACATAAAAACAGCCACTGCGGCATAGACGGGGTTTCTGAAGGTACACGGCGGAGTTATTCCGAGAATAATATCGCGGATAATTCCGCCGCCGACAGCCGTTGTCAGTCCGAGCGCAATAACTCCGAACAAATCCATATTCTTTTTTATTGCCGTCAGTGCGCCGGAAACCGCGAAAGCCGCAGTT
>CAJJUC010000181.1 GCA_905195005.1 uncultured Eubacteriales bacterium | reverse complement strand
ATAAACTTAAAGAACGGCGTTCAAAACCAATACTTCCTTATCGGGTTGTGACTTTCAGTCGGTTTCCGTTTTTTTATTACATCTGCGGAATGATCAGCTTCTGTCCGCAATAAATGCTTGCATCGTCAATATTGTTAAGCTGCGATATTTCGCGCACATATTCGCGCATATCCTTGCCGCACGGCTTATACTCCCGTGCTATTGTCCAAAGTGTGTCGCCGTTTTTAACCGTCAGCTCACGCCCGTTCTGCGCAACTGTTTTATTCATTCCTAACCCGAAAAACATTGCATTCAAAAGCAAAATTCCGAAAACAAGTGTGATTATAAATGCTGTATGGCGCTGTTTTTTAACGCGCTGTATTCTTCTTAATCTTCTGAGCTTGCTGCTTGTGTACATATCAATTACCTCCAAACATCTGTTCGCTTTATGATTATAATATATCAGAACATTTGTTCGTTGTCAAGCATTTTTTGCAAATTTTTCGAACATTTGTTCTGATAATGTCATTTTTGCGAAAAATCAGATGTATTTTCGCATATTTGATATGGCGCTTTTTTCAAGGCGTGAAACCTGCGCCTGACTTATCCCGACTTCGGTTGCAACCTCTGTCTGCGTTTTTCCGCGAAAAAACCGCATTGTAACAATCTGCTTTTCCCGATCGGAAAGCTTTTTCATTGCCTCGCGCAGGGATATTTTTTCAATCCATGCTTCATCAATGTTTTTCTTATCCGAAACCTGATCCATAACATAAACCGCGTCGCCCCCGTCATGATAAACAGGCTCAAAAAGCGATATCGGTTCCTGAATCGCATCAAGCGCGGTTGTCACATCCTCCGGCGGAATGTCAATTTCTTTTGCAATTTCCTCAATTGTCGGCTCGCGGTTTGTGGTGTTAATCAGCCGCTCGCGTACACAGAGCGCCTTGTATGCAATATCGCGCAGAGAACGCGACACACGCACCGAGTTGTTGTCACGCAGATAGCGGCGGATTTCCCCGATTATCATCGGCACGGCGTAGGTGGAGAACTGAACATTGAGCTCGGTGTTAAAATTGTCAATTGCCTTGATAAGTCCGATGCAGCCGACCTGAAACAAATCGTCAACGTTTTCGCCGCGGTTGTTAAACCGCCCGATAACACTCAGAACAAGCCTCAGATTTCCTTTTATAAATGTGTCCCTTGCAGAGCTGTCGCCCGATTTTATCCTGACGAAAAGCTCCTTTTTTTCATTTGCGCTAAGCGTGGGCAGCTTGGCGGTGTTCACGCCGCATATTTCAACCTTGTTTGTTACCATAAAAAAACCTCCGCAAGAAAGATTTCACAATTAAATCTTTCCCGCGGAGATATTTTTTATACCTCGCGCCTTAATCGTCCTGCATGGCTATCAGCCGCTTCCCGCGGATATACGTTTGCGTTTTCTCGCCCGTGATTTCCACAAATTTTTGAAACCCGGGAACGCACATTTCTCTGTCTGTCCAACAACGTGCGTTCCCGTTTGTCACATACTCCAAAAATGCAGTTTTTCAGCATCAATAACTAACACGATACTTGTGATTTACGAGCCCTAAAGCACTTTTTAAAAGTCCCTCAATACTCAAATCAAATACCGTATAATAGTTTTTACCCTTTTTATCCGATACAATGGTTATAGAATTTGCAACCAACATTGGTATTTTTTCTCCATCTACTATAGTCGAGCTGATCTTTTTTACTTTTATAACCAACACTGAAGAATAATCAAGATAAAAATCCTTATTATCCTTTAAACTCCTCGGATCAAAACTACTATACAATACAACATTTTGACCAACAAGCTTTTTATCCCTGCCGGATGCAACATACCAACCGCTGCCGGTCGTACTTTTATGCTCCAGCACATACACTCCGTTTTCGTCACACATATCAATATAGTCTTTTTGATTCGGGTTGCTTACTTTAAAAATAGGAACATTCGCCAATATACATCCCCAAATTATGATAGAGAATATGATTAGCATACATTTTTTGCAACTACCCTTTTTCATTTTACACCCCTAAAAGTCGTATTACCAGTAAAAGTCTGCCAGTAAGCATTTCTTACACTACTTGGTATAGGATAAAAATCAGAACCATTCGGCCTATAACCAGTTTCTTTTCGTTCAGGCTTAATGACGTTTCTCCAATTATCCCAATTATTTATGTGACCATAATCACTTTTTTCATAAATTGCCCATGTTTTACCTCCTGTTACATTCACCCATTGTTGTGCAAAGCTTGTCCCCGCAGGATCAGTTGTAGCTGTATTGCATGAATAAAAACAACTATTCGGGTTATCAAATGCACCTTTTCTCAGTCTTAAAATATCAGTTGATGTCAAGCTAAGCGATTTTTGATTGCTTTGGTGATATCCAAATTCAATTGAACCAACCAACCCATGAGAAAAAACTGCTATTTTTCGTATTTTGTCTTCATTGCGTGCTTTATTACTTCCAACTACGCCTTTTGAATTAATATAACCGATAAACTCATCTTTATTGCTGAAAAACTCAATATTAACGCCTATTGATTCAGCGGTATTCTTAAAGTTCTTGATATCAGTTTTGGAATAACCAGTTGAACTTATTAACCAAGTTATTTGCTCTCCATCATTTAGTCCTTTTAATTCTTTCAATTTTTTTATAGCAGGTTCTATAAAATTATATTTATATCGTCTGTCAAATATTGTGTTGTTTTCGCTGCCAGACACCACCAAATACTCCAACCCCCACGGATCAACACAATTTATCGGGTTATTGCCGCAATACGCATACCAATTCAATCCGTCCTTAGCAGGGTCTTCTGTGATGAACCGTCCGATTGCAGGGTCATAATAACGGTTGCGGAGATAGATAAGCCCCGTTTCGTCATCGGTATATTCGCCGCAATAGCGGAACGGATTTTTCTTCGGGCTGTCCGTCTCCTCCGAATAGTTCCCGAACGCGTCATATGCATAGCGGTTGTTATACCGTCCGTTTGAATAGCTGCCGCGCTGAACACGCTCCACATCTCCGCGGTAATTATTTCCGAATATGCTCCATTCTCCGTCCTCGTCCTGCATGGCTATCAGCCGCTTTCCGCGGATATACGTTTGCGTTTTCTCACCCGTGATTTCAGCAAATTTTTTTAAATCCGGGAACGCACATCTCTCTGTCGGTCAAGCGATGCGCGTTCCCGTTTGTCACACCAAGCGATTAAGATATTTTTTCAAATTTAAAGCATTCTTTTATCAGTTCTTCAAATGTCGGATCAATTCTTATAAATTCCTGTTTTCCGCTTTTGAGTTTATAGTTATTATCTTTCATATATTTTGCAACTCTTCTTCTCATTGATAGCTTAATTTGATACAAAGCTGAATATTCTTCAGGTGGAGCTATCATCATTTTATAGTCAAAAATCCCCGAAACATATATCTCATTATAATCCTTATCAGTTCTTATTTCTACCGTAGATAGTTGATATAAAAAGACTAATGCTATCATAATTATTACTGAAAAAATACATACGATGCACCTTACAATCTTTTTTAGTTCTTTCATCATTTTACCGCCTTATAATAAGAATTATTATTTATGACTTCAATTGAACCATTATATTTCAGCAGTACCGCTCCCTCTGCGGTTTTTAAATCCTGCGCGGCATCAGACGGTGTATATCCGTAAAAATTTCCCATTGTGTTTTTTACCGTCCACGCCGCAACCTCCGGACTAAGCCACCTAGGCAATGCACTGTAGTTTTTCAATTGTTCTGTCATGTCATTTGGTAAAGTCCAACTATGTTGGCGTATTGTCATGAATCTCCCTACGGCTGCACCACCAACTTTGACCGCGTTCACAGCAAAAGTCGTGCAATTATTGCTTTCTATATTATACGATGGTTTTTTCTTTTCCATTTTATTGATATAATTACTTATAGCTGTATATTGCTCGTCTGTTAATTCATATACTTTTGCAACATTCCAATCTGTTTTTGCATCATCAATAAATTTACCATCAACATTCAACCCTAAGATCATGTTTTCTAACCTTTGTTTACACGGAGCAAAACCAACATACCTAACGTTAGCGTTTCCATCATCAAGCCTTATGAACGAATGTCCATTATTAAGTTTTCCATTTTGGATAACCGCTGCTTCTCTAGAATTTGGAACCGGTCTTTTAATCACTAATGTTACTGTTTTCTTTCCATAATAATTTGAATCAATATATTCATCCAGTGCAGGATCAAGTCCCCAACTATCTGTAAAATTTATCGGGTTATTGCCGCAATACGCATACCAATTCAATCCGTCCTTAGCAGG
>CAJJUC010000180.1 GCA_905195005.1 uncultured Eubacteriales bacterium | reverse complement strand
TTTCCTTTTCACAGTGGGAAAAGCTCCTTCAAAAGCTTTTTCAGGCATTCCGCTGTTTTTGCCGTGTCAATATTTGCCGTGACAGTTTTCTCCGCACCTTTCCACACTTTCGGGGAAAATCGGTGCAGCGAGAATGCCGCGCAGAAGATACAGACGCATAAAACACATCTGTAAATAAAGGAAATAAGCAGTTTTTTAGTTTTTTGGTTATTATTTTCGGAATCCATTTTCAACACCCCTTTTAAAAGGTATGCCGAAAATCTATTTAAAATACTGATACAGATAACATTTTAACATTCCGTTATATAATTTTCTTTTCTTGTCGGCAGGTCTGCCGAAGAATTTTTCAAATTCTTCGTGACTTGTAAGAATATATTTCCCTGCGTTGGAAAAGTGCGAAAACTTTTCGCCCATCTGTTTGTAAAGATGTTCGCATTGCTTTTTATCCATAAGCCGCTCGCCGTACGGCGGATTGCAGACAATAACGCCCTTGTCGTAAAAGAGCGGAGCGTCCTTCATGTCGCACCGTGAAAAATCGATGTAATCGAGCACACCGGCTTTTCTTGCATTCTGCCTTGCAAGCTCAACAGCCCGCGGGTCAATATCGCTTGCATAAATCCGCGGAATCAAATCACGGTTTTCGTAAGAACGCACCTCTTCGCGCACATCGTCGTAAATATGCGGCGGCATTATCCTCCATTTTTCACTTATAAAGCTCCTGTGAAGCCCGGGGGCAATGTTTTTTGCATAGAGCGCCGCTTCAATCGGGATTGTTCCGCTTCCGCAGAAAGGGTCTGCAAACGGGCGGTCGCCGCGCCAGCGTGTTATGTCAATCATCGAAAACGCCAGAGTTTCGCGCATAGGAGCGAGAACGCCGTGTGCGCGGTAGCCGCGTTTGTATAACGGGTCTCCGGTTGTATCAATCCACACGGTCGCGCGGTTTTTCAAAATTGCAAATTGAATCCGCATCATGGGTCCCGTTTCTTCAAAATGCTCGATTCCGTATTTTGCGGAAAGCCGTTTAACCACGGCTTTTTTTACAATACTCTGACAAGCCGGCACACTTGACAGCGTGCTTCTGAGCGAGCTGCCCTTTACAGGGAAAGCGCAGTCAGCCTGGATAAAATCCTCCCATGCGGCAGCGCGCACCCCCTCGAATAATTTTTCGAACGTATCGGCTTCGAACTCCGCTATTTTTATAAGAACACGTTCGCCGCAGCGCAGGCATACGTTTGCAAGCGCGACAGCCTCCGCGTCACCCTCAAAGGTCACGCGCCCGTCAGTCGTTTCGGTTATTTCATATCCGAGCGCACGGATTTCATGCGCCAGGATTGCTTCCGTTCCGAAAAACGTCGGCACGGTCAGCAATAATTTCTTCATCTTTATAATTCCTTTCAGAAAGCTTTGCTTTTCTATTATACCGCGGATACATTCCCTTTGTCAACGGTTTTAACTATTGACAAAAGAATAAAATGTGGTAAAATATTTACAGTTACAAAAGGGGAGCAGCATAATGATTCTGATTATAGCGGAAAAACCGAGCCTTGCGCGGAACATTGCGTCGTCAATCGGCGGAATGAAGAAAAACGGCGCATACTTTGAAAATGAAAAATATCTTGTCACATGGGCGTTCGGGCACTTGTTTTCGCTTGCCGATGTGGAGCACTATCTGCCGCAGGAAAAGCGGACGCGCTTCTGGAACATCGAAAATTTGCCGTGTTTCCCCGAAAAATTTGATTTTGAACTGAAAAAGGATAAAAACAAGCAGACTGATTCAGGCATTATGCGGCAATTCGAAACCATAAAAGCTCTTTGTCTGCGTTCAGATGTTGACACTATTGTCAATGCCGGTGACTCCGACCGCGAGGGCGAAATAATTATAAGGACCTGTGTTGAAAAAACGGGCGTTTCGCAAAAAAGTCTTAAACGGCTTTGGATGCCAGATCAGACAAGTGAAACCATTCTCGGCGGACTTGGAAGCCTGCGCGATGAAGCGGAATATGACAATCTTGCACGTGAGGGATACGCGAGAACGTTTGTTGACTGGCTTTACGGCGTTAATCTGACGCGGTACGCGTCACTCAAAACAGGCACGCTAATGCGCGTGGGCAGGGTTATTGTTCCGATTGTCAAGGCAGTTTATGACAGGGATATGGAAATAAGGCATTTCGTTCCCGATATTTATTATGCCGTTGTGAGCAAAACGGGAGAAAACGGAGAAATTGAGCTTACAAGCAAAAAGAAATTCAGTAAAAACGAGCTTGCAAAGGCACAGGAGCTTTGCAATGCATACAACGCCGCGAAAGCGGTGGTGGTATCCAAAAAGAAAAAGAAGGACACGCTTTCTCCGGGTAAGCTTTATTCGCTTACAAAGCTTCAGAACGTACTCGGAAAAAAATATAAAATGCCGATGGAGGAGAGCCTGAAAACACTTCAGGATTTATACGAAAAAGGGTATGTTACTTATCCGAGAACAAATTCCGAATACCTTGCCGAGGCTGAACAGGATAAGATAAAAAAAGTTATTGCAGCTGCGGCAAAGCTCGGGTATCCGCTTAAATTCCGCCACAGCAAAACGATTTTTGACGACAGCAAGATTGAGTCCCACTCCGCACTGACGCCGACATATAAAATACCCGATAAAAGTTCGCTCACGGAAAACGAATTAAAAGTATATTCCACAGTTATGCGCAGATTTGCGGCAGTATTTTGCAGCGAAGAATGTATCGCTGAAAAAAACGAAATAAAAATAGACGTCGGCGGCATGGAGGAATTTACTTTAAAGGGAACGGTAATTCTTTCACCGGGATGGACAAAATATGATGATTATACAAAAAAAGACAAAATACTTCCTCCGCTGGAAAAAGGAGATATAGTTGAAGTGAATTTTGCTCCGAAAGAAAAGGAAACATCGCCGCCGCGCCATTACACGATAGAAACGCTTAACAATTATCTTAAAAACCCTTTTCGTGAGGACAAGTCAAATGCCGAAAACGAGGACGAAGAAGCGGAATATAAAGCTATGTTCGAGGGACTCGAGCTCGGAACGGAGGCAACGCGCACGGGGATTATCGATAATGCGCGCAAAAGCCTTTACATACAGCTGAAAAAAGATGTCTATACCATTCTCCCGGCAGGTGAACAGCTCATTGAGTCACTCTCACGCATGGGTATAAGCATGGATAAATATAAAACCTCGCTTCTCGGTCAGTCGCTTAAAAAGGTGTTTCGCGGAGAAATAACGGTTGACGACAGTGTTGAGCTTGCGAAAAATGAGATTGCCGAGGTTTTCAGGAAAAAGGAGCTTCCACCCGAAAAGGACGAGGATGACGGCTTTATCGGCGATGAAGCCGGGAAATGCCCTCTGTGCGGCGAACCTGTGCGCAGAACAAAATTCGGCTATGGCTGCTCGGGTTATAAAAACGGGTGCAAATTTGCGCTGAGCAATGTGATTTTAGAAAGGGTTATATCACTGGAAAACGTGAAATCCCTTTTGAAAACGGGGAAAACAAGCAAAATCGAAGGCTTTGTTTCAAAAAAGACAGGCAAGCCGTTTTCGGCATGTCTCAGGCTTGAAGGCGGCCGCGCCGTTTTCGATTTCAGTTAAAGGAGTATTCTCGCTATGATTAAAATAACACAGATAAGTCTTGGCGGAATCGCCGCACCGTATATGACAGCAACCTCAAAAAAACTGCACTTTTCATGGTCGGCTGATACCGATAATGCGGCTGCCCGTCAAAAGCACTTTCGGCTGATTGTAAAATCGGGCGCCGATGTTTTATATGACAGCGGAAAAGTGGAATCCGACAAAACGGAGCATGAATTCATATGCGGCAAGCTGCCTTCGGGCGCGCAGCTTTCCGTCATTCTGAAAGCGGAGGATGAAAGCGGCTGCACGGACGAAATCAATGCAGGGTTTAAAACGGCGTGTCTTGACGCAGAATTGGGAGAATGGGTTGAAGCCTCCGAGAAGTCCGACGGCGCGGTATATTTCCTTAAAAAGGTTCATCTTTCAAATGAACCTCTCCGCGGAGCCATTTTTTATTGTGCACTCGGAACAGGCAAGGCATATTTTAACGGAAAAAAGCTTTCGGAAAACAGACTTGTTACGCCGTTCACAAATTATAACAAGGAATGCATGTATGAAACCGACATTATTCCGCAGGAGCTTTTGCGCCGGGGGGAGAACACCGTTCGCATAATCGCGGCAAACGGATGGCGGAAAAATTACGGAGAATATCTGAGCAATCTGTCGGAAGAAAGAAAAATTACATTCATGGGCGAAATCTGTCTGTCAGCTCTTGTTTTGATTGAATATAAGGACGGTTCGTGCGAGCTTTTCCCGACAGACGAAACATGGCTCAGCGCAC
>CAJJUC010000179.1 GCA_905195005.1 uncultured Eubacteriales bacterium | reverse complement strand
AGCGGAAGCCCGTATCTTATACCTGTTGTAAGCTCTGACTTCATTTTCTCCGCCATATGCGAGGAGATGGGAGTTCTCGGCGGAATTGCCGTGCTGATGCTTTATTTCGTGCTTGTTTACAGGGGCTTTAAAATTGCGCTTTCATGCACAAATGCGTTTAACAAAGCCGTCAGCATGGGGCTTAGCGTTATGCTCGGCGTGCAGACGTTTATAATTGTCGGAGGCGTGATAAGACTTATCCCCCTCACCGGAATAACGCTTCCGTTCATCAGCTACGGCGGAAGCAGCATGGTGACAACGTTTGCCGCGCTCGGCATACTTCAGGCTATCAGCGGAATGAAGGGAGAGGTTACGGATGAAATCGAATAAACGAATAATAACCGTTATGGTTTCCGTCTGCTCGCTCTTTCTTGTGACAGTCGTATATCTTACATATTTCACGCTTTTTCAGGCAAAGGACATAATAAAATCGAGCGCCAATCAGCGGATATGGGAAAAAGAAGAAAAGGTTCTCCGCGGCTCGATATATGACCGCAGCGGCGTGCTGCTCGCGGAAAGCAAGCAGACCGAAAAAGGTCAGAAGCGCATATATCCGCACGGCTCGCTGTACGCTCACTCAATCGGCTATAACAGCCGCACCTACGGAAAAACCAACATTGAGCTTAAATTCAACGATTATCTTCTCCGCACCGAATCCGTTATTGATGTTCTGAAACGCGAAACGCGCGATGAAAGCGCATTCAGCAACGGCGCAAAGCTTGAGCTTACGCTTGACCATGGCATGACGGAGCTTGCGCAAAAGCTTATGAGCGGTTCAAACGGCAGCGTTGCGGCGCTTAACCCTGCAACGGGTGAGGTTTACTGCACGTATTCAAACCCCACGTTTGACCCGAACGAAAGCAGTCTTACAAAAAACTGGGATGATTTGAGCCAAAACACGGATTCTCCATTTTTACCGAGAGTGACCCAAGGCTTGTATGCACCCGGCTCAACCTTTAAAATTATAACTGCTGCGGCAGGGATTGAAAGCGGGTATGAAGCCTTTACAGTGCGTGACAACGGAAAGGTGAAAATCGGCGGCAGGGAATTTAAAAATGCCGGCGGAAGCAGGCACGGCACTATCGGAATGTCCGACGCTATCCGCGTTTCCAGCAATGTTTATTTTGCTTCGCTGTCGCAGAAAATCGGTTCGGAAAGGCTCGGAAATTCCGTCGACGCATTCGGAGTTACGAAAAAAATCCCGTTTGACATTGCAACAAAAGCAATTCCGCTTGACTTCTCTTCAATGAGCAGCGTTGACCTTGCTTCAACCTCAATCGGGCAGGGCAAGCTCCTCGTCACGCCGCTGCACATGGCGCTCACTGCGTGCGCGGTTGCAAACAACGGCGTGATTATGCAGCCTTACATGGTGAACAAGGCATATTTCGAGGACGGCGCAACCGTTTACAATGCAAGGCAAAAGGCGCTTTATGAAGCGATGAGCGATGAAACGGCGGCAAAGATCGGCGAATATATGAAAGCCTGCGTTCGTTCGGGAACGGGAAAATCGGCAAATGTCCGCGGCGTCACCGTAGCCGGGAAAACGGGAACGGCGGAAAATGAGAGAAAGGATAAAACCCACGCATGGTTTATCTGCTATGCCCCGGCGGAAAATCCGCAGATTGCAATCTGTGTTATGAAGGAGTACAGCGGCCGCGGCGGCGGCTCCGTCTGCGCACCGGCGGCGGCAAAGATTATCACCTATGCGCTTCAAAACGGACTGATTTCCGCCGACAATAATTAGTTTAAAAGTCCGGAACACAAAAAGGCAATTGTAACCAAAAGCATGTGACCGCAAAACAACAGAGCATACCGGTTAAATCACGAAATGTGAATTTAACCGGTATGCTCTGTTGTTTATTTCAAGTTAAGCTGACCGAGACTCGCTTTTTTAAGATAATCGTTTATAAAGCCGTCAAGGTCGCCGTCCATAACCGCGCCGATATTTCCGACCTCATAATTAGTTCTGTGATCCTTAACCATTGTGTAAGGATGGAAAACGTACGAGCGAATCTGACTGCCCCATGCGATTTCCTTCTGAACGCCCTTAATATCCTCAATTTTCTCTTTCTGCTCCGCTTCGGCAAGCTCCATAAGCTTTGCCTTGAGCATTTTCATTGCCGTGTCCTTATTCTGGAACTGGCTTCTTTCGTTCTGGCAAGCAACAACAACGCCCGTCGGAATATGCGTGATTCTGATTGCGGAGCTTGTTTTGTTGACATGCTGTCCGCCTGCGCCGCTCGAACGGTAGGTGTCGATGCGCAAATCATCGGGATTGATATTTATTTCAATATCGTCCTCAATATCGGGCATAACCTCCACCGAAGCAAACGAGGTGTGGCGGCGGCCTGCCGCGTCAAACGGGGATATTCTTACAAGGCGGTGCACGCCCTTTTCGCATTTTGCAAAGCCGTATGCGTTCAGTCCCTCAATAAGAATTGTAACGCTTTTCAGCCCGGCTTCATCGCCGTCAAGAAAATCAAGCGTTGAAACCTTATATTCGTGGCGTTCCGCCCACATCTGGTACATTCGGCAAAGCATCTGGCACCAGTCCTGCGCCTCTGTTCCGCCTGCGCCCGCATGAAGCGTGATAATCGCATTGTTCTTGTCATACGGACCTGACAAAAGCGTTTCAAGCTTCATCATTTCCATTTTTTCCGAAAGCTTTTCATAGCCCGTTTTGATTTCATCAAGAACGCTTTCGTCATCTTCGGCGATTGCAAGCTCAACAAGCGTGGATAAATCCTCCCAATCGGAGCAAAGCGCTTCATAACGCTCGATTTTCTGATTGTTTTCCTTGATTTTCTGCAATACCTTCTGACTGTTTTTAATGTCATTGTAAAAGTCGGGGGCAAGCGTTTTCTGCTCAAGCCCCTTAACCTCGCCGCGCGCCGCTTCAACGTTGAGCGCCAGTCCGAGCTCCTCAATCGGCTTTTTCATCGCCGCAAGCTCCGGGCGAATCTGCTCATATTCAACTATCATTAATCAATCATTCCTTCTAAAGCTTACTGCTGTTTGTTTTCTTCCTTCAGCATGCAGCAATTTTTATACTTTTTTCCGCTTCCGCACGGGCATGGGTCGTTCCTGCCGATTTTCTGCTCCCTGCGCCTTTCGGGGCGCTTTGCCTCGCTGTCATCCCCGTGTGACGCAACGGTCGGCGTTGCAACCATTTTTCTTTCTATCTGTGCCTGCGGCTTAACATGGAACAGGTATCGCACGGTGTCCTCCCTGATTGCGGCAATCATTTCATCGAACATATCCGAGCCTGTCATCTTATATTCTATAACGGGGTCGTGCTGACCGTAGGCACGCAGATTAATTCCGTTTTTAAGCTGCTCCATATCATCGATATGATCCATCCAGCGCGAATCAACTGCGCGCAGCATAATCACGCGCTCAACCTCGCGCATGTTTTCGCCGAAAAGCTCCTCCTGTGCGGCGTATGCAGCCTCAACCTTTTCCTCAAGCTCCTCACGCACGGTATCGCGGTCAAGCGTGTTGTAATCGCGCGAATGGAAATCAAGCTCGCCGCGCGTGAAGAACATCGATTCAAGATACTCCTCAAGCCCCGTCATGTTCCAGTCGTCGGGATATTCCGCAACGGCATAGCGGCGCATTGCGTCGTCGAGAACCTCGTCAATCATTCCGTGAATCGATTCGCGCAGATCCTCGCCGTCAAGCACTCTGCGGCGCTCGGCGTAAATCACGTTACGCTGCTGGTTCATAACATCATCGTACTGGAGGACATATTTTCTGATACCGTAGTTTTTGCCCTCAACCTTCTTCTGCGAATTTTCGATAACGCTTGTGAGAAGCCCCTGTTCAATCGGTTCATCCTCGGGAATTTTCAGCGTTGTAACCATTTTTTCAATTCTTTCGCCGCCGAACAGACGCATCAAATCATCGTCAAGCGCGATGAAGAAGCGCGACTTTCCGGGGTCTCCCTGACGGCCGCTTCGTCCGCGGAGCTGATTATCGATTCGTCTTGATTCATGGCGCTCCGTTCCGATTATATACAAACCGCCGGCTGCGCGAACCTCCTCCGCTTCGGCAGCGATTTCCGCCCTGTGCTTATCATAAAGCTCGGCGTATTTTGCGCGCGCCTCCAGAATTTCCTCATCATCCGTATCGGCATAACCGGTTGCCTCCGAAATGAGCCTGTCGTCGTAGCCGAGCTTTGCCATTTCGGAGAGAAAATTCTCCACACATTGATCCGCCAGACGGAGCTTCGCGTTTTCGATCATGGAAACATCTCCCGTCACGAAGCGGCCCGCGGTGCGCTGGGAAAAGACCAGCCCGTCGCGTTCGAGGTCGGCGAGCGCACGCTGCACCGTGTTGGGATTGACGCCCGCCTCCACCGCGAGCTCGC
>CAJJUC010000178.1 GCA_905195005.1 uncultured Eubacteriales bacterium | reverse complement strand
TGTGAGCGTGCCGTGCCTTGCACCGATTCCCTCCATAACAACGCCGGTAAATTCGTTCGGAACATCAATTGTCAGCGCCTCATAAGGCTCGCACTCAACGCCGTCGATTACCTTGTTAATCGTTTTCGGCTTGCTTACCTGAAATTCATATCCCTGGCGGCGCATTTCCTCGATAAGAACGGAAAGGTGAAGCTCGCCGCGCCCCGAAACAACAAAGCTGTCGGGAGAATCGGTTTCCGCAACCTTGAGCGCGATGTTGCTTTCAAGCTCCTTGAAAAGCCTGTCGCGCAGGTGACGGCTCGTCACATATTCGCCGTCCTGCCCGGCAAACGGGCTGTTGTTCACGCTGAAAGTCATCGAGAGCACGGGCTCGTCCACAGGGGTGAACGGCAGCGGCTCCGCGCAGCCCTGCGTGCAGATTGTGTCGCCTATATTAATCTTTTCAATACCGCTGATTGCAACGATTTCGCCGGCGCCTGCCTCCGAAATCGGCTGCTTGTTAAGATTGGTGTAGCAGTAAAGCTTGGAAACATGCGCATTGTATGAATTTTCACCTTCGCGGCAAACCGTTATCGGCATGTTGGTTTTAACAATACCGCGGTTTATTCTGCCGACTGCAATTCTTCCGGTGAATGTGTCGTAATCTATATTCGACACAAGCATCTGAAAATCGCCCTCGCGCGTGTCCTTCGGCGCGGGAATGTGATTCAGAATAAGGTCGAAAAGCACCTTTAAATCATCGGGGTGCTTGTCGGGAGAAAGGCTTGCCCAGCCGTCACGCCCGGAAACATATACAACCGGCGATTCAAGCTGCTCATCGGTTGCGTCAAGGTCGATAAACAGCTCCAAAAGCTCGTCCGTAACCTCATAGGGGCGCGCATTCGGGCGGTCAACCTTGTTTATAACCATTATAATTGAAAGATTAAGCGCAAGCGCCTTTTTCAGCACAAAACGCGTCTGCGGCATGCAGCCCTCGAATGCGTCAACCAGCAGCAGCACGCCGTCCGCCATCTTAAGTCCGCGCTCAACCTCGCCGCCGAAGTCGGCATGTCCGGGTGTGTCGATAATATTTATCTTAACGCCGTTGTGCATAAGGCTTGTGTTTTTGGCAAGAATCGTGATTCCGCGCTCGCGTTCAATGTCGTTCGAATCCATAACGCGCTCTTCAACCTGCTCATTTTCGCGGAAAACGCCGCTCTGCTTAAGCATTGCGTCAACAAGCGTTGTCTTGCCGTGGTCAACATGCGCTATTATGGCAATATTTCTTATATTCTGCGGTTCTATCATTTAATACATTCCTTTCTGATGCTTTTCCGTAACGAACGTGCTCCATGTGTCGGCATACTGCAAAAGCAGCAGCAGCGGCGTTTCCTTTGTGGCAACGCTTTTGTTGTCGTCAACGTACTGCCCGTCATGATACATGACAGCCTGAACCTCATCCTCGCTGAGCGTGATAAGCGGCAGCGCAAGATACAGGCTTCTCAGCGGAACGCTCAGATAAACAAGCTTGTCATTCATGCGATAGGGAACCGACGGACCGAAGCCGTACTGCTTTTGCCTTGCTGTCGGTTCATTTGGAATATACTGCGGCTTGCCCGGCATTCCTGCCTTGCCGAGGTCGTGAATAAGCGCCGTGATTATGCAGCTTTCCTCGTCAATTTCAGGGGCAAGCGCACTGCGCAGGCGGAGCATGTTTTCACAAACATTGACGCTGTGCTCCAGAAGCCCCTGCCTGCGGCAAAGGTGAAAACGTGTGCTTGCAGGGCTGTTCATATAATCCGTTTGGTTTTCCATAAAATCGGTGAGACGGAGAAATTCTTCCCGTCTTTTGACAACGCGCGCTTTCAGCGCATTGTAACGTTCGATAACGTCCATCATTAATCTCCTTCTACTGTTTATCCAAAATATTATATACCAATGAAAGTCTTTTTTCAACATAATTATGTTCATATATCAAAAAAACTTACCTAATATCAACTTTTTTCCTGTTTTCGGCCTAACGCACTATTTCCCTTGCGCGGAATGAGTGAAGGCGCTGCCTTCCTTGCAGAACGAGGCTGCCGGGCATTCTCCGCATTTCGGATTCCGCGCAGTGCAGAGCGCACGTCCGTGCATCACAAGCCTGTGACAAAATGCGCTTTGCTTTTCGCGCGGAATAAGCTTTTCGGTGCTTTTTTCAACCTTGACGGGATCTGTTTCCTTTGTCAGCCCCACGCGGCGGAGAATCCTTTTTGCGTGAGTGTCAATAACCATTCCGCCCTTTCCGAAAATATCACCGAGGACAAGATTTGCTGTCTTTCTGCCGACGCCGCTGAGCTTTAAAAGCTCGTCCATACTGTCGGGAACAACGCCGCCGTAATCCGCAATCAGCTGTTTGCAGCAGGCGATTATGTTTTTCGCCTTGTTGTGATAAAAGCCCGTTGAGCGAATGTCCGATTCAAGCTCGTGCAAATCGGCATTTGCAAATGCATAAACATCGGGATATTTCACGAACAAATCCTTTGTGACAATATTCACGCGTGCGTCGGTGCACTGCGCGGCAAGCCGCACGGAAAACAGCAGCTCATAATCCTTTTTATAATCAAGCGTACATTCGGCCAAGGGATAGGCCTCCTCCAATCGGCGGACTATCTCCAGAACCTGAGCTTTTGTGCGCATACATATCACCTCGCACCTATTTTACCACAACCCTGTCCGCGGCGCTATCGCATTTGCGGTGCGGACGGTTTTTTCGGAGGTACAGCACATGTACAAACCCCTTGCAGACGAAATACGCCCCCACAGCCTTGACGATGTTGTCGGCCAAAAGCACATCCTCGGCGAGCGCGGCCTGCTGCGCCGCATCGTTGAAAGCGGCAGCATCCCGAACATGATCTTCTACGGTCCCTCGGGCACGGGCAAGACCACCGTTGCGCGCATCATCGCGGAAAAAACCAACCGCACCCTGCGCAAGCTGAACGCAACGACCGCCGGGCTTGCCGACATAAAAGAGATCATCGCCGAGCTTGACACGCTGCTGACTCCCGGCGGAGTGCTGCTGTATCTTGACGAGATCCAGTATTTCAACAAAAAGCAGCAGCAATCGCTGCTGGAGTTTATCGAGGACGGGCGCATCACGCTCATCGCCTCGACGACGGAAAACCCGTATTTCTGCGTGTTCGGCGCTATCCTCAGCCGCTCGACGGTGTTCGAGTTCAAGCCCGTTACGCCGAAGGAGGCCGAGCCTGCCGTTATGCGCGCGTTTTCCATCCTCGCCGAGCGCGAGGGTAAAACGCCGGAGCTTGAGCCGGGCGTCGTGCAGCGGATAAGCCGGTCCTGCGGCGGCGACGTGCGCAAGGCGCTCAACGCGGTCGAGCTGCTGTTTTCGGCAGCCCGAACGGACGGCGATAAGCTTGTCATAAGCCTCGACGATGCGAATACCGTCACCCAGCGCAGCGCGATGTGCTATGACCGCGACGGCGACGAGCACTATGACGCGCTGTCGGCGCTGATGAAGTCGCTGCGCGGCTCGGACGCGGACGCGGCGCTGCACTATCTTGCGCGGCTGCTCGAGGCAGGCGACCTCGTCGGCGCGTGCCGCCGGATCCTGTGCTCGGCGAGCGAGGATATCGGCCTTGCTTATCCGCAGGCGGTGCCGATAGTCAAGGCCTGCGTGGATTCGGCGCTTCAGCTCGGACTGCCGGAGGCGCGCCTGCCGCTGGCCGACGCTGTCATTCTGCTTGCCACGGCTCCGAAGTCCAATTCCGGCTACATGGCCATCGACGCGGCCATCGCCGACGTCAAGGCTGGCAGAACCGGCCCCGTCCCGCGCGAACTGCAAAATGTTCATGCTGACGGCGCAGGCTTTGAGCGCGAGCAGGGCTATCTCTACCCCCATAACTTCCCGAACCACTGGATACGTCAGCAGTACCTTCCTGACAGTATCAAAGACCGTGTTTATTACACCTATGGTGACAACAAAACCGAACAGGCCGCCAAACGCTATTGGGACGAGATCAAGAAGTGACGTGGTATGTCAAGGGCGCCTTTCGCCATGCTTAGCATGACGAGAGGCGCCCTTATTACATAATAGATAAGATGAGTGCGTCAGGCCAAAAGTCCCTTATTGGTCCTTTTGACGTGTTTGAAGACCTCTTCAAACCGGTTCAGCGCCTCATCGATGATCTCCGGCGTGTCGGCCATAGAGGTATACAGGCGGCTGCCGGCCAGGGTGACGATGCCGTTGGCCATGTAGGCCGCGCCCATACGCTCCATGGAATCCTTGCGGACATACATCATATCCTTGTGCTTGAGCAGACCGACGGCGGACTTTGCAAACGACATGGACGAGAAATCGAAACTCATTGCGCCCGTACACTCGAGATGTACGATGGAGCCCTGATTATAGGCTACGAACGGCAGGCCGTATTGCTTGAGCAGGCTCTTGAGTCCGTCGCACAGGCGGTCGCCCATTTTACCCGCGATCTCACAGGCGTTCGTGCGCTCAATCTCGCGGATG
>CAJJUC010000177.1 GCA_905195005.1 uncultured Eubacteriales bacterium | reverse complement strand
CGGAAAAGCCTGCTCGCGGACCGGATGACATAAGCCGAAGGTCGTTGGCAATTTTTGAAAGCGTGACTGCGCATGACTTGACAATTCCCGACACATAAACAAACGAATCAAGATTCTGCGTTGCATCAATCAGGTCGTTTGCCTGCTTGAGCGGAAGCCCGGTAATTTCGGACAAATTCGGCACAATCAGCTTTATATAGCTGTTATCGGCATTGATTCCGGTGCCGACGGCGGTCCCGCCCATATTAAGGTGCGACATTGCTTCTGCGGCAAGAGCAAACCGTTTTATATCGCGCAAAACAGCAGTTGCATATGCATTGAAAACCTGACCGAAGCTGACGGGGACAGCGTCCTGCATTTCAGTGCGCCCCATTTTTATAACATCGGCAAATTCTTCGGCTTTTTCAGAAAAAGCCTTGTGCAGCTTTTCAAGCTCAGTGATGTTTTTGTTCAAAAGCCTTATCAGTGCAATTCTCCCGGCGCTCGGATACACGTCGTTTGTTGACTGTCCGCAGTTCACGTGATCATTCGGGTGAACAACGGAATAATCACCCTTATGTTTTCCGAGCAGTTCAATTGCCCGGTTTGCAATTACCTCGTTCGCATTCATGTTCAATGATGTTCCGGCGCCGCCCTGTATGGAATCAACAATAAAGTTATTGAGGTATTTTCCGCCGAGTATTTCTTTACATGCATCTATAATTGCCTCGGCTTTTTCTTTGGCGAGAACCGAAGCCTGCTCGTTCGTCAGCGCCGCCGCCAGCTTTATTTCAACCATGCTTCTTATCATTTCGGGGTGTACGCGTGTTCCGGTAATTCTGAAATTTTCGAATGCACGCAGCGTTTGCACTCCGTAATATGCGTCTATCGGCACTTTTTTTGAGCCGAGCGCATCATATTCTTCTCTGAAAACGTTCATTTATGCTTCCTCCGTGTGTGATTTATTTACATATCTGATTATACACGCAGCGCCCGGCATAATCAAATACATATTAAAACATATTAATTATAACTTTGCAGTTATGGAGGCAGGAAAATGTTTGAAAACAAGGATTATATTATAGCCATAGCCGAGGAGGGCAGCTTTTCAAAGGCTGCCGAGCGGCTTTATGTGTCGCAGCCCTCACTGAGTGCCACGGTAAGAAGAATTGAAAATAAAATATCCGTTCCGCTGTTTGACCGCTCAACAAATCCCGTATCGCTGACCGAAGCGGGGGAGAAGTATATAAGCTGCGCACTTGATATCAGGAACAGGGAGCAAGAATTCGAAGGCTATATTTCAGACAGCGCAAAACTTGTTGCCGGAAATATCAGAATAGGCGGAAGCAGCCTGTTCTCATCCTTCATGCTGCCCCAAATGATAGCACGGTTTAGGCAAAGGTATCCGTCTGTGCAGTTCAGAATATTTGAGGACAGCACAAAAAATCTCATGCAGAAGCTGTCTGTCGGAACAGTTGACATAATTATTGATAACGCAGTCATAAAAAATGACGCGGTCAATGCCGCAACCTGTGAATCTGAAATGCTCCTGCTTGCCGTTCCGCGTGCTTATGAGATTAACGAACAGCTGAAAAAATTCAAGCTGACTGTTTCCGATATAAAAAAAGGGATTCACCTTTCCGAAAGATATGATGCTGAGCTCAGCCTTTTTTGCAAATATCCGTTCATATTGCTCAGCCGGGAAAATGATACGGGAAAGCGTGCCGATCTGCTTTTCCGAAAGCATGATATTGAACCTGATGTTATTTTCACTCTCGAGCAGCAGGTCACGGCATACAATGCATCGTCAACGGGGCTCGGAATATCATTTGTGAGCGACACGCTTATTCGTCATATTGATTCCGAACCTCCGCTTTATTATTACCGCCTTTCCGACAAGGAAATATTCCGCAGTATTTATTTTTACACAAAGCGCAATCGTTATCTGTCAAATGCCTGCCGAAAATTCATCGAGGTTTTTTCAATTGCTGATTGAAAACGCCGCAGATTTCTCTTTACACATGGTAAGAGCTTGCTTGCCGCACGCACCGCAGCATTTGAAAGGCTTATCAAGATTGTATGCAATGCGCGGAAGGTAGCCCGAGTCCTCCAAAAGCGTAAACAGCGGGAAAAATATTGCCATGGGAGGCAGCATAACGGAAACAACCCATGCAAGCACGCGGTAAATTCCAAGCACACATATGCCATGCAGCCACGGCGGCGCATCCAGATATGTAAACAAATCAGTTAATCTGTCCTGAATGTTAAACAAAAGCCCCGAAATAAGCTGTGACGGATAATTTGCCGCCGTTATCGTAAGCCAGAATACAAGCGCCAAAAGAGCCAGCATGACCGGATATCCGAAAACACGGCTTGTTAATATTTTATCAGCCCTTCTGTCGAAGTCCGCGGGACTTTTTTCGCCTGATTTCACCGATTCCGCACAAATTGCTTCAGCAGATTTAAGAATAGAGGACACGACACAATCCTTATATCGCTCGGTGTCGATTCCTTGTTCATTAAGCGCTTTTTCGGCGGCTGCAACACAGCCGGCTGTCTTTGCCGCAAGGTCGTATCCGAGATATTCTTCAAGCTCTTTGTTAAATTGTTCGTCGTGCTCAAGCAGCTTAAGGCTCAGCCACCTGTGCTTAAGTCTGCGGCAATCAAAAGCTCTGAGAGAATCGCTGACAGTATCTATTGCATTTTCAATTTCGCGGGGGTATTTAACACTGTACGGAGTACTGTGCTGCGGCTGTTCAACGGAATTGTCAATACAATTCAAAAGCGGCTTAAGATTTTTCTTGTTCCGCGCAGCAGTGCTGATAACCGGGATTCCGAGCAGTGCGGAAAGCCTCGCTGTGTCAATATGAAGTTTTTTGCGCTGCGCTTCGTCCATCATATTAAGACAGATTATCACGTTTTCGGAAATTTCCGCAACCTGAAGTGCAAGATTAAGGTTTCTTTCAAGGCATGTTGCGTCACACACAACTACAACTGCGTCAGGCTCACCGAAGCATAAAAAATTTCGCGCAACCTCCTCCTCGGCTGAATGAGCGGAAAGAGAATATGTACCCGGAATATCAACAAAAATATATGAATGTTTCTTTGTTTTGCAAACGCCCTGCGCATTTGTAACCGTTTTTCCGGGCCAGTTACCGGTATGCTGATTCATACCGGTAAGCCCGTTAAAAACAGTGCTTTTTCCTACGTTGGGATTTCCCGAAAGTGCAATCACCTTGTCATTTTCGCTGCTTTTGCATATTTCAAGTCCGTTATCGGCAGCCTTTGAGCCGACAGAGCTTTTTGTAAGTCCCAATTACTGTTCCTCCCAACGTCTTTTTATTTTAATATCCGCACAGTCCTCCGAGCGGATTGCAATGACAGCGCCGCGAATCAGAAAAGCCTTCGGATCTCCGAAAGGGCTGCAGCCGACGCATTTTATTACAGTGTCCTCGCAAATACCGATATCAAGCAGTCTGCGCCGCATACCTCCGCAGGCGTTAAGCTGATCGATAACGGCATATTCACCGGGGATCACGTTATTAAGATTTTCCCGAATATTCATTTTTTTCACCCTTGGATTTTTTTATAGATATTTCTATCTGTTTACAGTTTATTCAGCTTGACATGACCTTGTTACTTTTACATCCAAAAGCAGTGATGCATGGCGAAGCCTGTGCTTGTTCAGATGTTCAAATTCATAAAAAGCGGATGCAGCAAAATGCGATTTGCATTTTGCTGCATCCACCGTGTTTTTTCAGCAGGATTATTCATTTGCGCCGTCAATCATACCAAAGCCGGCAACCTCACTCACAGGGAGCGAAAAAACAATAGCGTTTGCCGCAGTGCCGATTCCGGCATTTTTCAGAATTGAGCTCATAATTGCAGCCTTTTGTTCGCTTTTGGCAACAATCAGAATAACCTCTTTTTCTGCGGCTATTGAAACATTGAAAAACTTTTCATCGCTCTCTTTTCCTGTTCCTTTTCCGTGAAGAACCGTTCCGCCGGTTGCTCCTGCCGCACGCGCGGCATTCATAACAAGCTCTGTTCTGCCTTCGTTTGCAATAACGGCTATCAGCTCATATGCATAATTAATTGACGGGGAATATTTTTCCTCCGCAGCTCCTCCGTTTAAAAAATCCACTGTCCGTCCACCTCCGATACTTTTTACGGGAATTGAAATAATAATTCCGTGCCCCGGCACTCCGATAAACAGTCTTTTTTTCTGCTCGCGGATAAATTCCGCCGTTTTATCGTTTCGGCAAACCGAAACGATAACTCTTTTTTCCGTTTCTTCTATTCCTAAAATATCAAGCATGCTTTGCACAGCCGTTCCGCGCCCGTGCATAACAATATTTAACGGCAGCTCCATTTCGCGGCAAATGGTTTCAAGCTCGCCGAAAGATTTTTTTCCGCAAATTGAAATAACAAAGTTCATGCAGCACCGTCCTCCCAAAGCTCAATTATATCGTAATCTCCGTAGGTTTCGACTGCTTCCGGTTCCTGTCCGCTGCCTCCGAA
>CAJJUC010000176.1 GCA_905195005.1 uncultured Eubacteriales bacterium | reverse complement strand
CGGTAAAGGGCTTGGTTTTGGGATTGACGATGTTGCGCCAATCCAGATCGCCGCGTTCCAGTCCGTGAATCAGAACCTCCGCCGTTGCAACATTTGTTGCAAGCGGAATATTATGAACATCACACAATCTGAAAAGCGCGCTGACATCAGGCTCGTGCGGCTGCGCCGTGAGAGGGTCGCGGAAAAACAGCACAAGGTCGATTTCATCATATGCAATATGCGCTCCTATCTGCTGGTCGCCTCCCTGCGGCCCGGATAAAAAGCGCTGCACGTCAAGTCCGGTTGCCTCAATAATCAATCCGCCGGTTGTCCCCGTTGCGCAAAGGTTATGCTTTGACAAAATTCCCTTATACGCTATGCAAAACTGAACCATCAGTTCTTTTTTCTTATCATGTGCTATCAACGCTATATTCATAAATTTTCTCCTTTGATTACTGAGTCGTTTTCAACCGTATTTTTGCCGCCAAAAGGCATTCCCCTCCGGAAACCTTCGTTACGGAAATATTTCCCGCGGCTTCATTATCCGGCGTATATTTGCTTAATACCGCCGCAACTTCTTTTCTTATTTTTTCAATTGTTTTTCCCTGTGACACATTAACCCGATCATTGCTGATGACTGCATTAAGCCGCTTTTTTGCCGCAAGCTTTGACGGCTGCCTTACGTTCAGAAAGAAAAATTTCATGACCGCACACCTATCCTTTTTCCGAAAAGCTTCCGAAGAAACGACTGCTTCATGCTCATCAGCTCAACCTTGTTCCCGTTCAGCCTTGACGCAATGTTCCTGTAAGCCTGTCCTGCACGGGAGCGCGTGTCCGCCGCAACAAATTCGCCCTTGTTGGCAGCAATAATTATGTCCTCATCATCGGGAATAACGCCGAGAAGGTCGATTGCCAGGATATCAAGCATGTCCTCAATGCCGAGCATACTCCCGTTTTCAACCATTTTCGGACGCACCTTGTTAACAACAAGGCGAATATCCTTAATCTCATGTTTTTCCAAAAGCCCGATAATTCTGTCAGCGTCGCGCACGCTTGAAACCTCCGGCATGGCAACCACAATTGCTTTTTTTGCTGCGGCAACCGCATTCTCAAAGCCCTGCTCAATTCCTGCCGGGCAATCGATAAGTATGTAGTCAAAGCTTTCGTCAATCTGTTTTATAAGGCGCTTCATCTGCGTTGTTGTCACGGAGCTCTTATCGCGCGACTGTGCTGCCGGCATTAAAAACAGATTGTTAAAACGCTTGTCCCGGACGAGCGCCTTAAAATATTCGCAGCGGTTTTCAACAACGTCCACAAGGTCGTACACTATTCTGTTTTCCAGCCCCATGATAACATCAAGATTCCTCAGCCCTATATCAGTATCTATCATCAGAACCTTTTTACCTGCCATTGCAAGCGCCGCGCCGATGTTCGCTGTTGTTGTTGTCTTTCCGACGCCGCCCTTGCCGCTTGTAATAACTATAACCTCACTCATTCATTCTCACCTCATGGAACTAATTGTATCACACAATTTGCCAATAGTCCATAGTGATTTTCATAAACATTGCAAGATTATTTCGCCCTTTTCCGCCGCCGCAACCGCCGCGCCGACACTTTCACCCTTTTTACTGTATGAATATACATTTCCTATTCTTATCTGCGTCGGCTCCATCCGCATGGCAAAAACATATCCCCTGCCGTTTATCTGCGCCGTTCCGCGGAGCGCTCCGATAACGGTTATGTTTCCCGCCGCCTCAACCGTTGCACCGGGGTTGACGTCGCCGTATATCACAATGTCGCCGCGTGAGCGCACACTTTCGCCGCTGCGCAGGCTTTTGCGGACAATCCTGCAAATACGCTCATCCTTGTCAAGACTGTGAAACAGCTGATTCTTCGTAAGAAATTTTTGCCGTTTGAAATCGCAGCGTTTTCCGAAAAGCGACTTAACAGTTTTTTCAAACTTAACCTCATCAAAATATGAAAACTCCATTCCGCTGTAGGAAACGCAAACCTCCGCACGCTTAAAAAATTCCTCGTGCTCCTGCACCATGCGCTTCAACTCTGCCTCCGCCTCTTCAAGCGGCGCAGTCCGCGAAAAACAAAGCTCAACTCCGTTTTCCCGCCCTTTAACCGTTATAAGATCCATTCTCTCCACCTGCTTTATCTCAATAATGAATTTATTCCCGACTGCTCCTCATTTTCCGCGCTGCCGAAATAACTGTCTGTGATTTTTCTGACCGCTGCCGCCGTTTTCGCTCCGCTTCCCGCATTTTCAATAACGCAGGCTATCGCAATCCGCGGCTTGTCATACGGGGCATAAGCAACGCAAACTCCGTTTGTTCCCGAGCCTGTCTGCGCACTGCCTGTTTTTGCCGCAACGCTTGTGCTGCATCCCGAAAATGCAGCATGTGCGGTTCCTTCCGTCACAACCATTCTCATGCCGGAAACAATTGCTTCGTAATTTTCCTTTTTCAGCTTTACCATTTCAAGCGTTTCACTGCGCGATTCATTCGTGAGCGTTCCGTCCGTATTGCGAACCGATTTTATAAGATGCGGCTTGTAACGCGTGCCGCCGTTGGCAAGCGATGCAATGTAGTTTGCAAGCTGAAGCGGCGTTACGAGCGTGTCGGACTGACCGATTGCCGTCTGGCATGTGTCGCCGGGATACCACACCTCGCCCTTTTTCTTTCTGTTCTCCGGGCTTGCAACAACTCCGCTTTTCTCCTCCTCGGAAAGCTCGATTCCGCTTTTTTGACCGAAACCGAAGCTTTTTGCGTACTTATCGATATTATCAATCGTCAGCCGCCTGCCCGTTTCGTAGAAAAAAACGTTGCACGAATCCCTTATCGCCTCGCTGACATTTTCATATCCGTGCGTTCCGCCCGACTGATTATAAATCCAGCACGCAGGCTGATAATCCTTAAAATATTTATACTTTCCCGTATCGAGAATGCGCTCGTCCACGGTTATTGCGCCCGTTTCAAGCCCTGCAGCCGCAACAAGCATTTTAAATACTGACCCGGGAGTATATGTTCCCGAAAGTGCGCGGTTAAACAGCGGTTTTGATTTGTTTTTCACAAGCTCGGAATATTCGCGGTTAAAGCTTTTTATATCATACGACGGGTATGACGCCATTGCAAGCACATCACCGGAATTGACATCGATTACAACGGCGCTCCCGGCGGATGCCGAGCCAATCTGCGCAATTGTTTCAGAAAGCGCGCTTTCACACGCTTTCTGAAGGTCAAGATCAATCGTCAGTGTGACGCTGCGCCCGTCGGACGGCTTTCGCTCCATGCTCTGCCCGATGCTGTAGCCCCCTGCCGTTTGCTCAAGCGTTCCGCGTCCGTCCTTACCGCGAAGAAAATCCTCCATGTATTTCTCTATTCCGTCCTTACCTATCGATGAATTAATGGTATATCCGTCATTTTTCAGGCTTTTGTATTCGTCCTCGCTTATATTCCCGACTCTTCCCAGCATATGCGCGCCGAGACTGCCGTACGGATATTCGCGTACCGGCTGAGTGATAACCGTCACATCTCCGAATTTTTTGTTCTGCTCCTTTATTACCGATATTTCTTCAATCGGCACATCCTCCGCAAAAAGATACGGCGACGACACGGAAAAGCCTCTCTTCACCATGTCGCTGCGGACAGCGGCAATTCTGCGCCGCTCATCCTCCGTGTAGCTCTCTGTGTCAATTTCATATTTTTTGCAGAGCTTTGACAGAGAATCCCCCTTAGGCAGCATTGCGGAAACATCGTTTCCGTATGACCTGACCGCTTCAAACAGATTTGCAATCGTCCTGTTTACTTCATCGCTGCCGCGCTCTCTGTTTTTCTGAATATAGACATTGTAGCCCGTCCTGTTTTTAACAATGCTTCTTCCGTATCTGTCAAGAATTTCTCCGCGCGGCGCTGTCAGTTCAATAAAGCGCGTTGTCCTCGATTCGCTTTTCTTTCTGTACTCCGCACCGTTTGTTATCTGAAGATTAACAAGCCTTGCCGAAAGCAGAACGCAGATTATTGCCGTAAGTGTGTTTATTGCCGCATACCGGCTGAATTTCATGCGTTCTCACTTCCTCTCGGCTGCATTTTTTTCTTTTTGCGGCGCGGCGATAACAATACTGTCAAAAATCCTGCTAATGCCGAAAATCCGCTGCGCACAAAAACCAACGCGGCAATTTTCCCGATGTCCGCCCCGACGCCTACCATCGCCGCAGCCAATGCCGAAGCAACGCCGTACAGCGCCGTATAGACAAAGCACACCCACGCGAAAAGCAGCGGTGAATTTCCGCTTTTTTCGTCTGCGGTAAGCGCTGTTGCCGCGGTAAGATACATATATGCCAAAATGTGCATTCCGAACAGACGCGCGCAGAGTGCGTCCTCCAAAAGTCCGCCGAACAAGCCGCATATTGCCGCTGTGTACGGCGAAGCTCCGACCGATATAAGTATCAGCACGGAAATAAGAATGTTCGGCGAAGCGCCAAAAATGCTGACATTTTCGAATATGAGCGACTGTGCCAGAAAAGCCGCATAAACAATCAGCATATTAAAAATGATTTTTCTGACATTTCCAGCCATGCTCAAATTCTCCTTTCTTTAGGCATAACGGATTCGAACCCCATGCGGTTCAAGAAGGCAAATTTGTCGCAAT
>CAJJUC010000175.1 GCA_905195005.1 uncultured Eubacteriales bacterium | reverse complement strand
GCGGTACGCGAGCTGGGTTCAGAACGTCGTGAGACAGTTCGGTCCCTATCTGTCGCGGGCGCAGGATATTTGAGAGGAGCTGTCCTTAGTACGAGAGGACCGGGATGGACGTACCTCTGATGCACCAGTTGTCGTGCCAACGGCACAGCTGGGTAGTTAAGTACGGAAGGGATAAACGCTGAAGGCATCTAAGCGTGAAGCCCACCTCAAGATAAGATATCCCATACCTAAAGGTAGTAAGGTCCCATGTAGACTACATGGTAGATAGGTCGCAGGTGTAAGTGCAGAGATGTATTGAGCTGAGCGATACTAATAGACCGAGGGCTTGATCAAAAGCTGCTGAGTGCGGAAGCACAAAGCGGATTAGTGAGTTATATATGAAAGTTGTTGTAAAAGCATTATTCAATTTTGAGAGTGTAAAAGCTCTTATCCGGTGATAATGACGCAGAGGTCACACCCGTTCCCATTCCGAACACGGAAGTTAAGCTCTGCAGTGCTGATGATACTTGGCGGGAAGCTGCCCGGGAAAGTAGGTCGTCGCCGGAACTGAAGAAGTCGTGGTGAAACGCATGCGTTCGCTGCGGCTTTTTTGTTTGTTAAAGAGGTTACAGAAAAAATGAAAAGTCATTTTTCCTGCAACCTCTTTTATATTACGTCGAGTATTTTGCTATAAATGAGTGTGACGGAATAGAGCTGCATTTTGCTTTAAGCAGATGCGTCAGTATCAGAACTCGTTTTTTTGAAGTCTTTTCCGGCATTACAGCCCAAAAAGCCTATATAAAGCGAAATTGCAGAATTTTCACCATGATTGCCGATTTTTCACGTTGACTTATTTTTTTGCAGATATTAGAATGAGTACATAATCACATGGAGAAAATCTTCTCCTTAAAAAATGAAAGGAATGATATTATGAAAATCAGAGGCATCGCCGCAATTGCACTTTCGGCCGTGCTCATGTTTTCCGGCTGCGGAGCGAAAAAAACTTCCGACACGGAAAATGCAGAATACTCCGCGGACAGCAACCTTAATCCGCTCGGAGAATTACCGATTTGTAAAGAAAAGGTTACGCTTAAGCTTCTTATAGGACAGAATGCAAGCGTGACGGATTACAAGGAAAATTCCTATACGAAAAAAATTGAGGAGTACGGTAACGTTGACCTTGAATTTGAGGTTGTCCCGAGCGCAGACATTTCCACAAAGCTGAATCTGATGATGAATTCCGGTTCAGGACTGCCGGATGTCATCATTTCGGGACTGACGCCTGCTCTCAGCGCCACATACGGTGAAAACGGGATGCTTATTCCGCTTAACAAATATTACGAAAATTCGTCCTATTACATAAAAAAGGCTCTTAAAAAGGAAGGCAAAAACGGAGATAAAATTATGAATTATCTTACGGCGCCGGACGGAAATATTTATACAGGATTTAATTACACGCCGACTCTTCAGAACGAGTTTACAAATGTGATTTGGATTTATAAGCCCTGGCTGGATGAGCTTGGAATGAAGGTTCCCGAAACGTTGGAAGAATACCGTGCGGCGCTTCAGGCATTTAAGGATAATGATCTTAACCACAACGGTAAGGCTGATGAAATTCCGCTGATAGATTATTCAAACCAAAACGCAGTGAATACCATTATGAATACGCTTATATACTTTGAGCCGACATCGGATATGCTCAGTGTGAAAAACGGAAAGCTCAGCTATGCATATACATCGGATGAGTGGAAAAAGGGTGTGGAATATTTAAGCGATCTTTGCAAAAATGATTTGTTCTCGTCGGTTTCGTTTTCATCGGACCAGGCACAGTTCAAGTCAGTGCTTGCAAATGAAGAAAACCGCGTCGGTTCGTTTGTGTGGACAACACCGAGCGCCGTACCGGCAACAAGTCCGCGCCGTGCCGAGTTTGTTCCCGTTTTCCTGCGCGGAAAGGATAAGCTCGTTTCGGCAACGTACCGTCCTCCGTACCCGAGTTTTTATTATGCTGTCACAAAGGAATGCAAGAATCCCGAAGCGGCATTCAGAATTGCGGATCTGCTCTGCAAGGAGGATCTATCCATCTGGAGCGGATGGGGACAGGAAGGCGTTGATTGGGTTAAACCGGAGAAGGGCGAAAAAGCACTTTATGATTTTATGGGTTACAAGCCCCTGATAAAGCCGATTATGGAGGTTGGAACAACTCATGCGGCTCACTGGGGATTAAACCTCGGTTACAGAGGATATGAGGTTGCCGGAGGAATAGTTTCATCCGATGATGTGGCGCGCGTTGCCAAGGCAGAAGCAATGAAAACGCTTGTAAATTATATTCCCGAAGAAACGGTTAACCTTATTATATTTACAAATGATGAACTTGAAGAGTACACCGAAATAATAACAAATGCAAACAATTATTATCAGGAGAAGACAACAAAGTTTATCACGGGGTATGAAAATATTGACAAGGAATGGGATAAATATGTTGCTGAGCTTGAAAATAATATCGGACTCGGCAGGGCGCTTGAAATTGCGCAAAAAGCATATGACAGAACAAATGCGGATAAATAACGGGAAGGAACAAATATGAAAAGTAATGGAAAATTTGCTGATCTTTTGAAAAGGGTACTGCAGCGCAGGCAGCTCTATCTGCTGCTTGCATTGCCGCTTGTATATCTTATTATATTCAGTTATATTCCGATGTTCGGCGTGCAGATTGCATTTAAAAATTACACGCCCGCACGGGGAATATGGGGCAGTGAGTGGGTAGGATTTAAATATTTCATCCGATTTTTTAAAAGCTATCAGTTTACGGGAATTATAAGAAACACGCTTATTGTTTCAATATATCAGATTGTGGTAAGCACGCCGTCGGCGATTATTCTTGCGCTGCTTATAAATGCGGCAGAGTGCAAATGGTTTAAAAAGACCATCCAAACGGTTACATATATTCCTCATTTTATTTCCGTTGTTGTTCTTATCGGTATGATAAATCAGATTTTTAATCCGATTGCCGGAATTTACGGAAGCGCATATTCGATGTTATTTCATAAAGCGGCGCCGAATATTCTCGGAATCCCCAAGGCCTTTTACCACACATATGTGTGGTCGGAAATATGGCAAAATACCGGCTGGAGCTCAATAATATATGTAGCTGCGCTTGCAAGTTCGGATCAGGCGCTGCATGAAGCTGCTCAGATTGACGGAGCTTCGCGATTTAAACGCATGATATATATTGATTTACCGGTTATAGTCCCGACAATGGTAATTTTGCTTATCATGAAATGCGGGCAAATAATGAGCGTTGGTTACACAAAGACGCTTCTTATGCAAAACAGCTTTAATATATCCTACAGCGAGGTTATTTCCACATACGTTTACAAGGTCGGACTCGGAACGAACGGAAATTATTCCTACGGTACCGCTGTTGATTTATTTAACAGCGTAATTAATATTTTACTGATTTATATTATGAACTTTATTTCTAAAAAAGTGAGTGAGGAAAGCTTATGGTAGAAAAGCATAAAAAACTGAGTATGAGCCGTGAGGATAAAAATTTCTATGCCGCGACATATGCATTGCTTGCAGTTATCGGATTATGCGTGTCAATTCCGCTGATTTACATTCTTGCGGCATCGTTTTCATCCTCACAGGAGGTTATAAAGGGCGCGGTTTTCCTGATTCCGAAAAAACCGACGCTCGACGGATACAAGGCTGTTTTTGAAAATAAATCGATAGTAAGCGGTTATACGAATTCGCTCTTTTATGTGTTTACCGGAACCGCAATTAATATTGTCATGACGGTTTGTGCGGCATACCCTCTGTCCCGAAAGGATCTTCCCGGAGGAGGCTTTTTCATGATGCTGTTTACCTTTACAATGGTTTTCAGCGGAGGAATGATAACGACATATATGCTTATATCGGATCTCGGCACGCGGAACATTTTGTGGGCAATGATAATTCCCGGAGCAATATCGGTTTATAACATGATTATCACGCGCACATTTTTCAAAAACAACATTCCGCAGGAATTGTGGGAGGCGGCACAGGTTGACGGGTGCAGCGATTTATACTTTTTCTGGAAAATGGTGCTGCCGCTTTCAAAATCAATCATTGCAGTCATCACCCTTTATTATGCGATAAGCCACTGGAATGCATATTTCAACGCATTTCTGTACCTTACAAATAAAAAACTGTTTCCGCTGCAGATAATACTGCGGGAAATACTTGTTGTCAATCAGGTTAATGCGGACATGATTACGGATGAAGCAATGGAAGCAAAGGAGGGGCTCAGCGAGCTTTTAAAGTATTCTCTGATTGTTGTAAGCGTTATCCCCGTTATGATTATTTATCCGTTTGTCCAAAAACATTTTGTTAAAGGCGTTATGATTGGCTCGGTGAAAGGATGATGTACATGATGAAGAAAATCTGCGCGGCTCTTTTGCCGCTGATGCTTGTTCTGCCGTGCGCGCAGGCAGCAGATGAGCTGAGCTTCACTGCACGCTCCGATAACGAAAAGGGATTAATCAGAGTTGAGGGCCGCGCTTTTGCCCCATGGGGAAAAAGAAAGGTTTCCGTGCTGATAATAAGGCCGTCGGCAGAAGGGAATGTCGGGGTGAATACGTTCTCTGAGGAATTTTTAAGCAAGGTCTATTCTTTCAGAATTGTCGACTGTGACGAAAACGGCGCGTTTAACGCAAGCTTCCCTCTTGATAAAATGACTGCCGAAGCCGGATATTACACTGTCCGCGC
>CAJJUC010000174.1 GCA_905195005.1 uncultured Eubacteriales bacterium | reverse complement strand
CATACGATTATGCGACAAAGGAATTTAACTGGGCAACGCAGTGGGTTCCGGGCAAATTCACGATTATGTCACGTGCCGGCTTAAATTATAAGCAGATGTCAATTCTCAAAAAAGATCCCGACGGTGCGGTTCTCTGGTCATCGCGGTCTGTTAAAAGGCAGCTTGAAAACGGCGAATACACAACGGATTCTATTGGTGAATATAAACGGTTTGATTATAAGACCGGCACACTTTCGGAAACCGAAGCGGCGGATTATGATGACGAAAACCGCCGCGAGGCTCAGCTGACTGTTGACGAGAAAAACGGGAAGGTGTTTTGGAACGGAACGGAAATTGAAAACGTATGGGGATTTGGAAAGACTGAAAATGAGAACGGAAAAAAACGGTCTGCAGAATTATATGGATCGATAACCACCGTAAACGGAATTGATATTATGTATGTTTGGAGGTACATAATAACAAGCGATGACATTCCGGTTGCGATAGAATCTACTGCCTGTTTTCTCATAAATAACGGAAAAGCGATATTCATAGGCAGCAATTATGATATAGAAAACGCGGCACGTCTCGGCAACAGTATTTATATCGGCGCACGGGGATATGCCCAGACGGTGTTTAAGCATCCGTTTTCGAAATCAACACTTTTCCGCTGTGATGAAGGCGGCGATATGCTTGATATAACGGAATCGTTCGGAAACGCTTACCGCTCCGTGAAACTCATCGGAGAAGCGAACGGACTTTTGTATCTGAAATGCGAGTGGTGTCCCAGTCAGGTTTTTTATGGGAGCGGTTATCATGAGATTGCGGCAGCAAGCGATGGGTATTTCACATATGACGGAAACGATGAGCGCCGCATTACGAAAATCGCCAACTACAGATACAGCGATGAAGATCTGTTTGCACCGAACGGCGATATATACGCGCTTACAGAGTGGAACGGCAGTATTCAAAAGGTTACGGACTGATAAAGCAAGGGGATGTTAAAAAGCCTCGGAACGCAAGAAAAGGAGAAAAAGCATATATTTACATGAAATATAATTGTTGCGGTTTTGATGCATTAAAGTAGAAAAATCAAAAATTTGATTTTTCAAAGAATGCCCCTTTTCTTGCTATCAACAAACTTCGCCGCTCGGCGTACCTATGTACGGCTGCCTGTTTACGAAGTATAAACTTAAAGAACGGCTTTCAAAACCAATACTTCCTTATCGGGTTGTGGCTTTTGCTGCAGCCCCTTTGTTTTTTTGCGCAAAAAACTTTACATTTAAGGCAGTCTGTGCTATACTATAAAATACCTTTGTAATGCTTGGCATAAAAGGAAGTGGAAAAAGCGTGAAAAAGCTTGAACTTATAGAGCGGCGTGATGTGAGCAATCTCCGCGAAATGATTGATTACAGCTGCAACCGTTTCGGCTCTCGTGCGGCATTTGCCGAAAAGGTGAACGGTAAATTTGAAAAAATAACATATTCGCAGTATCTCAGCGACAGGGAAGCGCTGGAATCCGCCATTGAGCAAATGGGGCTTGCGCGGAAAAAGATAGCGCTGCTCGGCGAGCACGGCTACGGATGGGCGCTTGTATATTCAGCGGCGGTGTGCGGCGGCACGGTTATTGTTCCGCTTGACAGCGAGCTGCCTGAAGCGGAGCTTATCAATCTTTTGCACCGCGCGGAGGTGAGCGCCGTTTTCTGCGGAAAAAAGCGCATGGCAGAGCTTACGGAAATTATAGGCGCGGCGGAATGTGAAATGCAGCTTTTCTGCATTGAAAATGATTTGAAGCTGCTTATCGAGCAGGGAAGAAAAGAAATGCGCGCTCCGGGATATGTTCCGCAGGCGGAGGATGCGGCATCGCTCATTTTCACATCGGGAACAACGGGTGAGGCGAAGGGCGTTTTGCTCACGCACAAAAATATTTGCTCGAATATCACGGCGATGACAAAATATGTGCAGGCGGATGAAAACGATGTATTCCTTTCAGTGCTGCCGCCGTTTCATGTGTACGAATGTACGTGCGGATTTCTCGGTCCGATATATCTCGGCGCGGAAATAGCGTTTTGCAGCGGTCTGCGCCATATTATGCGCGACATGCGCGAAACCGGCGCAACCGTAATGCTCGGCGTGCCGCTTATATTCGAAAGTATGTATAAAAAAATTGGGCGCACCGCAGCAAAAAACGGGCAGCAGAAAAAGCTTCGTGCGGCGCTGGCGCTGAAACGCGCTGCGGCGCTGTTCGGAGTAAAGCTGTGCGAAAAACTGTTCGCGCAGGTAAGAGAGCCTTTCGGCAAAATGCGGCTTTTCATTTCGGGCGCAGCGCCGATTGACCCCGAAATTGTCAGATTCTTCTGCGACATCGGCATCAAAATGCAGCAGGGGTACGGAATGACGGAGTGTTCTCCGATTATATCGCTGACGCATTTTGCACATATAAGACCGCGCAGCGTTGGATTTGCGCTTGACGGCGTTGAAGTGAAAATCGATACGGGCACGGACGGAGAACACGGAGAAATCCTCGTCCGCGGCGAAAACGTTACCGACGGCTACTATGAAAATGAAGCCGCAACACTTGAGGCAATTCATGACGGATGGCTGTCAACCGGCGACATGGGATATATCGACCGTGACGGATATTTATATATAACGGGAAGAAAAAAGAACGTTATTATAAATAAGAACGGAAAGAATGTTTATCCTGAAGAAATCGAGGCTTATCTGTGCCGAAGTCAGTATATTGCGGAGTGCCTTGTCAGCGGAGTGTTTGACACGAAGGACGAGGACGTCCGCATAATTGCACAGATTGTGCCCGACGCGGACGCCTGCGCCGAAGCTGCCGATGATGATGAAAAGCTTGCGGAGCTGATTGCTGCCGAGGTTGACAAGGTTAATTCGGCAATGCAGAGCTATAAACGGATTGTTGACTTTAAGATAAGAAAAGAGCCCTTTAAGAAAACATCCGGCAATAAGATAAAGAGGTATGTGGAAAAGTAATGAACGAAGAAAGAGTTAATTTCGGTATTGTGATGAGGACGGCATTTTCGCTGATTCCGCTTCTTTTCGGGCTTCCGACCCCTGCGATGGTGCTGTGCGCGTATAACATATCAATGTCATATATGGTGTGCGGACCGATAACGGCTGTTGCGTCATCTTTGTGCACAGTGTGCCTGTCGATGGTACTGTGCGGTTTTTTCGGAGCTGCCGGTCAGCTTCAGGGGCTTTATATCGGGTTGCAGGCGGTTTTGTGCGCAGCGGCGTGCATTTATGCCGTGCGGAAAAAGAGCGGCTTTTATACGGGAATGAGGCTTGCGGCGGCGGCATATCTTCTGCCGAGCTGCGCCGACCTGTATTTTTCGGCGAAAAAAGCCGGTGAAAGCATTGCGGATTTCCTTACCAAGCAGCCGCTGGAGCTTATGAAAAGCCAGCTTCACGCGCTTTGCGCACAGGTCGGAACAGGCACGGAATCGGTTGACGCGCTTTTAAGCGTTATTACGAAATTTACGGTGATGATAATTCCGTCGGTGCTGATTATATCGTCAACGGTTATCGGATATATTGTAATGTGGTGCGTGTGCGCTCCGCTTCGGAAAACGCCGATGCGCGTGCCGCACTCGTTTGCAATGATAAGAACGCCGAAAACGGTTGTGCTTCTGCTTGCGGCGGCGCTCGGCGCTGCGGCGCTTTCGGATAACTCAACCGTGACATATGCCGCGGTAAACGTTGCAATGATTTTTTCGGCGGTGTGCTTTTTCGGCGGAATGTCAATTGCGGATTATTATATGCGCAGAGTTATTCCTTCAACCGTTCTGCGCGTGATAATTCACTTTATCATCTATATTCTGTCCGCCGCACTCAGCGGTGTGACGCTGTATGTAAACATATTCACGGTTTATATACTTCTCGGCGCTGTCGGCGCATTTGTGAATCTGCGCAGACTTCCCGATAATTTGTACGGCGAAGACGCCGCTTCGGAAGAGGAGAGTGCCTTAAATGAAAGAGAAGGGCAGTAAATTCAATCCGGTTCAAAACGGGATGACGGTGCTTCTGGCATCGGGTGTAATCGTGTGCGCGGCGCTTGTTATGACGCACAGTGTGTTAATCGGCAGCATTCTGCTTGTGTGCGCTGTCGGAATAATTGCGGAAAAAATGATGTGGACAATTTCGCGCAAAAAGAAAATGAAGGAATATCTTGCGAATGTGCCGGGCGGCGATGAGGTTGAAAATAACGAGGCGCTTTTTAAAACGCTGAATCCGATTGCCGGTCTGCGCGTTGACGGAACGGTTGCATGGTACAATTCTTCCTTTAAAGAGCTGTTTCCGGCAATCGGCGGAAAGAAAATCTGCGAGCTTGTGCCGGAAATAAAGATACGCGAGATATATGATGAGGGCGGAAAGAAACCGATTATTGCCGCCGTCGGCAGTGAAACCTACAGTATAACGGCGGTTGTGAAGCGAAAAACCGATCCCGATCATGCGGCAATTATGATTTACATGGAAAAGGTGACGGAGCTTATACAGGCGCGCACCGCGCTCGAAAATGAAAAAAATGTTGTTGCGGAAATTAATGTTGACAACTATGACGAGGCGCTTGAAAACGTTAACGATGAACAGCGGATTGATATTATCACCCTGCTTGACAAGAATGTTATCGGATGGGCGCAGGATTGCGGCGGACTTGTTAAAAAGCTTGAAAAGGACAAGTTTTTATGCGTGTTTACAAAAAAGCAGCTTGACGAGTTCATTGAAAACAAATTCAGCCTACTGACGGATATTAAGGAAGCCGACCACGATAT
>CAJJUC010000173.1 GCA_905195005.1 uncultured Eubacteriales bacterium | reverse complement strand
ACAGCCGGCGCTTTTTGTGCGGAAGCTTCTTCATTTTCGCGGCGATATCCGGCATATAGCATCTGGCGGCCGCTTTGAGTAATAAGAATACCGTTATGACCTGTTGTATCAATTTCGCGCCTGAGCCTCCCTCCGACAATATTGCCTATCGGAACGGCTTCGCCGCCTGTCAGCCATGCTTTCAGGCTTCCGTTTATTCCGGCAATATTAATATCAACGGAGCTGTCGGTTATCTCCGCTCTGCCGCCGCCGAGTTCGGCAAGCGGAATAAGATTGACCGCAATTTTTTCCAAAGTAATCACCTCGGTTAATATTATTCGCGCTAAAAGATATTCATGCTTTCAATTGTTATCAATTTGTAAACTTTCCTGGGATATAATAAAAAATTATTCAAAAAAGGTTGAAAAATCTGAGAATTGTGGTATTATATACTCTTGAAAGCAAAATGATTAATATAGTAGGAGGTAATTGATCATGACAATTAAACCGCTTGGCGACAGAGTCGTTATCAAGATGGTGGAAACGGAGGAAACAACCAAGAGCGGTATCGTTCTTCCCGGTTCCGCAAAGGAGAAGCCGCAGTATGCCGAAGTTGTTGCAGTGGGCCCCGGCGGCGTTGTTGACGGAAAAGAGGTTAAAATGGAAGTTAAGGTCGGGGATAAAGTTATTCTCAGTAAATATGCCGGCACGGAAGTTAAACTTGACGGCAGCGAGTACACAATTCTCCGCCAGAATGATATTCTTGCAAAATTAGACTGATTTTAATAGGAGTGATTTAATATGGCTAAGGACATAAAATTCGGTGAGGACGCGCGCAAGGCGCTGCAGAGCGGTCTTGACCAGCTTGCAAACACTGTTAAGGTAACGCTCGGACCCAAGGGCAGAAACGTTGTTCTTGACAAGAAATTCGGCGCTCCGCTTATCACAAACGACGGTGTTACGATTGCAAAGGAAATTGAGCTTGAGGATCCTTTCGAAAATATGGGAGCTCAGCTTGTGCGTGAGGTTGCCACAAAGACAAACGATGTTGCAGGTGACGGTACGACAACCGCAACGCTTCTTGCACAGGCGCTTGTTCGTGAGGGACTTAAAAATGTTGCCGCCGGCGCAAACCCCATGGTTATCAGAAAAGGTATTTCAAAGGCTGTTGGGGCTGCCGTTGAAAGCATAACGGAGAATTCGAAGAAGGTGAACGGAAAAGACGATATTGCACGCGTTGCGTCCGTTTCCGCAGGCGATGAAAAAATCGGCGAGCTTGTTGCCGACGCTATGGAAAAGGTTTCAAAAGACGGCGTTATCACGATTGAAGAGGGCAAAACGGCTGAAACCTACAGCGAGGTTGTAGAAGGTATGCAGTTTGACCGCGGATATCTTTCTCCCTACATGGTAACGGACACGGAGAAGATGGAAGCCGTTCTGGATGACCCGTACATTCTTATCACAGATAAAAAGATTTCAAATATTCAGGATATTCTTCCTCTCCTTGAGCAGATTGTTCAGCAGGGCAAGAAGCTTCTTATCATTGCAGAGGACATTGAGGGCGAGGCTCTTACAACGCTTATCGTAAACAAGCTGCGCGGCACATTCACATGCGTTGCGGTTAAAGCTCCCGGCTTCGGTGACAGAAGAAAGGCAATGCTTCAGGATATTGCAATTCTTACAGGCGGCACGGTTATCAGCGAAGAGCTCGGTCTTGAGCTTAAGGAAGCTGATTTCTCGCAGCTCGGTCGCTGCCGTCAGGCTAAGATTATGAAGGAAGCAACAATTATTGTTGACGGTATAGGCGATTCCAAGGCTATCAAGGACAGAGTTGCTCAGATTCGTTCCGAAATTGAGAACACAACAAGCGATTTCGACCGCGAAAAGCTTCAGGAAAGACTTGCAAAGCTTGCAGGCGGAGTTGCTGTCATTAAGGTTGGCGCTGCTACGGAAACTGAAATGAAAGAAATGAAGCTTCGCATTGAGGACGCTCTTAATGCAACAAGAGCTGCCGTTGAAGAAGGCATTGTTGCAGGCGGCGGCACGGCGCTTATTGAAGCAACCGCAAAGGTTGCAAAGCTGCTTGAATCACTTTCCGGCGATGAAAAGACGGGCGCTGAAATCGTGCTTAAGGCTATTGAAGAGCCTGTTAAGCAGATTTGCGCAAACGCAGGCGTTGAGGGCGCGGTTGTTGTCGAGAACGTTAAGAATGCCAAATCAGGCTTCGGCTATAATGCACTTACAGGCGAATATGTTGATATGATTAAGGCAGGCATCGTTGACCCGGCAAAGGTTACGAGAAGCGCGCTTCAGAATGCCGCAAGCGTTGCAGGCATGGTTCTCACAACGGAGAGCGTTGTTGCCGATAAGCCCAAGGAGGATAACGGCGCTGCAGCAGCAGCTCAGGCGGCTGCAATGGGCGGCGGAATGTATTAATTCATTGACATTTAAAGAATAAAGTGTTAAAATAGCATGAGGGATTAATTTCCCTTATGCTATTTTTAAGTATGGTGCAGGCTTATGAATCCAAAAACAAAAGGTATATTATATGTCATAACGGCGGCATTCGGTTTTTCAATGATGAGCGTTTTTGTTCATCTTTCGGGAGATTTACCTTCATTTCAGAAGGCTTTTTTCAGAAATTTTGCGGCGTTTATTGTCGTAACGCTGATTATGCTGAAAAAACGTATAAGCTTTGTTCCGAAAAAATCAAGTATTCCGTCGCTTATCGGAAGGTCGTTTTTCGGCACAATGGGGCTTGTATGCAATTTTTATGCAATTGACCGCCTTGTGCTTGCCGACGCGAATATGCTTAACAAGCTTTCGCCGTTTTTCGCAATTATTTTTTCCGTGTTTCTGCTCGGTGAAAAACCGTCGCTCGCGCAGGTGCTCGGTGTGCTGACAGCGTTTGCCGGGAGTATTCTTATCATCAAACCGTCGCTTAGCGGATATGTGTCGTTCCCGGCGATTATCGGGGCGCTCGGCGGTCTCGGTGCAGGCATGGCATATACCTTTGTGCGCCGCCTCGGAAAAAACGGAGAAAACAGCTTCGTTATCATTTTCTTCTTTTCCGCATTTTCGTGTCTTGTGTGTCTGCCGTTCATGATTATGAATCCGGCGGCAATGAGCTTGAAAAGCCTTTTATGCCTGTGCGGTGCAGGTGTCAGCGCATGTATCGGGCAGTTCGGAATAACAAGGGCATATATTTTCGCACCTGCAAAGGAAATCTCGGTTTATGACTATTCGCAGGTACTGTTTGCGGCGTTCTTCGGTTTTCTCTTTTTCGGGCAGCTTCCGGACGCGCTCAGCGTTCTGGGGTATATTCTTATATGCGGCGCAGGTATAACCATGTTTTTCATCAATAACAGAAAAGATAACGGAGGCAGCAAATGAACAAAGCGGAGATTTATCGGTTTCTTACAGAGCACAAAATATCATATGAGGTTACGGAGCATGAAGCGGTCTACAGTATGGATGAGCTGAACTCGGTTGAGCTGCCTTATCCTGAGTGGGATGCAAAAAATCTTTTTGTGCGTGATGACAAAAAGCAAAACTACTATTTAATTACTGTTTGCGGAAACAAGCGCGTAAACTTAAAGGAATTTCGCAAGGCACACGGGTTAAGAAACCTGTCGTTTGCTTCGCCGGATGACCTGATGAAAATAATGGGGCTTGTTCCCGGTTCGGTTTCTCCGTTCGGATTGCTTAATGACAGTGAGCGCCGCGTTCATTTTTTCCTTGACGACGATTTTTCGGGGAATTTAATCGGAATACACCCGAATGACAATACCGCAACGGTGTGGCTGCAGTCGGATGATTTGATAAAGCTGATTGCGGAGCACGGCAATGAGGTTGAAGCCGCTGCGTTGAGCCGGTGTTAAAAAACGGATTGGTAACGGGCATATATGCCTGAACAATAAAACTACAACAGGAGGGTGAATAAATTGAAAAACGCTTGTATCTCAATTTTGACGGCGCTGCTTTTGTTTTGCGGCTACAGCGGTTCGGAGAATCTTCAGCCCGGAACAAGGCAAACTCCGGAGGTGAATACGGAGCAGAAATCTGACGAAAAGGGCAGCGGTCAGCATGCATACGCTGTTAGAACATGGCCTTCCGAGCTTGCGCATCCGCCTTTGGAAACACCGCCCGAACCGCCTGCCGGGGAATCTGTTCACGAAGTGCAGCCCGAGCCTGCCGCTCCCGTAAGCGTTTTAAGCGGCAAGGTAATCGTTGTTGACGCAGGGCACGGAATCAGCAGCTATAAAAAGAAGGAAGCAATAGCGCCGGGAAGCAATGTGACAAAGGCGGCGTTTGTTTCGGGAACATCTGGTAAGTATCAGACGGAGGAACAGCTGAATCTTTCGGTGGCGCTTAAACTCAGAGCCGCGCTTGAAGCGGAGGGCGCAGTTGTTCACATGACAAGAACGGAGCATGCATGCGATGTGTCCAATATTGACAGGGCGCAATTTGCAAACGCGCTCAACGCAGATATATCCGTTAAGCTGCACGCCGACGGGAGCAACAGCTCCGCCGCACGCGGCGTTTCGGTGCTTGTTCCCGGATCGCAGTATATCGGTAACGCTGACATTCTGAATAAAAGCAGAACGGCAGGGGAGCTTGTTCTGCAAAGCTTTGTTCAGCAGACTGGCGCTCCAAACAGAGGAATTTCTGTCAGAAACGATTTAACCGGATTTAACTGGACGCAGGTTCCGGTTATATTGGTTGAAATGGGTTTTATGACAAACCCGGAGGAAGATCGTTTGCTGGCAACGGCAGACTATCAGGATAAAATGGTTTCGGGAATTGTATTGGGATTAAAACAATATTTTGCTTAAGCAGATGTGTTAATATCCGAACCCGCTCAAAAAGCCTGAAAATCGTCTTTTTCTG
>CAJJUC010000172.1 GCA_905195005.1 uncultured Eubacteriales bacterium | reverse complement strand
TGTTTATGCCGCGTGGCTTGAAAAGGATAAGTACACCGTGACATATGACGCAAACGGCGGAGAGGGCGCGCCGCCCGCCGTTGAAGTTCACGCTGATGAAACGGTCGGACTGAGCAAAAATATTCCGACAAGGCAAAACTACACATTTATGGGCTGGGCGGAAAAGCCCGATTCCGCTGCGGTGCAGTACCGGCCCGGCGACAGCTTTACTATGGGAAATTCTCTCGTAACGCTTTTCGCGGTATGGGTTAAGAATCCCGAGCTTGTCTATAACGCAAACGGCGGCGTTTTCGGCACGTATGCAGGCTCATCCTATCCGGCGGCAGGAAGCTCTGTCAAGCTTACGGAAGCGACGCCGAAAAAAGACGGTTATGTGTTCTGCGGCTGGGCGGAAACTCAAACGGCAACAAAAGCCGACATAGTATCATCACCGTATACGATGCCGAACCGCGATACGGTTCTGTATGCCGTTTATGAGCCTGTCAAATACATGACGAGCGTGTTTGCGGCGAGCGGCTATTCGGTTTCGGGAATAAATGCAGGCGGTTATACGCTCGGAGAATATGCCGAATTTACCGTCAGCGGAAGCTCCCCGAAGGTATATGTTAACGGGATTCTTATGCATCCGATTAACGGAGTGTATAAAACTGAAATAAGAGCCGACACCTCGGTTGTTGTTGCCGATAATACCTCAATAAATGTGATATACAACGCAAACAGCGGCGTAAATGCGCCGATTGACATGCGGATATATGCAAACGGAGATATGGCTGCCGTTAAACCCGATTTGCCGGTCAGAAAAGGGTATGTATTCAAGGGCTGGGCGTCTGAGGCGGAGTCAGATTATGCGCAATACACGGGCGGCGACAGCATTCCGGTTACTGCGGAGGACATTGTTCTTTATGCCGTGTGGGGCGCAATATCCTACACTGTGCGATACGACACAAACGGCGGCAGCGGAGTAATGGCTTCGGAAACTGCTGTTTACGATAAAGAGCATACGCTTTCCGAAAACACCTTTGAAAAGACGGGCTGCCGTTTTGCAGGCTGGTCACTTTCGGCAGGCGGCGAGCTTGCTTATACGGACGGAGCTGCCGTTATAAATCTTACAGATGTTCAAAACGGAGAAATCGTTCTTTATGCTGTCTGGAACGGTGCAAGAACAAAAATTAATTTCAATTTCGAGGGCGGTTCCTCGGGCACGGCTTCATGTGAAGCGGTATACGGAAAAATTCTGCCGTCGGATAAGCTTGTGCCGCCGATGAGATACGGATATAAGTTCGCAGGCTATTACACTTCCGCGGGCAAGGGCGGAAATCCGGTCTACAAATCTGATATGACGCTGTCGGATTCATATCTGACTGCTCCGTGGAGCAGCATTGCCGATGAATTTGAGCTGTATGCGGCATGGGAGCCCGTAACCTATACGGTTGCATTCGTCAGCGGAACGCAGACGACGGGCAGTGTTTCAGCCGTTTACGGAGATACGTTCAGCCTTCCGAAAGCGGAAACACTCGGCGTTTCCGTCCCGAACGGATATACCTTCTGCGGCTGGTCTCTCGCTCCGGGAAGCGATGTTGTCTATTACAGTGACGGGCAGGAAATTACGGCAGGGCTTACGGGAGAAAGCGGAGCGGTTGTTTATCTGTACACAGTGATTCGCGAAAACGAAAGCTATACGGTAACGCTCCCTGCTTCGCGCGAGGGCTGCAAGGTATATTACAATAATGCAGAGGTGACGGCTCCGAAAAATATAACTGTCGGCAAGGGTGATGATGTTTCCTTTACCGTGCGCGTGGAGGATGGATATTCCGCGGATAAGATGACAGTTTCGGCAAACGGAATTATGCTCGGTGCAGTGCAGATAAACAGCAGCAATTACACATATAGCATAAAGAATATATCCTCCGACACAAGCATTAATATCTATCATGTGAAAAAAGAAGCGTTCCGCATTATACTCAATGACGGCACGGGGTACAGTGTGTCGCCGCAAAACACGGTTGTTGAAAGCGGAGATGATTTTTCATTTACGGTTACGCTGGCGGACGGATATAAAACCTCCGTTCCCGTGGTGTTTGCGAACGGAAGCACACTCAGCGGAGCTCAAAACGGCGATGTATTTACCTATACGCTTTCAAACATAACATCGCATCCCGTCATTTCGATCGCGGTTGCCAAAAAGCCTCAGCACACCGTCACCTTTGTCAGCAACGGCAGTATATATTCAATTGCTGTGGTTGAGAAGGATATGAAGGCGCTTCAGCCTGCCGCCCCCGAAAGAAGCGGACACACCTTCGGCGGCTGGTATACGGACTCGGCTTGCAGCTCTCCGTATGATTTTCAACGCGGCGTGACAGCTGACATAAGGCTCTATGCAAAATGGACTGCCGATACCTATGCGGTGGTATACAATAAGAACACAGAGAACGAGGTTGCAGTTCCCTCCGGGCAGACAAAGAAGCATGACAATGTGCTTATATTAAGCCCTAAAGCTCCGGTTCGCACGGGGTACACCTTCAAAGGATGGAACACAAAAGCCGACGGAACGGGAACAAGCTACAGCGCAGGAAGCGAATTAAGCGTTAATGCCGATATTACGCTTTATGCACAGTGGGAAATTAATAAGTTTGCGATAACGCTTATCACCGGTGAGGGTGTTACGGGGTCGCTCAGTGCAAACGAAGTTGTTTATAACGGAACGGTTAACGTATCCGCCGTAAGCGGAGCCGGGTATAATACGCCCGTGATAACCGCAGTTCCCCGTGAAAATGCCGAATTGGTTTCGGAAGGCGTGTACAGGATAACCGGGTCGGTTTCCTTTATTGCAGCTGCGCAGCCCGGGAAAATCTACACGGCAAGCTTTTACATAGACAACGGGCTTTACTATACGCAGTCAGCCATTGAGGGCAGCCCGGCAGCCGTTGCACTTCCGAATCCCCCCGGAAAAACAGGATATCGGTTTACAGGCTGGTACACCGAGCGCACAGGCGGAATTAAGGTTGACGAAACAACGGTGATTGACAAGGATTTGTCCGTGTATGCAAGGTTTGAGATAATCACGCCGGAGATTGTTCCTGCGCGGAGCGGCGAAGGATATACGGTGGAATCAACCGACAGCACAACGGTAAATTACGGCGATGATTATAACTTCACAATAACAATCGCGCCGCATTATAATGCCGGCGGTATGAGAGTATACGCAAACGGAATTTTGCTTTCGGGAATTGAAAGCGGAGGCGTTTATTCCTATTCCGTTAAAAATATTACGGTGAATCAAATCATTACCGTAACGGGAGTGGAGCTCGACAAGCACACGGTAACATATATGGTGGACGGTCAGGTTTATTTGACGGTGCAGTCGGACTACAATTCACTTCTTGCCGAACCGGTGTCGCCCTCAAAGCAGGGTGAAGCCTTTAAGGGCTGGTCTGACGGGGAGCGCGTCTGGAGCTTTCCGGAAGATAAAGTAACATCGGATATGACACTTTACCCCGTGTGGGAAAGCGGAATGTTAAGCGTTAACCCTGCACAGAGCGGAGAAGGGTATACGGTGGAATCGACCGGCGGCACAGAGGTGAGTTACGGCGGCGATTATCATTTCACAATAACGATTGCTCCGCATTACAGTGCCGACGGTATGAGGGTATATGCAAACGGCATCCTGCTTGTGCCCGATATAACGGAAAACACTTACGGATTTACGGTTAAAAATATCACCGAGGACATAACCGTAACCGTGTACGGTGTGACGGCGGATATTTACACCGTTAAATACATTGCGGACGGTGAAGCATATTACTCCGAAAAGGTGGTTTACAATAATAAAGCGCAGAAGCCGAAAGCGCCGTCAAAAACAGGATATACATTCACGGGCTGGTTTGCAGGTGAGGATGAATGGGATTTTGAAACAGGTATTGAAGCAGATTTAGAGCTTGAAGCAAAATTCGAACCGCTTGCTTACACGGTGTCGGTTCCGCAGGACAGAAGCGAATTTACAGTGAATGTCACATCCGACAGCCGCGTTGAACATGGCGGCAGCTTCTTGTTCAGCATCACATTGTCCGACGGTTACAATGCTTCGGATATGGCGGTATACGCAAACGGCGTGCTTCTTGAAAAAACAGCGGAAGACGGAAACACGGTGCATTTTGAGGTTGTGAATATTACGGAAGCAACCGTTATAACCGTGAGGGGCATTGGACAAAACACATATTCCGTTGCATACAATGCGAATACAACGGAGTATGTCGGGAATATGCCCCAAAGCACAATAAAGAATTATGGTACTGACGTTAGTATATCCGAGCTGATACCCGAAAGATACGGATATGACTTCGTCGGCTGGTCTTCATCTGCGGACGGCGCCGCTTCGTATTTCGGAGGAGATATGTATTCCGAAAATGCGGACATTAAGCTTTACGCCGTTTGGGAAACTAAGAAATTTGCGGTTTCCTTTGAAACAAACGGCGGAGTTATAAATGCGGGCAAAATCACGGAGTATACCTACGGAACAGGCACACCGCTCCCGACTGACGTTTCGAAAAACGGATATAATTTTGCCGGCTGGTATGAAGACGAGCTTATGCAGGGCGTGAGAGTATATGAAATTAAAGAAAGCGATTTCGGAGAAAAAACGTATTACGCCGCGTATACCATGGCAAACGTTACCGTGAGCGGTTATACGGGAGAGTATGACGGAAACGCGCACGATATCTCATATACGCTTGCGGATAATCTGTCCGTTGAGAAGTATCAGTGGTATTTTCTGCCGAGCGGTTCTGAGGACGCTGTTCCCGTTTCATCAGTCGTATACAATACATACTCGGTAAAAAATGCGGCGGAGAGCGGAGAATACTATTGCTATATCGAAGCGCTGCTTG
>CAJJUC010000171.1 GCA_905195005.1 uncultured Eubacteriales bacterium | reverse complement strand
GGCTTTATCATCCATGATTAATCCCCCTCAGCACAAATATTTTAAAACAGTACAATTATATGCAGCATTTTCTTTGAATTTGCCTTCATACCTCAAATTTCCGTTTTCATGTGTATGGGCTTCGGCTGCAACGCTGCCGGAATTGTCGGATGCAGAATAATCGACTCGCCGCGCGAAAGGCTGCTCGCGGTTTTAACAAATTCGTTTGTACCCTGCAACGGGCGTTTCCCGCTGTTTATAATGCTTTCGTCAATGATGTTTGCCGGTTATCCGTTTGCCGATTCAACGCTTCTTTCCGCAGCCGTGCTGACGATCTTTATAATCATGGGTATCGGATTGACGCTTCTTATTACGAAGCTTCTTTCAAAAACACTTCTGCGCGGCGAAACTTCATCGTTCACGCTTGAGCTTCCGCCGTATCGCAGACCGCAAATCGGCAAGGTTATTGTCCGCTCTGTGTTTGACCGCACACTTTTTGTTCTCGGGCGCGCCGCGGCAGTTGCCGCACCGGCAGGGGCAATTATATGGCTTTCGGCAAACATATGCATAGGCAGAGCAAGCATTTTATCGGTTTGCGCCGGTTTTCTTGATCCCTTTGCAAGGCTGCTGGGGCTTGACGGCGTGATTCTGATTGCTTTTATACTTGCCTTCCCGGCAAATGAAATTGTTATTCCTATAATATTAATGGCGTATATGTCACAGGGCACTATTCCGCAGCTTGAAAATGCAGCGCAAATCCGCAGCATTCTTATGCAGAACGGCTGGACGGCGCTCACGGTATTAAACGTTATGATTTTTTCGCTGCTTCATTGGCCGTGCTCAACAACGCTGCTCACAATAAAAAAAGAAACGGCAAGCATAAAATGGACCTTGCTTGCCGCACTGATTCCGACGCTCATCGGTATAACATTGTGTATGCTTACAACTCTTATTTCAAGGCTTTAAAATCGGGCAGGTCAAAGCAGTCCGAAAAACCGATTTTTTTCAGCTCGGCTTCCGTTTCATCAAAGCGGAAGCCGAGCTTTTCTTTGTCATGGCAATCGCTTGTGAGAATAATTCTTCCGCCGTTTTTGTGTATAAAAGAAAGTATTCTTTCGCTCGGATAAGGCGTTTTTCTGCATCCGCGTGCAATCGCTCCCGTGTTGACTTCAAATATGCAGCCGCGTGAAATAAGCTCCGCACACGCGTCCTCGGAGGCTTTGATATAACGCGCGTCATCCTCCGAAAAAAGCTGTGAAATATCGCGGAATTTCGTCAGCAAATCAAAATGGCCTATAATGCCGCCGCTTATTTTCGAAACAGATTCATAGTAGCAGTCAACAAAATCATACGGATTCCCTCCGAAATAATTTTTAATAACCGCATTTGTTTTTTCGGGCGTATCGTCAATGTCATAATATTTGCCGCCAATACGGACATAGTGAACGGAATTAATCGCATAATCATATTTATGTTCATCGGGTGATGCATAAATATCGCGTTCAATACCGCAGTAAACATTGATTATCCCGTCATATTTTTTCTTCAGATACGATATTTCGTTATAGTAACGCTCTGTATTCTCGCAGCTCATGCACCATGTTGTATCAAATTCCGTATAAGAATGTCCCGAAAAACCGATGTAGTCAAACCCAAGCTCAACGGCTTTCCGAACGATTTCCTCGGGAGTGTTTTTTCCGTCACAGTAAACCGTGTGAGTATGCAGATTTCCTCTCATGACGTCATTTTTTCCTGCTTAACCTTTTTGTCAATCACATGACGCGACGCCAGCTCACGCATAACATCATCTGCCGTGATACCCATTTCAACCATCATAACCATAACATGATAGTATAAATCCGCTATCTCGTATATGGTTTCCTTTTTATCATTATCCTTTGCGGCAATGATAACCTCAGTGCTCTCCTCACCCACCTTTTTCAGGATTTTGTCAATTCCCTTATCGAAAAGATACGATGTATACGACCCCTCTTTTTTATCGGTTTTTCTTCCCGAAATCATTTTCATAAGCGCCTGCGGAGAAAATACCTCGGCGCTGTCGCTTTCAAAAATAACATCGTTAAAACAGCTGTCAGCGCCTGTGTGGCAAGCAGGACCGTCCTTCTTAACATAAACCGCAAGTGCGTCCGCATCGCAGTCCGCAACGATTTTTACAATGTGCTGATAGTTTCCGCTTGTCTCTCCCTTGAGCCAAAGACATTTGCGCGATCTGCTCCAAAAGCATGTAAGTCCCTTTTGAAGGGATATATCAAGGCTTTCGCGGTTCATATATGCAAGCGTGAGTATGTTTTTTGTTTCCGCATCAATAACAATTGCCGGAATAAGTCCGTTTTCATCAAATTTCAAATTATCCTTTAAAGCCATTTGTCTGACCTCTCCTCTCTATATTCTGACGGTGATGCCGTTATCTGCAAGCTCTTTCTTCAAATCCGCTATCTTTACCTCTCCGAAATGGAAGATTGACGCTGCAAGCCCTGCAGACATTTTTGGGATTTTTTTAAATAACTCAACAAAATCCTCCGTTTTGCCTGCTCCTCCCGACGCAACAACAGGCACATTCACAGCGCTTTGCACTGCCGACAGCATTTCAATATCGAACCCGTTTTTAACACCGTCCGTATCGATAGAATTTACCACAACCTCACCTGCTCCGCGGCTGACGCATGACTTAATCCATTCAATTGCTTCCATCCCGGTGTTTTCGCGGCCGCCTTTTGAAAAAACACGAAACACTCCGTCAACGCGCTTTATATCGGCTGAGAGCACAACGCACTGATTTCCGTAAACCCTTGCGGCTTGTTCAATCAGCGACGGATTTTTTATAGCGCCCGAATTAACGCTGACCTTATCCGCTCCGCATTTTAGCACTCTGTCGAAGTCATCGAGCGTGTTTATTCCTCCGCCTACAGTCAGCGGTATAAATATTGTCGATGCAACCTGCCGCAAAATGTCCGTGAACAGCGCGCGCTGTTCAAACGAAGCTGTTATATCATAAAAAACAAGCTCATCCGCCCCGTTTTCGGAATAATAACGCGCCAGCTCAACGGGCGAGGAAACATCGGACAATCCTGTGAAGTTCACGCCCTTTACAACCCTTCCGTTGCGAACGTCAAGGCACGGAATAATTCTTTTCGTAATCATTTCTTTGTCACCTCAATTGCTTCATGCAAATCAATTGCTCCGGTGTAAAGCGCTTTCCCTATAATAGCTCCGTATATACCAAGCTTGTTAAGTGCACGCACATCATCAAGACTGCTGACCCCTCCCGACGCCGTTATATTCACATCAAATCTTTTTGACAAATCGCTGTAAAGCTGTCTGTTTGTCCCCTGCATTGCTCCGTCCTTGGAAATGTCTGTACAGATAATATACTTTACACCTGTATTCTGCATTTGTTCGCAAAAATCCATTCCGTCTATTCCACCGGAGGTTCTCCAGCCGTTCACCGCGATTATTCCGTCAGCCATATCTGCGCCGACTGCAATTCTATCGCCGAATTTATCAACGGCAGCTTTCAAAAGCTCGCGGTCATTCGCCGCAGCCGTTCCGAGAATGACGCGCTCAACGCCGCATTTCAAATACTTTTCAATAGTTTCCATTGAGCGTATTCCGCCGCCGATTTCCGCTTTCAGTCCGCTTTTTGAAACAATTTCCGAAACCGCTTCAAAGTTCGGAGTTGTACCGTCCTTTGCCCCCTCAAGGTCAACCAAGTGAATATACTCCGCGCCGCACCGCGCAAATTCAACTGCCTTTTCCGAAGGCTTGTCACTGTAAACCGTCATTTGGTTATAATTGCCTTTAAGCAGTCTTACAGCCTTTCCTTCATATAAATCTATTGCCGGGAAAATTATCATGTTAAGTCCTCCGATTTTTAAAGGCTGCAAAATGCCTTAAGTATTTTCATACCCGTTTTTCCGCTTTTTTCGGGGTGAAACTGACAGCCGAACACATTTTCATGCTCAACCGAAGCAGTGAGCGGAGCGCCGTAATCAGCCGTTGCCGTTACACACTCATCGCAATCTGCCGCATAGTATGAATGAACAAAATAAACATATTCTCCGTTATCGACATTTTCATAAAGCTGAGAAGTTTTTTTTATGTCAAGACTGTTCCAGCCGATGTGCGGAATGCTCAAATCCTTTGGAATTACGTTTGCAATGGGTCTGATATTTCCTTTCAGCAGCCCAAGCCCGTCATATTCTCCGTATTCATAGCTTTTTTCAAAAAGGAGCTGCATCCCGAGGCATATTCCCAAAAGCGGCTTCCCTCTTTGCGCCATTTCGTAAACAACATCATCCATATGTGTTTTTTTTAGCTTATTTGCCGCATCGCGAAATGCTCCCACTCCGGGCAGCACAATTTTATCCGCCGATTTTATAACCGCTTCATCGCCTGTTACAACCGCGTCCGCCCCAACGCTTTCAAGCGAGCTTTTCAGCGAGAACAGATTCCCGACTCCGTAATCAATTATTGCTATCATAATACTCCCTTTGTGGACGGAATTTCGTCCGCTCCTTCCGCATCCTGTTTCACTGCTCCGCGCAGCGTTCTTGCAGCCGATTTAAAAGCACCCTCAATTATATGGTGCGAATTTTCACCGTCAAGCTTTTTAATATGGAGCGTTATTCCCGAATTATTCGCAAAGGCGATGAAAAATTCACGAACAAGCTCTGTGTCAAACGTTCCTACCTTTTGCGATGGAATTTCCATATCAAAACGCAGCATTCCGCGCCCCGAAATATCGGCAGCCGTAAGAATCAAGGTCTCATCCATCGGAATAACTGTATGAAAATAGCGGCATATTCCGCGCTTTTCGCCGAGCGCCGTTTTAAACGCCTGTCCGAGCGCAATTCCGATGTCCTCAACGGTGTGATGATCATCAACCTCAGTGTCACCGCTGCATGTA
>CAJJUC010000170.1 GCA_905195005.1 uncultured Eubacteriales bacterium | reverse complement strand
CGCGCAGCAGATTTGCTTTCATCTGCGCCGCTTCTTTTTCGGCTTTCAGCGCCTTCTGCCTTTTCAGTTTTATGGTAAGAGCGCAGGTCATAACGGAAATGGCAATCATAATCAGCGCGGAAACGCTGTTTTCCTGAATTGTGAAATTAATTTTGAAAAACGGAAAGGTAAACGCGAAATTAACCGCAACAACGCTTATCAGCGCGGAAACGATTCCGTAAACATACCCATCGGTCAGAATTGAAATAAGGAACGATCCGAGTATAAAAATTGACGGAATCAGCGTGTCTGTGCGGAAGGCTTGATGAACCGCAAGGCACAGCCCATAGCAGACAGCAAGGATTATAGCGGTTATCACCGAATTTATAACAGCAGAAGTTTTTTTCATATGTATACCTCGGACATCGGAAAAATTTATAAATACATTCTACCACCGAATCGGTAAAGAGGCGGATAAGATTGATAATAGTTTTTTCATTTGCTAATTCTTTATTCCCACATAACCTGTTTCATTTATAATGTGCTGCCCCTCATCGGATAAAATCCATTCAAGCAATTTATTAACATTGCCGTTTTGGTTTTCCTTGTATGTAACAGCATAAATCGGCGTAAGAATGGGGTAACTGCCGTTTCTGATGTTTTCGGAAGTCGGTGCAGCGCCGTCAATCGAGATCATTTTTATGTCCGGATTTTTTATAATTCCCTCAACATAATATCTGAACGAAAACCCGATTGAATTTGTTTTGCTTTTATAATCCGCCACCTGTTCTATAATGCCCGCCATTAAATCATTCACCATTTCGGTAGGCGCATCCGTAATCGGCGTATCGCCCATAAACCGTTTCAGCATACTTTGACTGCCGCTGCCCTCATTTCGCTGAAATGCCGCAATTTTCTCGTTTTTTCCGCCGACATCCTTCCAATTCGTAATTTTGCCGGAATAAATATCTTTTATTTGCTCGGTGGTAAGATTGGTGATAGGGTTGTCCTTGTGAACAAAGAAAACAAATGCCTCCGTTCCGATAGGCGTATATTCAAAAGTGGTTTGGTTTTCTTCTGCGTATGCCCTTTGCTCATCGGACGGATACACACCGATGAAAATATCTGTTTCTTTTTCCGCCAAAAGGCGATAGCCGTCAGGGGTATTGTTATACTCAAATATTCCGTCGTGCAGCTTTGTCGTATTCGGATATACAGCGTTCACAAATGCGGAATACACGGGAAACAACGCGGCAGCTCCGTCAATTCTCGGCAGATTTTCGGTAAGCTTTAATGTTTTGCTGTCTGTCTTTACAATTTTGGAATCCTCCTTAAACGGCAGATACGCATGAATATCAATGTTCGGAGATGTGTTTACGGTAATGCTTTCGTTATACCTGATTATTCCGAAGTTTGTTCCGAGCGCAATTCCGTACACGGCGGCGCAGATACACCAAATTATTAAAAACTTTTTTCTCTTTTTTATCCATATAAGAGGCAGCAGAAGTGACGGTACAGCGATTAAACCTATGTATGCTATAATGTGGTTTATGCCGCTTAAAAACAATAACATAGCGGTTACAATTAATGCATAATAGCTTGCAAACAAAGCCGCTGCGGTTAATATTATTTTGAGTATTATAACTGACGCTTTTTTCATTGCTTTTGCCCCTTTCTTTTTTGAAAATTAAGTCAGTCCGAAATCATAATCAATCACAATTCCGTTATCGAGCTTAATTATCAGCCATTCATAGTCTATATATTTTGCACCAAGCTCGTAAATCAAAGTATCTTCGTCCGAATCCACCGACATTGAACTCTTAAAGCTTTGCGGATGTATTTCGGTCTCTTCCCCCAAAAGGTTTATAACTTCATTTTCGGTCATTCCGACTACTTTATTCTTTGAAAGCATATCGGACACAATCTTATATCTTTCGGACGGTTTACTGTTCCATTTGTCAACGGTAAATGTGTGATTGTATTTCCAAATCATAAGCAACAGTGCCACAGTTAAAAACAGAATAAGTAATATTGCCGTTACGGAATATACAATTATTTTGGAACTGTTAAATTTCTTCATAGAAATGCCTCCAAGTATCAATTAAACAAAAAGTCTTCCCAATAAACTTCAAAAATCTTATTTTTTACCGATAAGATATATGTGTTTTATAATATTTCACGAAGCTTATCCAAAAACGCTTCCTCACCAAAGGTGTTCAGCTTGAAAAACAGTGCCTGACTGCCGCCGGAAGCAATTGCTGACAAATGGATTGCATCACGGTTTCCGAACAGGGTCACATTAAGGCTGACACGGTTTCCGCCGATGTAGCTGTATCTTTCGAATACTCTTACACTGCACCTTGTATCGCCCATGCAGAAATCACTGCCATCCTCAAGGCTTGCCGAAATGCTGCCGTTTATAATGCCTTCTTCGATTTTGCGGAGTATGCTGTTAAAATCTCCTGTAAGTGTTTGTTCTAATTTCGCCATAAATACCTCCCGTAAATAATACAATTCTGAAATTTGTAAAGCCGCTATTTTATTTGTAATACTTTCTTAAAAAGACGGTTGCAATTGTACCAAACCACAATGCAGGGACGACGTCGCAAAATACTCTCAATATGCTTTCGCCATTACAGATATGCAGCACTGTCAGTCCGACAAACAGAACAGCTGCGCCGTAATTCAGTATTGCCTTTGTTTTTAAGCTCATATGCAGCCCCCCCCCCCGAAAAGCAACAAAAACCCGTCCGATATTTCTTTTTTAATAAAGAAATATCGGGAACGAGTTTTCTGAGCTATTAACGCTGCCGGAGCTCCTGACGCGGCAGCAAAAATCTTTAATTTTCATATCGACACCCTACATAAACCCTACAAAACCTTTACCGTCCTCTAAAATTATCCATAAATATTTTACCATATCACAAGCAGAAACTCAATAGATATTGCAAATAAATATTAAATTATTTGTATAGCAAAATCCGTTGACAAATCGGCGTTTTTGTAATATAATTTTCAAAAGTGAGTTCGGAACCATCCTCACTGCGGACGTATGTCTGCATAAAAAAACTATGGAATGTGCTTGAGTTTCTTATACTTGGGCACATTGAAAGGAAGAAAACAAATGAAAAACAAAAAAACTCTGTTTATCACACAAAGCGCAATGATTGCTGCTCTTTATGTTGCGGCGACATATGCCGCAAACCTTTTGGGGCTTGCAAGCGGCGCGGTGCAGCTGCGCATTTCAGAAGCGCTGACGGTGTTTCCGGCATTCACCTTTGCGGCAGTGCCCGGGCTGTTTATCGGCTGCGCAGCGGCTAATCTGCTGACAGGCTGTGCCCTTTGGGATGTTGTGTTCGGCTCGGCAGCAACGCTTATTGCAGCATTCGGAACGTACAAATTCGGAAAAACAGCTCCGCGTGCGGCATTTTTCCCGATTGCCGCGAACACGGTCGTTGTGCCTTTCGTGCTTAGGTATGTTTATGGTGCGGAAGGGTCGCTTCCGTACTTTTTTCTCACGGTGTTTGCCGGGGAGCTGATAAGCTGCGGTGTGTTCGGAGGAATACTTTATAAAGCGGTAGAAAAGAGCAGAATATTTGACAACAGATGAAACAGATGGGGAGGCGGCAGCCATGGCTTCCGAAATCAAACGACCGCTTGCCGACAGAATGCGCCCCGAGTCGCTCGATGATGTTGTCGGGCAGGCGCACATTTTGTCAAAGGGCAAGGTTTTGTATAATATAATAGAGTCCGGCAATATTCCGAATATGATTTTTTACGGTCCGTCCGGCACGGGGAAAACAACGGTTGCAAACATTGCCGCAAAGCGCGCCGGAAAGCCGCTTTATAAGCTCAATGCAACGAATGCGTCCGTTTCCGATATTAAGGCAATGCTTGCGGAGTCGGAATCGCTGCTCGGCGCTGAGGGCGTTGTTCTTTATCTGGATGAGATTCAGAACTTCAACAAAAAGCAGCAGCAATCTCTGCTTGAATGTATCGAAAACGGCAGGGTCACACTGATTGCTTCAACAACGGAAAATCCGTATTTTTATATTTATAATGCAATTTTATCGCGCTCAACGGTGTTTGAATTTCGCGGTGTGGAAGCGCCCGATATTGAAAAGGCGCTGCGCCGAAGCGTGGAAGGCATGGGCGGAGAAATTGAGCTGACTGATGAGGCGTGCGAGCATATGGCGATGTCGGCGTGCGGCGACGTGAGAAAGGCGCTTAATTCGCTTGAGGTTGCGGTCATGGCATCGCATATGAATGAAAGCGGAAGGACTGTTATTGACCTCGAAACCGCGCAGGCAGTGACAATGCGAAAGGCGTTCCGCCATGACCGTGACGGCGACAGTCATTACGATGTTTTGAGCGCGTTTCAGAAATCGGTTCGAGGAAGCGACCCGAACGCGGCGCTGCATTATCTTGCGCGGCTTGTCGAAGCGGACGATATTCAGAGCATATGCCGCAGAATACTTGTAATGGCGGCTGAGGACATCGGGCTGGCGTACCCGAATGCGATTGTAATTACAAAGTCATGCGTTGACGCGGCTTTGCAGCTCGGCTTTCCCGAAGCGCGCATACCGCTTGCCGAAGCGGTTATAATGCTTGCAACCGCACCGAAATCGAACAGCGCCATCTGCGGAATCGACGCGGCGCTCGGAGATATTCACAGCGGACACATGGGCGAAATTCCGTCACACCTGAAGGATTCTCATTACGGAGGAGCGGAAAAGCTCGGTCACGGCAGCGGTTACAAATATCCGCACAGTTATCCGCACAGCTATGTCAAGCAGCAGTATCTTCCCGATGAGATTGCGGACAGAGTGTACTACAAACCGGGGAATAACAAGCTGGAGCAGCAGACGGACAGATACTGGCAGGAAATAAAAAAATAGTGTGAGGCTGTTGCAAATGTAGTCTATATATGACGCAATATGGTCTATTAAAGACTATCGGACGGTGCAATTCGTAATTATAATAACACAAAACGG
>CAJJUC010000169.1 GCA_905195005.1 uncultured Eubacteriales bacterium | reverse complement strand
TTACCTTCATTTGACAACCTCGCAGGATTGCAGAATTGTTTTCAGCGACAGCATGAGCACAAACTCAAGGTTCACATCCTTCGGAACGGGAAACGAAACCAAAATTGTCAACGAGGGCGGACTTTATACAAAGGCTGCCGATGACATTTCGTTCACGCTCCAATCAAATATTCCGGCAGGCACATCCTTAGGTTACAGAACAAATTATATCTCGGATATCAGCTCCGCAATGTTTGATGAGGATAGCTTTACATATGAATTTTCACTTGCATTTGAGGGCGATATGAATGAAGTGAGCCTTGCAAACTTTGTGTCCGATGAGAATACGGAGAGATTTGCATACAACAACCCCGTCAGATTCAAAAACGGAAAAATTTATGTAAATGACAACGGAAAGGATAAATTTATCCGCAACTACAGGGAGAAAGAATGGTATCGCATCGGAATTACTTACTATCCCAAGGAGCTTAAGCAGGATATATATGTCAACGGAAAGAAATGCATTGCAAAGGGCTGGGTTGTTGATGATCCGACCATGCGCGACCCGTCGGCGCATAAGCTCACGGGCTTCTACTGGAACAATATTTCCGTGAATTACACGGAGAATCTCGATAAAGTCCGTACGGGTAAGATTTGCGTTGACGACACCCGCATTTACTACGGCGAGCATTTTGACACAGCAGATTATCAAACGCAGTTTGAATCGATTGACTATGCAACGGGCGGAAGCATTGCAAACGATATATATCTTGATTCCGACGGAATTGAAATCGGAGAATTTGCCGGCGGTATTTCCTTTGACGTAGATAACCCTCCCATGTTCTACACAGGAAACGATTACGCGGAACAAGCGGAAACTGCTAATTACGGCGCAACACTTGTATTCACGTCTCCGAACGGACTTGTTAAGGAATACTATGTTGTTTTGTCACCTAAAACAACGATTGACAATGAAATCAAGTGTTTTGTAAACGGATACGAAAAGAACACGTTTGCCGCAAAAGCAGATGGCGATGAAAACTATAAATCAACGCTTTCAGCTTCCGCAAGCGCGGTCGCACCGGCATTTGAAACAGGCAATGCCGGCTGCCTTGCAATCGCGGTATACAAAAACGGAGTGCTTACAAAGCTTGTTACAGACGCAAAGGAAATTAAGTCCTACACGCGTTTCACGGTGAGCTGCGACATCACGGAAACAGACGGCATAACCGCGAAAGCAATGTTTATGCAGTCGCTCGCTTCTATGAAGCCGTACGCACCTTCCCGGACCTTCACGGCTGAAGCTGCCGAATAAAAGCTTATCCGATACCTTGAATAAATGACCTGCGGCGGCGCGGTGATTTGCCGCGCCGCCGACTTTTATGAAACGGAAGCATTATGGATAAAAAGTTTATTTTTGAATATGCGGCAGAGCACAAGCTTTGCGAAAATGCTCTTCAATGCATTCTGAAAAATGCCGATATTATTGAAAAAAGCGGCTGTGAGGAAGAATTTGACCGTGCAGGAAGGATTCTTTTCGACAGTGCGGCGGAAAATCCGGAGGAATATATTGCAGCGCTCGACAGGCTTTCCGAAAAAACGGGGATTGAACCTCACGAGCTTTATCTGCTGTTTTATATTCATGAGGCGCATAACGGAAAACTGCTGTACGAAAAGAATAACATCGATGAGCAAATAATCAGAAACACGTTTGAAGATATAGTTTATAAGATGAACGAATGTAAAAGCGTCGGGGGATATTACGGAATCAGCCGCCCGCGGTGGTTTTACGGATATTTTCGGACGACGAGATTTCAGCTCGGAAGAATGCAGTTTGAATTGTCGGAAGTGCCTGCGGTTTGCGAATTATGCGGACTAACCTTAAAAAAAGGCGCTGCGGCGGTAAGAATTCACATTCCCGATAACGGAAAAGCCTTTGACGAAGCGTCAAGGCTTGACGCATATAAAAAGGCATACGGATTCTTTGCCGAAAAATTCGCAGGCAGAACAATTCCGTTTGTATGCTCATCGTGGCTTTTATCTCCGGTTAATGAAAAATTCCTCGGGAAAAAATCAAACATTGTCGGTTTTTCGCGTGAATTTAAAATAATCGGAACGGAGCAAAGCCCCGTTAGCGCGGTGTGGATTTTCGGAACCGATAACTGTGACGATGTTTCCGCACTTCCGGAGGACAACACCCTCCGAAAAAAATACAAGCAGTGGCTTAAAAACGGAAATCATATTCTCTCAGCCGAGGGAGTGTTTCTGTTTGACGGCGAGAATATTTATAATAAATAAAACAGAAATACGGGAGATTGATATGAATAAAACCGATATACTGAAGCTGATTAAAAAGGTGAACGACCGTTATATTGCAGACCATCCCGAAAGCGGCGACTGTTCATGGGAAAAATCGTGCTACTTTCTCGGGCTGGCGGCGGCATATGAAGCAACAAAAGAAAAAAGGTATCTCGATTATATTTTTAAATGGGCGGAGGATAACGACTGGAATTTCTATTTCGGCGAGCCGCAGACCGTTCCGACATACCAAAATGCCGATTATCAGTTTTGCGGAGAAATATATACATGGCTTTTGGATAAATTAGGTCTTGACAAGCATGGAAAAAAATATATAATGGAGGCTGAGACAACACTTTGCGACAAGGACGTTGACTACTGGTGGTGGGTTGACACAATTTATATGGCGCTGCCGTTTTACAATATGATGGGAAAAAGGCTTTCCGACGGCAGATTTACGGAGAAGGCTCATTCGCTTTACACCGATGTGCGCAACAGGCGGAAGTGCTATGACGCTTCGGAGCATTTGTGGTACCGTGACGAGAGATTCCTCCCGGGCGGCGAGCTTGCGCCAAGCGGCGAGAAAATATTCTGGGGGCGCGGCAACGGCTGGGTGATCGGAGGGCTTGTGCGCACGCTCGAATACCTCTGCGAGAATGACGAGTATTACGCGGAATATAAAGAGGATTTTGTCAACATGGCAGAACGCTTGCTGCCGCTTATCTGCGCGGACGGTTTCTGGCATGTCAACCTTTTGAACCCCGAAGAATACGACTGCCCGGAATCAAGCGGAACCGCGCTGATTGCAATGAGCTTTTTAAAAGGATACAACCTCGGTATTCTCGATAAAAGGTTTTATGACGCGGCTGTGCGCGCCGTTTCGTCAATTGTTGAAACCGCTCTTACGGAGGACGGCAGAATCGGCTGGACCCAAGGAATTGCATGGGGACCGACGCCGGTTGACGAGAACACAACAAAGGACTATGTTGCAGGGTGCTTCACAATATGCTGCTGCGAAATGCTGAAACATATTGTAAAATAATGAAAACGGAGAGTGCGCCTTATGATAAACAACAAAATAATTCCGAACGGAAGCTTTAGCTATGACGGATATGAGAACGGATTAATCGGATTTGCGGAGAACATGCAGCTGCTGTGTGAAGATACTTGGAAGCTTATCGCTCACCAGTTTGAGGGCTATGCCGACGCGCATGACCTCGGCTGGAGAGGCGAATACTGGGGCAAGCTTATGCGCAGCGGCTCAATGGTATACATGTACAGTAAAAATGAAAAGCTTTACGATGTTTTGTGCAAATATGTGAAAAAGCTCCTTAAAACAGGGGGAGAGCGCGAAGCGATCACCTCCTACAGTCCGCTGACGGAGTTTAACGGCTGGGATATGTGGTCGCGCAAATATGTGCTGCTCGGGTTTTACTATTTTTCGCTCATCTGCAAGGATGAAGAATTGAAAAAGGAAATAACAGCGTGCATGAAAAAGCAGCTTGATTACATAATTTCGAAAATCGGAGAAAACGGCATTGATATTACCGAAACGTCCGATTTTTGGCAAGGGGTCAACTCAAGTTCGATTCTTGAACCGGCGGTTAAGCTTTATTTCATGACGGATGAAAAAAAATACCTTGATTTTGCAAAGTATATTGTGGAGCGCGGCGCGGCAAAGGAATTTAATCTTTTTGAATATGCGCTGGAGGATAAAATGAACCCGTGCGAATATCCCGTTACAAAGGGCTACGAAATGATGTCGTGCTTTGAGGGACTTATCGAATATTACCGCGCAACGGGAATTGAAAAGTACAAAACGGCGGCAATCAAGTTTGCCGACAGAATTATAAACTCGGAAATCACCATAATCGGTGCGGCAGGCTGCAAGCACGAATGCTTCAACCATTCGTCAGTGATGCAGTTTAATCCCGAATATAACGGACTTATGCAGGAAACCTGCGTGACGGTTACATGGATGAAGCTTTGCGCAAAGCTCTATTCGCTCACGGGCGATATAAAGTATATTCAGCAGATTGAAAGGTCGTCATACAATGCAATGCACGGCGCCGTTAATACGGAGGGAAGAACGTGCAACCCGAAGGCAACCTTTGACTTTGAGTACTTTAAGGATGTTTATGCGATTTACACAAGCAGAAGAACGCACATAAACGGAGGCGGACAGGCGTTTGACAGCTACAGCCCCGTTATGCTCGGTGAGCGCGGCTGTGCTGTCGGCGGCTTCAGACCGATGGAGGATAACACAAAATATTCCGGCTGCTGCATTGTGATTTCCGGTGCAGGGCTTGCTTTGCCGATGATTTACAGTGCGGTGAGCTTCGATAATGCCGCCGTGTTTAATTTCTATATGAACGGAAGCGGCGAGCTTAATATAAACGGACAAAATATCGGCTTTGAAATCGAAACAAAATACCCGGCGGACGGCGCGGTGAAAATCACGTTTAAGGATTCGTTCAGCGGAGAAATAAGGCTCAGAATACCCGAATTTTCCCTGAACACGCGCGTTGTATGCGGCGGCAAGGAGTATTCCCCGAACGCAGGCGAATACTTCACCGTTTCGGGCGATTGGAAAAAGGGCGATGTTATTTTGCTCGATATTGACATGAATCCCCGTGTGATTGACAGCGGTGCGGATTACTTTGCCGTTATGTACGGACCTCTTGTTCTTGCAAGAGAT
>CAJJUC010000168.1 GCA_905195005.1 uncultured Eubacteriales bacterium | reverse complement strand
ATGTTCGGACCTTCGGGCGTTTCAATCGGGCACATTCTGCCGTAGTGCGTGTAGTGAACATCACGAACCTGGAAACCTGCGCGCTCACGCGAAAGACCGCCCGGTCCGAGCGCGGAAAGCCTTCTCTTATGAGTAAGCTCTGCAAGCGGATTGTTCTGATCCATGAACTGCGAAAGCTGCGAAGACCCGAAAAATTCCTTTATTGTTGCAACAACGGGGCGGATATTGATAAGTGACTGAGGCGTGACAATATCAAGCTCCTGAATGCTCATACGCTCGCGCACGCCGCGCTCCATGCGCGAAATACCGATGCGGAACTGATTTTGCAGAAGCTCACCCACGCTGCGCAGACGGCGGTTACCCAAATGGTCAATATCGTCATCGTGCCCGATTCCGTCGGCAAGGTTGTTGCAGTAGTTAACTGAAGCGAACATGTCGTCCGTGATGATATGCTTCGGAACAAGCTCGTCAACGCGCTGCTGTGCAAGGCGCTTGATTTCGTCAAGGTCGCCGGCAGCTTCCTCAAGTATTTCGTCAAGCACGCTCTTGCGCACCCTCTCATGCGTAACATCGTAAAGGTCAACGCCGGCATATTTAACGGGGTCAACCATATTATTTGAAAATACAACGGTTTTTCTGTCCTCAACGGATATAATAACTCTGTTTATTCCGGCGTCCTCAGCCTTGCGCGCCGCTTCCTCGGTGATTCTTGTTCCTGCGGAAACGATTATCTCGCCCGTTCTTTCGTCAACAATGTCGGCGCCCGCAATCTGCCCCGTGATTCTTGCGGCAATGGCAAGCTTCTTATTATATTTGTATCTGCCGACCTTTGCAAGGTCATAGCGTTTTGCGTCAAAGAAAAGTCCGTTTATAAGGGAGCTTGCGCTGTCATATGTCGGCGGCTCGCCCGGGCGGAGCTTGCGATATATTTCAAAAAGCGCTTCCTCGCGGTTGTGCGTTGTATCTTTCTGGAAGGTCTGAAGGATTCTTTCATCCTCACCGAAAAGCTCAATTATCTGCGGCTCTGTTTCAAGACCCATTGCCTTGAGAAGAACCGTAACCGGAAGCTTACGCGTTCTGTCGATACGAACGGAGAACACATCGTTTGAATCGGTTTCGTATTCAAGCCATGCACCGCGGTTCGGGATAACGGTTGCATTTATGAGCTTTTTACCTACCTTATCATACTTCTGCTCATAATAGATACCGGGAGAACGGACAAGCTGCGTTACAATAACGCGCTCAGCGCCGTTGATGATGAACGTTCCCTGCTCGGTCATCAGCGGAAAATCTCCCATGAAAATTTCCTGTTCCTTAATCTCGCCCGTTTCCTGATTGATTAAGCGAACCTGAACGCGGAGCGGAGCCGCATAGTTGGTATCGCGCTCCTTGCACTCCTCGATGGAATACTTCGGCTGCTCGTCAAGTCTGTAATCTGTGAACTCAAGTATAAGATTTCCGGTATAGTCCGTGATCGGGCTTACGTCGTGAAAAACCTCGCGCAGTCCGTCCTTAATAAACCAGTCATAAGAACACTTCTGCATGTCGATAAGGTTCGGCATCTCCAGAACTTCATCGATTTTGGCAAAGGTCATTCTCTCATTTTTTCCTAATTTAATAGGCTTCAAACAAATCACCTCTAAACAATATTTTTCCGATAGACGAACAACGGTTTTCCATATTCCATATCCCTGTGTAGAATGCACTCGGAATACACCGCGGCGCCAAAAGCGCCGTCATCACGGAAGGGGTGTAGAATGCACCGCCGACCGCAAAATACAAAGAACTGTTGTTAAGTAGCACATATTTTACCCTTTTGCAAAGCCGTTTTTTATGCACAATGATGTATTTTTATAAAATTTAAGCGCATAATACCGCAGCTTAATGCAGTATAATATCATATCACCTTTTGTCAAGCTTGTCAAGCTCCGCGGTGCAAATATTTTTAATTTTTTTGAAAATAGGGGTAGATTTTTACGATGATATAATATATAATAGTAATTAATTTTTTATCGGACAGGAGAGATCGCTATGAAAAACGAAATACTTTCATTACTTGAACAGGACAGCAGACTCAGCGCGTCGAAGATAGCCATTATGCTCGGTATAGACGAGCGTGAAGTTAAGGAAGCGATTCATGAGCTTGAGGAGGAAAACGTTATCCTCGGCTATAAAACTCTTGTAAACTGGGAGCTTGCCGGCAAGGACACGACAATTGCCAATATAGAGCTTAAGCTGACTCCGCAGCACGGCGGCGGCTTTGACACGGTTGCCGAAAGAATATATAAATTTCCGCAGGTTAAATCGGTTATACTCATGTCCGGGGCTTATGACCTTCTTGTAACGGTTGAGGGCAAAAGCCTCAAGGAGGTTGCAATGTTCGTTTCCGAGCGGCTTGCGCCGATGGATTCCGTTGTATCAACCGCAACGCATTTTGAGCTTAAGACATATAAAAAGGATGGAATAATATTCACCGAAAAAGAAGAGGATAACCGGGAGGTAATGACAATATGATGGATTACGGCAAGCTTGTTTCCGAGCACATAAGAGTGCTCCCCCCCTCGGGCATAAGAAAATTTTTCGATATAGTATCGGAAATGAAGGACGCAATATCGCTCGGCGTCGGCGAGCCTGATTTTGTAACGCCGTGGACAGTGCGCGAGGCAGGTATATACTCGCTTGAAAAGGGGCACACGCATTACAGCGCAAATGCCGGCATTATGGAGCTTCGGCAGGAAATCAGCGCATATCTTTCGCGCAAATACGGGCTTGAATACGACGCAAAGACCGAAACGCTCGTTACCGTCGGCGGAAGCGAAGCAATTGATTTGCTTTTCCGCGCAGTGATAAAGGAGGGCGATGAAGTTCTTGTTCCCGAACCGAGCTTTGTTTGTTACAAGCCCTGTGCGGTCATGGCAGGCGGCTCCGCCGTTCCGATTCCGACAAGTGAAAAGGACGATTTCCGCTTGACCGCCGACATGCTCGAATCGAAAATAACCGAGCGTTCAAAGCTGCTTGTTCTCCCCTATCCAAACAATCCCACCGGCGCTATCATGAAGCGTGAGGACCTTGAGGAGATTGCGCGCGTTGTCGAAAAACACAACCTGTTTGTTCTTTCGGACGAGATTTACAGTGAGCTTACATATGACGGAAAGCATGTTTCGTTTGCATCGATTGACGGAATGTGGGAAAGAACCGTCACCGTCAACGGTTTTTCAAAGGCATTTGCAATGACCGGCTGGCGCCTCGGTTATGCCTGCGGACCTGCACCGGTTATTAAGGCGATGACAAAAATTCATCAGTACGGAATTATGTGCGCGCCGACAACAAGTCAGTACGCCGCTGTTGAAGCAATGCGCAGCTGCGATGACGAGGTTGAGTATATGCGCAACGAATACAATCACCGCCGCAGAATCATGGTGAACGCATTCCGCGAAATGGGGCTTTCATGCTTCGAGCCGCTCGGCGCATTCTATGTTTTCCCGAACATATCCTCCACCGGACTTTCGAGCGAAGAATTTGCAACGCAGCTTTTGTACGAGGAAAAGGTTGCCGTTGTTCCGGGAACCGCATTCGGAAAAAGCGGCGAAGGCTTCATAAGGTGCAGCTATGCCTACAGCATTAAGAGCATCGAAAAGGCGCTTGAAAGAATCGCAAGCTTTGTTGAAAGGCGCACAAAAAAAGATTAAACCCAAAGGGGCTGTCTAAACGCAGCTCCTTTTCCTGCGTTCCGGAGCTTTTTAACATTGCCCGGATAACATTTTTGTTACAAATTACCTTTGCATGTTGTATTTTTCCTTCATGTGAGGTACAATTAAATTGATATGGTATGAGGAGGCGGAGTTTATGAAATTACCATGGGAGAAAAAATATATTTGCTGCGGAATTGTGGCATTCTGCGTTGTTGCGGCCGGAATTGCCCTTTATATGCTTATCCACAAATGGGACACTGTCGGCGGCGTGATTTCGCTTGTATTTAAAAGCCTGCGCCCGATAACTTACGGTCTGCTTTTTGCATATATTCTGAATCCGCTTATGCGAACAATCGAAAAGCATTTGGTTTCGCCCGCATTTGAGAAAATGCTGAAAAATAACCGTGCACGTGCTAAATCGCTTTCGCGCGCGTCATCAATCTTTCTCACCTGGGGCATCACAATCACTGCGCTGCTCATATTGGCGGAGCTTGTTCTTCCCGAGCTTTATTCAAGCATTGAATCGCTTGTGATAAGCCTCCCGGGATATGCAAATCATCTTATTGATTTAATCGGCGAGCTTCTCAATAAAAACCCCGATGTGCAGGAATTTCTCATGAGCTCGGTCAAGGGCTTCACTACCGATATAACAGACATTGCGGACAAGCTGAAAAATATAATTCCGAATATAAACACGCTTATAACAGGTGTTTCATCGAGCGTTATGGATATTGCCGGAATGCTTCTGAACATCTTAATCGGTGTAATCGTGTCTGTCTATGTTCTGAAGGACAAGGAAAAGCTTGCCGCTCAGAGCAAACGCCTTTTATACAGCTTTTTCTCAGTTAAAAAGGCAAACAGCGTAATTGCGGTCACACGGCTTACCAACGACAAGTTCGGGAATTTCATAACAGGGAAAATATTCGATTCGATTATAATCGGAGTTCTTTGCTTTATCATACTTACAATATTCCGCATTCCTTACACGGCGCTCGTCAGCGTTGTTGTCGGCGTTACGAATGTTATCCCCTTTTTCGGGCCGTTCATCGGCGCGATTCCGAGCGCGCTTCTCATTCTGCTTGCAGAACCGATAAAATGCCTGACGTTCGTAATAATCATCATTGCTCTGCAGCAGTTTGACGGAAACATTCTCGGACCGAAAATTCTCGGCAGCTCAACGGGAGTGTCGAGCTTCTGGGTTATGTTTTCAATCCTTGTCGGCAGCGGACTTTTCGGCTTTTGGGGAATGCTTTGCGGCGTGCCCGTGTTCGCGGTTGTATATACAATCGTGAGCGAATTCTG
>CAJJUC010000167.1 GCA_905195005.1 uncultured Eubacteriales bacterium | reverse complement strand
AAAAGTCAATTGACTTTTTTAACAGCACCCTATTTGTGGTACGCTTCGTTTGCATTGATCTTAAACGCTCTGTAAATCTGTTCCTCAAGCACAAGCCGTGCAATTCTGTGCGGAAGCGTCATCGGACTGAGGCTGAGCTTAAAATCCGCTCTGTTTTTCACCTCGTCCCAAAGTCCCAGCGAGCCGCCTATAACAAAATCTATATCGCCGCCGCTGAACGACAGCTTTTCAATTTTTTCAGCCAAGTCCTCGCTTGAGAGCATTTTGCCCTCAACGCACATTGCAATAACGCGGTCGCTTTTTGAGATTTTGCTCATAATTTGCTCCCCTTCGGCGCGCAGAACCGCGTCGCACTCGCCTTTTGAAGGATTATCGGGAATCCTTTTATCCGGCAGAACAATGCACGTGAGCTTGCAAAAGCGGCTCAGCCGCTTTTCATATTCCGCAAGAGCCGCCTTAAAATAATCCTCTTTTATTTTCCCGACGCTTATAATATTTATATTCAATCGTCATGCACCATCATTTCACTTATATCGCTGCGCCTTGCAACATACAGCTTTATATCCCTGCCAATGTCAAACCCTGCCGCACCGAGGCTTGCCGCAACGGCGCCGTAAGCCGCTTCGGGCGTGTTGTTATCATTGCTGAGATGCGCAAGCGTTATTTGCCTGACCGCCCCTTCGCGCGCCAGCCGCGCGCAGAAAGCGCCGCACACCCTGTTTGAAAGATGACCGCGGTCGGACAAAACCCTTTGTTTAAGGCTCTGCGGATATGGTCCGTTCATAAGCATCCGTTCATCGTGATTGGCTTCAATCACCAAAATTCCGCAATTCAAAAGCAAATCACAGATATGGCGGTCAATCGTTCCGAGGTCGGTTGCAAGTGCGCAGCTTTGTCCGCCGTGCGAAAACACTGCGCCGATGCTTTCAGCCGCATCGTGCGATGTTGCAAATGGCATTACCTCGGCATTTTTAATTTTAAAGGGAACATCAGCCGCTATGTAATGAATCAGCGAGGTATCGATTTTTCCGATACTTCCGATCATTGCCTGCCATGTTCCCATAGTTGCATATATCGGTATGCGGAATTTTCTGCACATAACGCCGATGCCCTTAATATGGTCAATGTGCTCATGAGTGACAATTATCGCATCGACAGAGCGTGCGTCAAGCCCGGCTTCCTCAAGCCGTGCGGCTGCCGCCTTGCCCGTTATTCCGCAATCCACCATAATTTTTGCGTCACCTGCGGAAACAAGAACCGAGTTTCCGCTGCTGCCCGATGACAGCGGACGCATCCAAACCTTGCCGTTCATCTGTTCGTTTTCTCCTAATCAGCCTCAAATATACGCTCAATTTTAACGCCGATGGAGCGAAGACGGCGCTCAATGTCGGAATAGCCCCTGTCAATGTAATTCGGCGATGAAATCTCCGTAACGCCATCCGCCGCTGCGCCTGCAATAATCATTGCCGCACCGCCGCGCAGATCCGTTGCCCGAACGCTCGCGCCCGAAAGCGCACCGCCGTCAATTTCGGCGCGTTTTCCGTCCGTGGAGATATTTGCGCCCATTTTCCGAAGCTCGTCAACATACTGAAATCTGTGCTCCCACACGTCCTCAGTTACGGTGCTGTGACTGTTCACGGTTGAAAGAAGCGCAACAATCTGCGGCTGCAAATCCGTCGGAAAACCGGGGTACGGCATGGTACGCACCTGGATGCCGCGCAACTCTCCGCTTCGGCGGATTCGCACCGAATCGTCATATTCCGTTACGCTGACGCCCATTTCCTCAAGCTTTGAAACAAGGCTGTCCATATGCTTGGGAATGAGATTGCGGATGAGCACATCTCCCCCTGCCGCAGCAGCGAGAATCATGAACGTTCCTGCCTCAATCTGGTCGGGAATAATACTGTAGCTTCCGCCCTTCATTTCCTCAACGCCCATTATGCGGATAACATCCGTTCCCGCGCCGCGCACATTCGCGCCCATCGCGTTTAAGAAATTGGCAACATCAACAATATGCGGCTCTTTCGCCGCATTCTCAATAACCGTTCTTCCGTTTGCAAGCACCGCCGCAAGCATAATATTAATGGTCGCACCGACGCTCACCGTGTCAAGATATATATTATTGCCGACAAGCTTTTCGGCATCGGCAAAAACAATGCCGGAATCGACATAAACCTTTGCACCGAGCGCACGGAAGCCTTTTTCGTGCAAATCAATCGGTCTTACTCCGAAATTGCAGCCGCCCGGCAGCGCAACCTCAGCCTTGCTCATTCTTCCGAGAAGCGCACCGAGCAGATAATAGCTCGCACGCATGCGGCTCGCAAGCTCTGACGGAGCAATATATGTTTTCAAACGGGTTGAATCAACCTGAATTGTTGTGTCATTAATATAAGTCACCTTGGCGCCGAGCTGTACAAGCATATCTATTATAAGGCGAACATCCTTGATGTTCGGGATATTTTCTATATGACAAACGCCGTTTACAAGCAGCGTTGCAGGAATTATAGCAACTGCGGCATTTTTTGCGCCGCACACGGCTATTTCACCGAACAGCCTGCTACCGCCTGTTATCTTTAGCTTTTCCAAACGACTACACCTCTTCTGTTATTACTACCGCATATATCATACACTATTTTCCGTTAAAATGCAATAAGTTTTGAAATTTTATTTTATTTTAAGCTTGTATTTTTCGGCAAAACCCTCGGTTGTGCGATATTCTCCATCCTTTGTTATTACAATCGCGTCCGTGTCGGGGAAGCGGCTGCAAAGCTCAAGCCCGTTCGTGCCGAGAATGAAAATCGCCGTTGAGAGCGCGTCCGCATTCACCGCGCAGGGCGACACAACCGTTACAGACGCGGCGTCGCTCTCCGCACAGGAGCCTGTCCGCGCGTCAAGTATATGATGATATCTTACACCGTTGTATTCAAAATAACGCTGATATGCTCCGCTTGTGACCGCGTTTGTATCACGCAGGCGCATCACCGCAAAAAGCTCACCCTCTGAAAACGGGCTTTGGATTCCAACGGTATATTCACCCGAAAGCATAACATTTCCGCCGAGGTCGCAGATAACATTATTGACACCCTGCTCATTAAAATATTTGCGCAAACGGTCGGCAATATACCCTTTGGCAACCGCTCCGAGGTCGATTTCTGTTCCGCCGAGCGAAAAGGGGGCGAGCGTGACGCGTTCATACCCCGTATTCCGAAGCGCAGCAGCTATTTCCGAGCTTTCGGGAGGAATTTTCCGCTCCTTTATATTCCAAAGGTCGGTAAGCGGCGCAAGCGTAATGTCAAATGCACCGTCCGTCAGTCTTGAAAATGACAGTCCCGTTTCAATCAATGACTTCAGTTCGCTTCCGGGCGTCTTTATTTCTCCGCCGTTAAGCCTGCAAAGCTCGCTTTCCGAATCGGTTCGGCTGAACATTTTTTCATATTTGCGGCAGATGGCAACCGCCTCTTCGGCGATTTTTTTGTCCGCTGCGTCCGTTGTTATCGAAATTTCCGTGTCAAGCGCAAAAGCGCGGACTGTTTCGCGCTTTTTTTCGCACCCTGCTGCAAAAAAAAGCGCTGCCGCGGCAATCAGCGCGGCGCAGCCTTGAATTTTCTTCATAGCAAGCTCACTCACTTCAGATTCGGATAAAGTATTTTATATATTTTCGTATACATATTAATTTTTTTGATATGGCGGTTTGTTTCGCCATAGGGAACATTGTCGAGCCGCACCCCGTCCGGTGAACAGCTTTTATCGGCAAGCCATTTATCCACATTCGCCGCGCCGGCGTTATATGCTGCCGCAGCGCAGTCAACATTTCTGTTATACCGCTTCAAAAGTGACGCAAAGTACCATATGCCCACGCGGATGTTTTTATCAGCGTCAAAAATATCCTCCGCAGTTGCCTTAATCCCCATTTTTTCGGAGCAGTAAAGAAATGTTTCCTCGGTAATCTGCATTATCCCGTACGCACCGGCATGACTTACCGCCGATACATTGAAATTGCTTTCCGCCTTTATCAGCGCCGCGGAAAGACACGGGTCAACGCCGTATTCCTTCGAATAAGCCTCTATATACTGCGCATATTTAAGCGGAAAAAGTCTGTATGCAACAAACACAGCCGCCGTAACCGTCAGCATAACAGCCAAAACGCAAACCGCCGTTCTGAGCAGAAAATTTACGGTTTTATGCATTGTTTTCCCCCATGATCTCATTATATATCAGCGACAGGCGCGAATAAAGCTCCTCCGTGCCGCCGTTATTTTCAACGATAATTGCTTTTTTCGAGTACGGGCGCTGCGCGTCGATGCGGCGCTGCGCGTTCCCGGCGGGAATTGAATCCCTTTTTATTATGCGGCTCAGGCGAATATCGCGCCGCGCCGATATTACAATTATATGGCGGCATTTTTCATCTATGCCGCTTGCCTCCAGCTCGGAGCCGTCAATGACCGAAAGGCGCGCTCCCGAAGCCGCGATTATTCCGAGTGCTTCGCTGCATACGACAGGGTGGACAATTCCGTTCAGCTTTTTCAGCTTCTCACTGTCCGAAAACACAATCGCGCCGAGAGCTTTTCGGCTGATCTCTCCGTTTTCGTCAAAGATTGAGCTTCCGAACTCCCTTTTCAGCTCTTCTTTCACACTGTCCGAGCAAAGTGCGCGGTGCGCAAGCGCGTCGCAATCGATAACGCATGCGCCTTTATCCCTGAAAAATTTTGCCGCGGTGCTTTTTCCGCTGCCGGCAGGACCGTCCAACGCGATATTGATTTTCTTTTCGCCGAAAATATTCAATGCTGTATTTCCTCTGTTTTTGCTTGATAACGCCAGTATTATACTACTTTTTTCCGTATTTCGTCAAGCTTTTGCGGCTGTTTATATGCTTTTTCCCGCCAGATAGCCCGTAGAAAACGCTATCTGCAGGTTAAAACCGCCCGTAAACGCGTCCAGATCGAGCGTTTCTCCGCACATTTTCAAACCTCTGACTTTTTTGACGTCCATGGTTTTCGGATTGATTT